>JAYVFJ010000198.1:0-2277 GCA_043773225.1 Chloracidobacterium sp.
CGGTCAGTGATCCACGCCGCCTCCAATGTCTTGAGGCCAAAATCACCAAAGCTGAGCTTTTCGCCGCGTGTCGCTTTTCCGCGCATACGGCCTTTCATAACTCGCCTGTGCTTGACCTTTTTTGGCATTAACATAACTCTTTAACCTCGTAAATCGTGAATAGTAAATCGTGAATAGTAAATCGTGAATCGTTTTTTCTATTTACGATTTACGATTAACGATTGACTATCTCCTGTCGTCCCTTCTGGGCCCGCGATCATTGCGTCTTGCGCCGCGCTCGACCTTCACTTCATTCATCGGGTCGGTCGTCGTTCCGCGTGCCATCGAAGCATTTGAATCAAGGATCTCGCCGCGATATATCCAAACTTTTACGCCGATGATGCCGAATGTCGTCAAAGCTTCTGCAAATCCAAAATCAACATCAGACCGTAAAGTGTGCAGCGGCAAACGCCCTTGCAGCGACCATTCCGTTCTCGCAATTTCTGCTCCGTTCAGGCGGCCGGCGATCATCACCTTGATGCCCTGTGCGCCGAAACGCTGCGATTCCTCCATCGTCTTTTTCATCGCCCGGCGAAACATAATGCGTTTCTCAAGCTGCTGCGCGATCTTCTCGGCCTGAAGTTGAGCATTGAGTTCCGGATGGCGGATCTCCTGGATCGAAACGAGCACTTCCTTACCAGTCTTTCTCGACAGTTCCTCACGAAGACTTTCGATCTCAGCGCCTTTGCGGCCGATGATGATGCCCGGACGCGAGGTGTAGATAATGATTTTCAATCTGGTGGCCGCGCGTTCAATATCAATATGCGAAACGCCGCCGCCGGCAAACTTCTTCTTAAGATCCCGCTTCAGTTTCAGATCTTCGGCCAGAAATTTTGCAAAATCATGTTTCGCAAACCAATGCGAGTGCCAATCTTTGTTATAACCGACCCTAAAGCCGTATGGATGAACTTTCTGTCCCATAATTTATTTTCGATTTTCGATTTTCGATTTGCGATTGATCTTCTTCAAATCAAAAATCGCAAATCTAAAATCGCAAATTGCTTTATTGCCTCTCTAGGTCCTCGTTTATCTTTTCCATGGCGTCATCAGCCGGCTTTTCAGCATTTTCTTCAGCCGTCGTATGTGTCGATGTTTCGTGAGCAGCAGAAACTTCAGCATCTAACTCAGCCTTGTTCTCTTCAACGACCTCGGCCTTAGTCTGTTCCGCGGCAGCTTCTTTAACCGGAGCAGCTTCCACAGCTTCAACCGACTCTGCTGCGATCGTTTCCTCTGTCGGCGTTTCTTCAACTATCGCGGCTTTTTTCTCTTTCTTTTCCTTCTTTGCCGGAGCCGATGCTTTCTTCTTCGCGTTCTCAGCCTTTCTGGCGGCTATCCTCTCGTCTCGAAGCGCTTCGAGCCGCAGCTGCTCATCAGACTTTGCCTTTTCCTCGCTCGTCAATTGAATGGTGATGTGGCAATAATGACGCTGTTCACGATAGGCTCGCCCCTGCGGAGCCGGACGCATTCTACGCCGTCCTTTCGTCGGGCCCATATCAACAAAACACGTCTTGATCCAAAGATCGTCGGGATCAATAGCGATGTTGTCCTGCTCGGCTTTGTAGGTCGCATTAGCGATCGCCGAATTGAGGCACTGCGCGATCGGGTCGGCCGCACGTTTATCCGTAAATTTCAGGATCGACAACGCACGCGATACATTAACGCCGCGGATCAGATCAATCACAAGCCGAGCCTTACGCGGGCTGCCCTTTAGATATTTTGTTTTTGCTATCGCTTCCATAATCGTGAATCGTGAATCGTAAATCGTGAATAGAAAAAACTACTTACGATTTACGATTAACTATTTACTTCCTCTTAGCCATTTTCTCCGCTTTCGTTCCCGGATGTCCCTTGAACATTCTCGTCGGCGAGAATTCGCCCAGCTTGTGGCCGACCATATTTTCGGTAACAAATACCGGAATGTGGCGTTTGCCGTTGTGAACGCCAAAGGTCAAACCGACCATATCAGGCGTGATCGTCGAGCGGCGCGACCAGGTCTTGATCGCGGGCGGCTTCATCGCCCCATCAGCGAGCCTCCGCAGCATTTTCTGAACGCTAAGATCGATAAACGGTCCTTTCTTTAATGAACGTGGCATAAATCTATTTTCGATTTTAGATTTTAGATTTGCGATTGATTTTCAAAATCGAAAATCGCAAATTGAAAATCGCAAATTACTTCCTTCTTCTATCCTTCACGATCATATTGCTCGTGCGTTTATTTCGTCGCGTTTTATATCCGCG
>JAYVFJ010000199.1:0-6864 GCA_043773225.1 Chloracidobacterium sp.
CGAATTGAACCGCCTGAGGGTAAGCCTCGAGGCCGCCGGTAAAAATATCAAGTTTCAGTTTTTCGCGCCCGTAGTTGGCCATGCTCTCGTTCAGTTCAATGCCTGATCCCATCCAGCCGGCATCCTGAAATCCCTGCAGTATGAACCCTGCGGCGCAGCCTATATCCAAAACTGTCCCCGGTCCAGTAAATTTGCCAACTATCCCGGCATACCGTCGGCCCGCCGAGCTCAATAAGTGCTCCTCGTCGAGGTAATTTTTATAACCCGCACCGCCGCCTTCAAAATAATCGTCACCGTAAACCTTTTGGATATCATCCGGCGTCGGTACAAGATCAGCGAAACGATGCCCGCATGCATCGCAGTCGGCTATCCAAATATCATGCCGCTCGAAAACGCGATGTGACGGTGATTCGCAAAGAGGACATTTCATGGTTAATTTACCTTTTGTTTCAACCTCTGGCCGTAGCTTTGGCGGGCGGGTTGCGCGGCGGCGATCTTCAGCAAATGTGTCTGGATCTGCTGTTGATTGATACTCGCGCTGAGCTTGCCCGCGGAGATTGCCGCGGGCGAGATCGTGGTTTCGATATGGGTCAGCTTATCCGCTGAAACGATAGGCTGCGAAAGCGAGAGCAAATAGTTGGCCGGTGCGCTTCCCTGATTCCAAACTCTCGCCACGATCCCCTGGCTTATTCCATCCTCAGCCGGTTTTAACGACCAAAGAAGGACGTCCGGATTAGAGATATTTAAAAACGAAAAGTTGTTTGCGGGATACACTCTGTTCTGTGTGCCGGTGTTGCTGAGCGACACTGCAACTAGAGGGTTCTGATGCTCAAGCGCAAATTTCATTGCCGCCGTCTGGTTAAATGCACCGTGAGTTTGCAGCGCAAATCGCTGGGTGAAAAATGTATCGCCGCCCTGATTCAAAATCCCGAGGCTCGCGCCGTCGATCTGCCCGCCGGCAAGCACGTTGATCTGCGGCGTCGCGGTGTCGAGCGTTGAGATCGTGCTTGTGCCGAGCTTCATAAAAAATGCGTCGGCGTTTGACAGCGTGACGCCGAAATTATTGAGCGCCCCGTCGCTGACATCGGCAAAATGATTCATCGTCAGCCAATCATAACGGGCGTTGCGCGGGCTGTAATGCCCGCCGTTCGCTAGCAGTTTGCCGCGAATCACAGCTCCGACCTCTTCGTGCCAAACGTCGGGCGAGTTGATATCAAACGAATAGCTCCACGTATTCAGATTGCCAAAATTCTGAGTGATCTCATTGCTGACCTCGATCCGATTTGTGCCCGTAAAGAGAGTGAGCCGCGTCGTATGCTGCAGCGGGCTCGATGAAACCGCTTTGAGCGTGACGCTGACCCGCCCTGCATTTTCAACCGTCACCGTGCCGCTGCGATTGCCGCCAAGATCGTTCAAAACCTTGCCATTGATCGTTCTCACAGTTTCACGATTTCCGCGCGTTTTATCTATCAGACTCGAGATAGCTCCGTCGCCTTCGAGCCTGACGCGGTAATACGCATTCTCGATCACGTTCCCCGTAACACTCGGCGGCGGAGCAGGGTCTGTTTGCGCGGTGGCGCGGATCTCATAAACTTTATACCCGACCGGCGGCACATTTTGAGCGAGAATTCTCAGGCGTGACCCACTGGCCGTTTGCACGATCTGCGACGGGACCTCGATGCCCGTAGAAAGATCGACTACATGAAGTTCCGTGTTAGTACGCCGCTGAATATCCGCATAATCGGTCCGCGTCCAACTTAAAGGATTAAAGACAAAAAATCGTTGATTTGTCCCGGACCGCGCGACTCGCTGCGCCAGTGCCACGGCGGCATCCCGTGACAGCGTGTCAACATAATCGGAGATCTCCTGAGCAACCTGGCGGTTCCAGTTTGCCCGCGTCGTTCGCGGAATAGGGCCGTCGGCTGTCCAATCGTGCTCGAAATACAAACCTAAGTTGAGCATCGCTTTATCGCGGGCGGCGATGCGTGAGGTCATAAATGACGGATCGTAAAGCGAAACGAGCGTCGCCATGGCCTCGGCTGTTCTAAGCTTTTCAGTGCTCCGTTTTACGCTTGCCGAAACCTCTGCCATCGAAGCGACCAACGCATCCCACTCGTTGCCATAGGACGCCGCGAATGTCTCCAAACCGGCGCCGTGATTGGCTTCGAAATCCTGAAAAAAATCTACCTGGTTCGAAACAATTATCCGGCGGTTCGCATTAGAATTCTGCTGTGCGATGGTGATGATCTCGTCGCTCGTATATTGGATGTCATCGTCACCGTCGCGGCCAAAGGCCCCAATGATCGGAAAAGGATATCGCGTTTGAAAGCCGGCATTGGTTTCGGCAAACAGGATCGTCTGCAGCGGCTGGTAGCCTTCCGCGTGGCCGCCGTAGTTCTTATTGTTGGTAAGCAGCGAATTCCATTTTATCAGGATCTTGCTGCCGTCGCGCCCGCCGACATAATAGATCTCGCGGTCACGGTTTTCGAGTTGCGGAGTGTTGGTCGCGCAGCCGCAGACGCCTTTCCAACTATATTTTGCGCCGGACCCCGCCCACAGCGAAGACAATCCGTAAGGTAAAGTCCCATTCTCCATCGCGATCGCAAGCGGAAATTGAACATTGTGCCGCCGCTCGATCAAACCCGGATAATACATCCCTCGAAGCACCGCCTCGGCCGGAGCGCCGCCCTGCACCAAAACAAGAGGATTGAGAGCCACGCTCAAATGCCCGTCGCGCATACGGCTCAAAAAGCGTTCAAACTGCGCAGGCGTGCGATTGCGCTCGTATTCCCACATCCAGAGGCTGCCGTCACAATTCCACCGCATCTGCGTATCGGACGGGTTCGCAGCGGTCGCGTCCATTTTATCAAGGTAATAATCGGTCATCGTCAGGAACGCCTGACGATAGGTCGCAGCGTCGGCAAGCCAGTAATAATCGGTGTGATCGTCCTGCCCCATGTAAAAACGCCTCTGCGCCGAAACGTTCATCGCCAAAAGAAGGACGAATATTGCAACTATGAGCCTCGCAGAAATCACCATATGCTTTGAAAAATAATTCTAACGCAATTAAGAACGAATAAATATTGAAAACAAGCTAATTTCCAACATTCGAGTCAGAACCGTGAGCGGTAATCCATATTTATCCGCAGCAAAAGTGTATTTCCCTCTGCGTTCCTTGCCTTTCTTTCGCGTCCTTTCGCATGTTTCGCGGTTGAAACAGATCGGAAAACCACGTCATATTCGGAAAGATACGTCATATTCGGAAAGTTGCGTCATATTCGGAAAGATACGTAATATCCGGAAAGTTGGTATTCCAATAAAACTGTTTTCGTGTTATGTTCTGTCCATGAACCAAAATCGCATGTGCCAAACGCTCGCCAATCGCCGCCCGCAATTTTTTATCCGTCAATTCGTTTCTGGGACGCGCCCTGTGTCACACTGTGACACAACCTGTGATCTTTTTTGTGCCCTTCGTGCCTTTGTGGTGAATAATGCCTGGGACGCGCAGAAACTTTTTCCCTTTTCCCCTTTTCGACTTTTTCACTTTCACTCTCTGGGACGCGCTGTGTCACACTTTGGCACATCTGTCCTTCGTCTCCTTTGTGCCTTTGTGGTGAAAAAATCTCTGGGACGCGCTGTGTCACACTATGACACACAACAACTTTTCCCCTTTTCCCCTTTTCCCCTTTTCCCCTTTTCCCTTTACCCTTTTTCCCTTTCCCGTCTCTGGGACGCCCGATGTTTACTATTTTGCCCAGTCGCTTTATCATAGACATGCTGCAATCGAGGTCGAATAATATGCCAAACAAACTATGTCTGCTCACGCTTTTGTTTCTCCTGGCCGGATTTGCCGGTGCCCAAACAGTGTCGCAAACCAAGACCGATGAGGCCGCCGCAAAGCTCGAAAAAGAAGCGGTTGAGTTTCTCCGCGAAACTGCCGGCGAAGTCAGCCGTCTTCGCACGTTGGAAAATCGCATCAGCTTTAACGCCGAGCTCGCGTCGCTGATGTGGTTTCACGACGAAAAGGAAGCCAAAGCGATGTATGGCGGCGTGGTCAGCGATTTCAAACAGCTTTTGGCGATATTCGACATGCAGATGAACTCGGCGGATGCGCTTGAGGACGATGACTATCCAAGCGGCGGCATGTTTGGCGGTTACGGAAAAAGCAAGGTCGAGCGCAAATTCCGCGTTGCCATGCAGGTTCGCCAACAGATCGCAATGAGCCTCGCCGAACACGCTCCCGATCTCGCTTACAATTTTTTCTACGACAGCCTCAACCTAATTACGAATCCGCAATTCAGAAAAGAGACTGAGCAATCTGACAAGAATTTTGAGTATCAATTAATAAAACAGATCGCCGAAACCAACGCCGCCAAAGCTCTCGATTACGGCAAAGAATCGATCAAGGACGGCCTCGACAATAATCATATCGAACTTCTTAAAAAGATCTATACCAAAGACGCCGACAAAGGTATCGAATTTGGCGCGGCGATATTCAGCCGTCTCAAAACAGACAAGTCCAGTCTAAAAAATACGTATTTTTATTCCAGCCTGTTGACATTCGGGTTCGAGAACTTAGAAGCATCGAAAAAGCCCGGCGGAAAAAAGACGATCTATACGAGCAATGACCTCCGCGACATCGCCGATCAATTTGCCCAAGCCATCATGGACGGCACTTTGGAAATTGAATCATATTCAGCCGAGAGTTATGCAAGCCAGATAGATAAATACGCTCCCGGACGCGGAGCGCAGATAAAGGCGAAGTTCAATAAAAAAGGAAACTCAGGCGCCGTTAAAGAAGTGCGAATGGCGGCGGCGAATACAAAAGTGACTGAAGAAAAAGTGACTGAAGAAGAAGAAGAAAGGCTTGGCCGAGAAAACCGCGAAAGGGTTGAAAGGCAGGATCGCGAATTTCGTGAAAAGTCCGAAAAGCAAAAGAAGTTGATGGAGGATATTCAGAATCTCGGCACCAAGCCTCTTCCAAAAGAGGAACGCGATAAAATCGTCGCGCAGGCGCGAAAAATTATATCGGAGACGCGCGGCAAAGAGAAAAAGATAGCGGCTCTCAGTATGCTCGGCGCTCAGGTCGCGCGGCTTGGGGACAAGGAACTCGCCGATGAAATCATGCGCGATGCTGAACGGCTTGTAAATCCTCAGCCAAAAAACTATCAGGATTTTATGCTCAGTTGGATGCTCGCCAGCGGTTTCGCCGAAGCGAGTCCCGACAAGGCATTTCCACTGCTCGAATCAACTATTCTGCGTGCAAACGAAACCATCGCCGCTTTTGTAAAAGCCGCCGAATTTATAGACGTAAACGAGGAAATGATCGACGATGGCGAGGTGCAGGTCGGCATGTTTGGCGGCTCGATGATCCGCGGCCTCACGCAGGAAATAGGCATCGCGGGCTCGACAATAAAGTCTCTGGCAAAAGCAGATTTTAAAAAAACCGCAAATCTAACAAACACCTTCGACCGCACCGAGATCAGAGTCCTCGCAAAAATGCTCGTGCTCCGCACGGTCTTGGATAAGAAAGATACGCCCAAACCTGATGATACTTTGACGATCGACAGCACCGAAGGTGCGAAGTAATTTAGCCTGCGGCATCGCCGCAGGAAGACGTATTATTTAGGACAACGAGCCGCAATGCGGCGTAATGCGCAAGCCCGCGCGTAAGCAAGGGCGATACACTCACGCCGGATGTATAGCCCTTGCTTACGCGCGCCTTGTGCATCTCACACCAAGCTCGTCCCCAACAGCCAGCTTCCGCCGTCAACGACGAGCGTTACGCCGTTTATGTAACTCGCTGCGTCCGACGCCAAAAACAATGCTGCGTTCTCAATATCTGCGATGCGCCCAAACCGCCCGACCGGTATTTTGCGCATTATTTTGTCTTTAAGTTCCGGCACTAGCAGACGCTTCATTCCTTCGGTATCCTCGATCGCTCCGGGAGCGATGCCGTTGACGCGGATTCCGTGGCGTCCCCATTCGGCTGACAGATTTCGCGTGATCGCATCAACGCCCGCCTTCGCCGCCGAAACATGAATCTGCATCGGCGTCGCCAGATAATGCAGCGTCGCTGAGATATTGAGAATTTGGCCTTTCGATTTTTTCAACTCTTCAAAAGCCGCACGGCAGACGTTGAACGTGCCCTTCGTATCTATATCAACGACCGTCCCAAACCCGTTCGCCGAAAGCTCCTCCGCCGCACACAAAAAATTGCCCGCCGCGCCGTTGACGACAATATCTATATGTCCATAATGCTCAACAGTTTTGGCGATAGCGTTCTCAACCGCTTCGTAATCTCGAACATCGGCCGCCACCGCAAAACACTCGCCGCCGTTCTCCTCGATAAACTGCTTTTGCGGTATCAGATTCTCGTCTTTACGGCTAACAATCGCCAGTTTTGCGCCATGCTCGGCAAACACCCGCGCCACACCGCCCGTGATACCAGTCCCGCCGCCAGTTACAAACGCAACCTTACCCTGTAAAATGTCTTTGTTGAATACTTGAGTCATGATGAGAAAATGGTAGCACAAAACTTTCAACGCAAAGACGCAGAGACGCAAAGACGCAAAGGTAAGATAAAAGGAAATATCATTCATTGGTTTTTCTTTGCGTCTTTGCTCCTTTGCGTCTTTGCGTTAAATCTCTTTTCTCTTTCATGCTCGACCAAGCCAACCGATATGCGAGCGCTAGTTCCGGCAGACTCGCTCGTCTATCTCGAAACCAATGACCTAGCCGCCGCCCTGCAGCCAATCGTTGACAGCAAACCATTCAACGAAGTCGCAAAATCAAAGCCGGACTTCTCAGCATTGAAAGGCGTCCAGCTAGCGGTCGCCGTCACCGGTTTTGAAACCTCCGAAG
>JAYVFJ010000200.1:0-4519 GCA_043773225.1 Chloracidobacterium sp.
GATCTAGATATACTCTTGGCTGCCCGCAGTGAGGCTGAGGATTACCTCACAAAACACCGCATGTCGCCGGAAACCTCAGCGATGGTAAAGATCGCCCGCTCTGACAAACGCCTGTTCCTCGGTGGCATCGGCTAACCCTAGTCCGTGTCCGCGACGCCAACGGCGTCAGCATCAGCCGTGAAGAATAGGCTTGAGCTTGTCACGACAGGTGTTATGCGGTCGCAAATTGCGACGGCATGCAGCGGTTTGGTCACAAATTATGACCACCTAACACACAGAGGAATTTGCATCTTTGAGATTCCAAATGGGAATATCAAACAGCCGGTTTTAAAAAAGGTGTGTTTGGTTTATATTTACAAAATTATTTATTAGAAATAATTACCGGGGTTGGAATATCGAGTATGAAAGCATTGATCCCGCTTGAACGGGTCGAAAGCCGAATTTTATTCATCCGTGGAGAAAAGGTAATTGTCGATTCCGATTTGGCAGTGCTCTACGGCGTGACTACAAAAGCATTCAATCAAGCCATCAAACGGAACCTGCACCGCTTCCCTGTTGACTTCATGTTTCGGCTTACTGCTGACGAGATCGATGACATGCGGTCACAATCTGTGACCTCAGACATTGCCGCTTTGAGGTCACAATCTGTGACCTCAAAGCCCGGTCGTGGCGGTAGGCGCTATTTGCCTTATGTTTTTACAGAACACGGTGCATTGATGGCCGCTAACGTCTTGAATAGCGAAAGGGCTGTTGAAGCGAGTGTCCAGGTCGTCCGGGCCTTTGTCAAACTCCGGCAATTGTTGGCTTCAAGTGCAGACCTTGCCAGAAAAGTCGAAGCTCTTGAAAAAAAATACGACGCCAATTTCAAGATTGTTTTTGACGAGATCAAAAAACTGATGTTGCCGCCCGTTCTGCCAAAAAGCAAGATCGGTTTTATAGGAACAAAGAAGAAGAAATAAATATACATCCTTTAGCTCTTACAGTGATTATCTGGATCGAAAAACAAGACGAATACACCGGCAAGCCCACGATCTGGTATTCGCTCGACTCAAAGGGAAGAAAACAAAAACACGTCCGCGACGCCAACGGCGTCAGCATCAGCCGCGATCCTGATTAACTTGACTTGCGGTTTTGCCGCCGGTTCCGGAACGAAAAATATGTTATAATAGCGACGATGGATCATCTTCTGGAAATCACTGACGAAACGGTTTCCCTGATCGAGTCATACGCAAAACACGCGGGCATGACGGTCGAAGAATATCTCCGCAGCCTATTGCCATCGACAGAAAACGATCTCGGCCTCTCAGCCGAAACCTCTGCCAAAGACTTTGACCGCGATATGGAAGCCTTCGCCGAAACATCTGGTAATTCCGCGCCGTATTCCGGCACATACTCACGCGAGGACATCTACGCCGACCATAATTAATGCCCTATCTCGTCGATTCCAATTGTTTCCTCCGGCTCGCGGAATCTAATAGCCCTAATAGAAACATTGTCCTCGCAGCCCTCAAGAAGCTGCACGCCTCGGGCGAATCTCTTTGCTACACGCCACAGGTCGTCGCGGAATTCTGGAATGTTTGCACGCGTCCGGGCACAGCGCGAGGCGGATTAGGTCTGTCCGTCGAATCCACTGAACGAAAAGTAAAACTTTTAGAAGGACATTTTCGATTGCTGCCGGATACCTCAGAACGTTCCTCGAATGGCGCCGTCTTGTTTCCGACCTAAAGGTCAAAGGCGTTCAGTTCACGACGCGCGGATCGTTGCATCAATGATCGCCAATAGCATCTCTCACCTCCTCACGTTCAACGGATCGGACTTTCACCGTTATTCTCAAATCGCCGTTGTGGATCCATCGACGATTTAATGACACCGCGGCAAACCGATCTTGGTATTCGCTCGATTCAAAAGGCCGAAAACAAAAACACGTCCGCGACGCCAACGGCGTCAGCATCAGTCGAGATGAGGATTCATAACAACTAGATGGAATAAGCGTGGCAAAAACGACGTATTATCTCTTCCATCTACGCCGCATTTCCTCCCTGAAAGATCGCGCCGCTTCTTTTCCACCTGCGGAATACGCTGCCTTTTCTGCCTTGTCGCAAGAACTGCAATAAGATCGATTTTCTCTGTTTCCGTAACTAAATTCGTTCATCGGAAAACTCTTGCCGCAAATCGAACATGATTTTTGAGAATTGTTCATCATAATATGAAAATTTGAAGCGCTTAACTTCCACATAAGCCGCTGACCACCAAGTGCGATGGCACACATGACTTTGAGACGGTCGAGTTTTGGGCGAAGGCAGCCTTCCATTTCAGTTTGGAAGAGTGGTGTTCCTTTTTCGAGATTCGTACGTATCGTCTTTCATACAACGATTGAGGATCATTGTCGTGTCGTCTGGCTCACCCATGGTCCAATAGACTCTCCCATCATATTCGTAGTAGATGAGTCGCATGTCATAAAATCGGCCCTTGTATCCGTTCGCCCAAATATGCCGCGCAAACTGCATGAAAAGGTTCTCATCGACACGATTCCGCACTAAATACTCATGCGGCCATTCGGGCATCGTCTTCGCAAAGGTCCAAGTTTCAGATTCGATAAACTGTTGAATCAAAAGCGGCAACTCGGGCAAAGCGGTATTCCGCCGCTCGGGTTCATCATTCCCTAATTCCTCAATCGATTTTCTATCGGTTGTACTTGGCACCTTCAATCTATTCCTGTTTGCGACCGCTTTCGAATATCTCTCGACATGTGCGTTCGTAAAGATCAACTTTCTCGCCCAACCATTGGATAAGTTGTGGATGTTGCTCTTGGTCGGTGAAATCACCAGATTTATCACTATCAAAGAAATACCACGCTCCGTTTCCAATCGGAACACCTAGGCGTTCGCTTAGCTCAGCTTCGTGTTCGAGTAGTCTGGCTTTCGTAACTTCGTGATTGCTGCCGGAAGGACCACGTAAAAATATACCAACAGACCGTTTTGCGAGCAGTAATGAAATAATCAAATCAGACTCTGGCAAGATACGCCATCTATTGCTCCAATACGTCGGCTGTCCATCCTTGGTTGCAGAAGGATATCCCTTTACGAAGGCTTCCCAGAATTGAAATCGTTTCTGAGACAATTCCGAACGTTCGCGACGGGCGGGATCGGCAGCATGAAGTTTGCGTTCCCAGTTATTCGGTCGGGCAACCACGTCAAATACCGGCGCAAATGGTGAACCGGCGATCTGCACCACCTTCAATCGCACTGCAAAGAAGCTGATCGAATCATCGGTGTTTTCGTTTAACCAATTTATCGCTGAGAGATGGGCTTCACGAAACTCCGAAGCGACCCATATGATTGTTTTCGCGTCCAGCCCGGCTAAATACGTCAAGATCTGTCCAAGATGCGAGTGATCCGAACACTCCAGCTGATTTTCGATTAAAACGCGCGTGCCATCGAGCCGATTGGTGGCCAAAATATCAGCCCAAAATGTCTCAACCGAAACCTCCAATCCCTCGCCATCTAGCAGCATCCCCACCGCCTCACCAAGCGCGTCAAGGTTCTGATAAAGCCACGGCGTAAAGTTCTGCGATTCGTGCGGCCAGGCAGCACGGATGTCTACTTGTTGTAGCCTTGCGATTTGTGGTGCGTCACTCATTACCTGGTGGTCCTCTTATTAGCGAATCTCCATTGTCAAATAATAGCTCTATTCAAGTTCTTTACTCAGCACCTTGCTTGGAAGCTCGGAAATAAAATGATTGTCCGGCATCCAAGAGTTGCTCTTCATTCGGGAAATCAGCGCCGCAGCGCCACGGTTTAGCGTTCTTGCCAGACTCGACCACTTGCGTCCTGAAATTTATCAGAGCAAATGTAGCGCAAAAGAGTCCAAAGTCCAAAGTCTAAGGTCCAAAGTTAGTTGATGTATAACATCTTCGGATTCTTTTTCGCGATCGAAAGCAGCTTGAGGCTCGATCCGTTTGGCTTATTCTCTCCTTGCTCCCATTTCTGGACGGTTTTTGTCGAGATGTTGAGGAGGACGGCGAATGCCGATTGCGAGACGCGCAGCTTCTTTCGAAGTTTCACGATATCCTCCTTCGATAGTGGGCTGGGAGCTTTTACTTCCCTGACAACCTCACGAAGGCCCTTCACTTTTTTGCCTGCGGCGTGCGCCTCCATCTCGCCTAATGACTTCTTAAGTTCCTCGAATAACTGCTTGTCCATTTCTATTTACCTCTTTTCAATGTCTCTTTGGTTCTCTTAATGCTGTCGGAAATTATTTTCTTTTCAGCTTTATTCAAATCGTCTTTAACGTCCTTTCCGTAAAACAAAATCAAATAAACTCGCGCAAATGGCTCAAAATATATGTAGATGTAACGAAATCCGCCTCTTTTTCCTTTCTGTCTAGTGGGGTCTGCAATTCGGGCCTTTCTAGCTCCGTTCGTTCCGGGAACAACTGCTCCGCGTTCGGGGTTTTTGAGAAGATCATTTTCTATTGCCGACAACACTTCATCAGAAAGCGGTTTACCCAGTTTGTCGAT
>JAYVFJ010000201.1:0-27655 GCA_043773225.1 Chloracidobacterium sp.
ATCGCCGGCTTTGTGCGGTCTATCGTTAAAGGAAATAGCCGCGTACCAAAACCGGCGGCCAAAATCATTGCTTTCATAAGAGTTCGATCGAAGCAAGAATAATTCTAACGCAATTGGCCGGTTGTCAGCAGACGTGACGAATAAAAAAGAGGCCGGGATATTTCAATCCCCGCCTCTTAGTCCTAAGCTGAATAACCAAATTAGTGAACCGGCCAGCCGGCCACTGCATAGTCGCAGGTGGGCCCGGTTGCACATTGTCCCCAGGGAAAGGCTGTAACGGAGCCACTGCCCGAATTCAGAACATAGAAATTGCTCTGACCCGGAGTTGAACTGCCACGCCAAACCGCAAAGTCGGTTTTGCCGTCGCCGTCATAATCGCCCGGAACGGAAGAATCTCCTGTTATTCCCCAAATAGTAGCCGTCATTGCGCCGGTGCGTGTTAGAACATAGTGAACACGAGAGCCTCCAACAGTGCGCCGAACGCAAATATCGGTCTTGCCATCTCCGTCATAATCGCCAGGGATCAGGAAATCGGTGTCATTGCCCCAGTTAATATATTCAACGCCGCCGCCTGATTTAAACATAACGAATTGGCCCTGACCGGCCTGACTCGGATTGGTTCTTTGAATACAAAAGTCGTTTTTGCCATCGCCGTCAAAATCGCCGATGTATGGGAAGAAATCGCCGTCGCGACCGAATCCCCAAGGACCATAAATGATGACGCCGTTGAGACTGCTGCGGTAGAAGAAATAACATTGGCCCGGAGGAGAAGCAATAGTCGGGCAGCGATAAACAGCCGGATCGGCCTTATTGTCGCCGTCATAATCACCGACAACCGTCGGGTCATCACCGTCCTGGCCGAATGTATCAACTCTGACAGTGTTGGTCGCACTTTGTAATATGTAAAAATTAGATCCGAAAGGAGGCCCGGCCCGCCAAACGGTTATGTCGGATTTTGAGTCGCCGTCAAAATCTTCGGTTACAATAAAATCGGTCGCGGCATCGCCCCATTGAGTGGCTGAGAATGCTCCGGTTCCATTGATGCTCGAATACCAGGTGATTGGCGGAAACAGAGGAGCATCGCCGTCGGTTTCATTATTTTTCGGTTGTTGACGCCTTCCTTTTGTTTCGCCGCTATTTTCAAAACCGTTCCAAATAGATGACGAATTTTGCGACGCTGCCTCAGATAACGATGTTGCGGCTGCTCTGGCGACCACAAAATCCGTCTTTCCGTCGCCGTTAAAATCCGCTACATGCTGCGTCTGCGCAGCACCGCCCGTAAGTGTCAGGCTCGCGGCAGAGACCGCTCCGGTGTCGGCGGCGCAGCCGTCAGTAATTAACAGCGTCCATGTGCCATTTGATGTCGGAATCCCCGCGAAGGCAGCATTAATGCTCGTAGGTGGCGCTGGGTCAACCTGACCCTGGCCACCGGCATTTGTGGTTCGGTATGTGCCGGCAGTCATGATCTCCGCCGAGGTACGAGCAGTTGCCTCCTGCCACCAACCGCCGGATGGCGGTGACGGGGCGTTATCACTAAAAACGTAAGTTGCACCAAGATCGGTATTGTCACCAAATCCCGTAGCTGCGGTTAATAAGGTAGAACCAAATAGCGTATGAAGTGTTCCGTCAGGTGAGAACATAAAAGCGGTAACGTCTCCAATATACGAGTGGTTCGGCCCACCGAATGTGATCGAAACGGCAACTGAACTTGGGGCCGATGCGATTCCAGTCACATCAAATGAAATAGCAAGCGCCTCGCCCGGTTGAGGGCAATTCGTTCCCGATGGGCCGTCCGGTATCGGCCCAACGCCCGTCCCCGGGAATGTTGCCGCCGGAGACAACGCAGTTGTGCCCTTATCAGCCGCCTGCTTCGAGCTCGCAGCAGCGGTGTTGAGCTTTGCGGTAAAAAACATTGCGATCGCAATTAAACACAAAATTGTGACTGAATAAAGCAGAGTCCGCCTCGACTCGCTGATCTTAGTCTGGAACATGTTAAATCTCCTCCTAATAAACTACAACCGGAAACTTTATGGCCTGAGTGTAAGCCGACTAATGGTCAAATGCCCTTCCTCAAAGCCGGAATAAAACATTGCAACATAAACTGCAATTTACAAATTTTTCCGGCCAATGTCAATAATTTTACGGTTTTATACCTCTGTTTCTAATATACACTGTGCATAGGCAACCCAAAATAGAAGCAATTCGAGCCTTAGGGAAATCGCTTTGTATGTTCAATCCAAAATCGTCAACTTGCGTCAGGAGCCGGCCTCATCAATAATGTTCGCCGTAGATCGAAACAATTTTATGAGCAACAATCCGGTAAAGAACGACAGAAAAGAGATCTTCGGCTGGCTGATGTATGACTGGGCAAATCATGCGTTTTTTACCTTGGTGCTCGGCGTTCTTATTGGTGAATATATTACCGTGCTCGCTCAAAAAGCGGTCGGCGAAAACGGTGCGGTTATTAGCATTGGCAACTACGATCTTGTAACGGCTAAATCGCTTTTTTCATATTCCGTTGCTATTTCGGTTTTTCTACAGGTTTTCTTTTTGCCGGTGCTCGGCGCGATTGCGGATTACACTCATCTCAAAAAAACATTTCTTGGTTTCTTTTGCTATCTGGGCGCGATCTGTGTTGCCTTGATGTTTTTCGTGCAAGGAAATCTTTACCTGATGGGCGCATTGCTTTTCATCATCGCAAACCTGAGCGCCGGTGCGTCGATAGTTTTTTTCAATTCTTACCTGCCCGATATTACAACCGAAGACAAACGGGACAAGGTCTCGAGTTGGGCTTTTGCCGCCGGATATTTGGGTGGTTTTATGACGCTGATATTCGGAGCGGCATTTATGTATAGCCACGACACTTTCGGAATAACGATCGAAACGGCCAAGCGCGTTTGTTTTTTGGGTTCCGGGGTTTGGTGGGGCGGATTTGCGATCGTCACATTTTTATTATTGAAGCGACGGCAGCCCATCAGAACTGCACCTGAAAACAAACATTACATCTCGGCAGGATTTGGTGAGCTAAAAGATACGTTTATCGAACTTTTCAAACTAAAAAGCACTCTGCGATTCCTGATTGCCTACTTGCTTTATAACGACGGCATACAAACCGTTATCGCTATGTCGGCAATCTTCCTATCGCAGGAACTTTATGTTTCAAAAGGGCTCGAAGCTGATCCTTGGTTTCTCTTTATTGCATTTATGATCGCGCAGGCAGTGGCGTTTGTCGGAGCACTCATGTTTGAGCGGATCGCACATTGGACAAGCACCAAAACCGCCATTCTTGTCTCACTCCTTATCTGGTGCGGCATCGTAATTTACGGTTATGCATTTCTCGGTTCTATAACCGAGGCTTATGTCATGAGCGGCGCTATCGGCTTTGTGTTGGGAGGCTCGCAGGCGTTATCGCGTTCGCTGTTCTCGCAGATGATACCGGCGGGACGCGAATCGGCATTTTTTGGAATATATGCAATTTCGGAACGCGGAACATCGTGGCTCGGCCCGCTTGTGTTTGGGCTGGTTGCACAACTTACAAATTCATATCGCCCGGCGATACTTACCCTGATCGTTTTCTTTGTCGTAGGCAGCCTGATACTTTTATTTACCGACACAAATAAAGCGATAAGAGAAGCCGGAAATACGCCACCTGAAGAATTGATGACTCCGTAACCGGTTTGTCATTAAAATAGGCTTCGATATAATAAATCCGGCGGGGAAGCACAAAGTGATAAAAACATCTGACGACAAGATCATAACCATTTTTGGCGGATCGAAATGCGCAAAAAATTCGCCCGAATACCGTGAAGCCATGGATCTCGGCGGCCGACTTGCCGAGGCCGGTTTTACTATCTGCACGGGCGGCTATCTGGGTATCATGGAAGCCGCTTCGCGCGGAGCCCGCGAAAAGGGCGGCCGGGTGTTCGGCATTGTCCTTAATCAGTTCAAGCATGAGCCTAACAGGTATCTGACTGACAAGGTTGCGACAAACCACTTTTACGAACGGCTGCAAAATCTCATCACGCGTTCGGTCGGTTTTGTTGCACTGCGCGGCGGCATGGGAACGGTTACGGAAATATCGCTCGTCTGGAATAAACTGCAGACCGGCGTGATCGGCAAGCGTCCGCTCGTTTTGATCGGCGAATGCTGGAAGCCGATCATCGAAGCGTGTAAGGCAAATCTTGCCGTCAGCGATTCGGACGTGAATCTTATTGATTTTGCGGCAAATGCCGAAGACGCCGCCACCATAATTATCCGCAAATCAAAAGGAGTCATTTTATGATTTGTCCTCAATGCAATGCTCAACTGATGGACGATTCGAAATTTTGCGGCTCGTGCGGCATGGTGTTGCGAGCATCAACGTCGGTTGTTACGCCATCACCAAATCCAGCCGGCGGAGCGTTCCATTTCGACGCTGACGGGCGCGGACAGGGACGCGGTTACACTTGGGAGATCGAGCACCAGGGCGCATTTGCACTCGCGGTCGTCAAGCTGCAAGCCGAACAGGCGATCTGCGCGGAGGCGGGTGCAATGGTTTCAATGTCCGCAAACATCGATCTTCATTCCGAACTGAAGGGTGGCGTTTTTGGCGCTTTAAAAAGAGCAGTCGGCGGAGAATCGGCGTTCGTTTCGACCTTTACTGCTAAAGGCGGGCTGGGAGAAGTTACCTTTGCACCCGGCGCTCCCGGTGACGTTGCCGGGATCGAGATACAGAACCAGACGTTTATGGTTCAGTCGAGTTCCTATCTAGCGGGTGATACTTCGCTCGTCGTTGATACGAAATTTGGCGGAGCAAAAGCGTTCTTTGGCGGCGAAGGACTTTTTGTTTTGCAGATCTCAGGCACCGGGCTTTTGCTTGTTTCCTCTTTCGGCGCCATTCATCGTCGAACGCTTAGGCCGGGCGAACAATACGTCGTTGACACCGGACATCTCGTCGCATGGGAAGGCCATTTGCAATACAATCTTCGCAAGGCTGCAAAAAGCGGTTACCTGCGAAGTCTATTGAGCGGCGAAGGCATGGTTGCGGAATTTACCGGCCCCGGCGAGATACTTATACAAACAAGGAATTTAGCGGCATTTGCCGGTTTATTAAAACCATTCTTCCCGTCACAAGGCGGCGGAAGCGGCTTTAGTTTTGGAAACTAGATAGACGCTTTTGTTTTGTTAGTATTGAATCGTTTTGACTGAGACAAAACAAGCAACAGACTTGACCCATGCCAAACGCGAGCGGCGGCTTCCCGCTCTCGCCGTATCTCGCGGCATCGGTATCGGCCGTATCAGTTTTTTTAATGGCGAAAGACGGCGATTCTTCCGGCTTAACCTCAACGCAGAACAAATTAAAGATGAGCTTGTAAGGTTCAAGTCTGCTCTCAATAAATCTGTCCTTCAGCTTCGTGAATTATCCGCAATCAGGGAAACCGCCGCGGACCAACCTGTGTCCGACATATTTGGCGTCCATTTGCTAATGCTCGAGTCGTCGCTTGTCAACAAGGTCGAAACAGTAATCTCGACTCATCGAGCCAATTCTGAATGGGCGATCCGCATGGTCCTCGACGAATACGCGGAAAAGCAGGAATCGATTTCCGACCCGCAATTCAGAGATAAATATCTCGACATTGAAGATGTGGCAACCCGTCTGTTGACTGCTCTTGGAGGTTCCCCCGCAAACACGCAGAACAATTCCAATGCCGTGATAGTCGCCCGCGATCTGACTCCTTCAATGATAATGGAGCTTGCAAAAAGCAAGCCGGCGGCGCTCATCACCGAGCAGGGCGGTTGGACGTCCCATTCATCGATTATTGCGCGCGAGTTCAATCTGCCAATGGTTTCCGGCGTCCGAGATCTGGAACATTTTGCGCTTATCGACGATCTAGTCATTGTTGATGGCATGAACGGCGAGGTCATATTAAATCCGAGTGATAAGACTATAGTGGAATTTAGACCGCTCATTTCTTCAAATGAAATTTCAACCGCTTTAGATAACCGGACGAACAAGGGCACTTCAACTAGCGACGGAGCGCACATCATGATCCGTGCCAATGTAGATCAACCTGAAGCGTATGTGTCCGCAAAAGAAAATGGTGCTCAGGGTATCGGCCTTTTTCGCTCGGAGTCGTTGCTTCGCCGGCCCGGTGAAGTTCCCAGTGAAGACGAGCAAGCCGCGGCATATCAACGGATCGCGGATGCTGCCGGTGAGCAAGGCGTTAATATTCGCACATTTGATGTCAGTATCGACCGGCTTGAGAGTGATTCGCGCAGCTCAGAACGCAACCCTTCGCTTGGCCTGCGTTCGATCCGACTGAGCTTGACCCAACCCGCACAGTTTCGCATTCAACTTCGAGCGCTTCTTCGAGCATCATTCGACAGAAAGATCAATGTCATTCTTCCTATGGTCTCTGGCCTACACGAAATTTTGCGAGCCAAAGAGATCATTGAAAAAGAGCGTATCAATCTCATTAAAGATGCGATTGACATCGGCACGCCGAAGATCGGAGCAATGATCGAAACTCCGTCGGCAGTCCTTACTGCAAATAAGATCGCAAAAAACGTTGATTTTTTATGCCTCGGCACCAACGATCTAGTTCAGTATCTTCTGGCGGTTGATCGTGACAACGATTCAGTTGCTGACTGGTATCAAACACTTCACCCGGCCGTGATAAGAGCGGTGGGCGAGGTTCTCGCCGCCACTCAAAATGCCGGCATACCTACCACCGTTTGCGGCGAGATGGCAGGATCGCCGTTTTATGTGCCTGTATTGCTTGGGCTCGGCGCACGCGAATTTAGCATGAACGTAAATTCGATCCAGCCGGTTCGCCAACTGCTTTCCGGCATTTCTATAGACGACACTGTGACTCTTGTCGAGAAGATAAAAACACTAGACACCGCCGATGAAATAGAAATCTGCCTCCGCGAATATTATCTCGAAAATTGGAGCGGCCTTTTTCCGCCGGGACTGCTCAGTGTTCGACATCGTTAAATATTTTTTTGCAAAAAATAGAATCCTGGTTGTTTTGCGCGTTTTCTTAACCAGAGTTTTCTCATGCCCGAGAGAATGGAAGAAGTGCTGACTATGATCCAGTCTAATTTGATCAAATTTCAATTGCCGAATCTCAGGCTAACGCCATTCGCGCTGTTTATGTTTTCTATATCGATCAGCGTGGCATCAGGCCAGGCAACAACCAAAAATAACCCGTATTCACCAAGCCCGGAAGGCAAATCCAAGGAAAAACCATCCCAAGACGAGCCTTCAAAATCCGGCCCGATTCAGGCCACTTTTATAATGCAGAACCGGCCTTCGGTCGCTCAACGCACATTTAAGATCGCAAAGGATGCCGAAACGCGTTCTTTGCCGCCCAGCGAAATATACAAGGTTGGCATAGGCGACGTACTTTTTGTGAACCTTAAAAACTCGGCTCAAGGTTCGCGTTATTGCACCGTCAGAGAAGACGGCACGATCGATTTTCCGCTTGCAGGCGAGAATTTGATCGTGGCTGATCAAATGGTTGACGACATTGAGGAGATGCTCGCCTCGGGCGTTACGTTGTTTCCCGACCCGCAGATCGAAGTTAAAGTGCGAGAATATTCCAGTCACAAAATTACGGTTTCGGGAATGGTTGATAACCCGGGTGACAAAAGCCTCCAACGCGAGGCCATCCCGCTTTTCGTCATCCGCTCTGAAGCGGTTGTCAGCCCGAAAGCGACAAGAGTTGTTATCAAGCGAGCTCCGTTATTAAAGCTCGAATCTTATGACCTCCGAGCGGCTGATACTGACAATGTTTTGATCTATCCCGGCAATACGGTTGAATTCATAGGTGAATCAAATTCGGTTGCAGGCTCATATTACATCGCCGGCGAAATCAACTCAGGTGGTCAGAGGGAACTGACCGCCGGCCTGACGCTATATCAGGCTGTGATCGCATCCGGCGGAGCCAAAGGCGAGCCGAAACGAGCGACCATTCGTCGAAAGAACGATAAAGGCTTGTTTGAAAATACGGAATATGATCTGCGGTTGATAAAAAACGGCAAAATCGCCGATCCTGCTCTACAGTCAGGAGACGTGGTCGAGATCAGAAAATAATGTTGATGAAACATTTGATTTGAATGTTCAACATTTTTTGTTATACTTTTCCAGCCTTGTTAGTGAAGCGCGTCGGGTGATCGCTTCTGCCGCAAGCGGAAGAGGAAAGTCCGAACACCACAGGGCAGCGAGCCGGATAACGTCCGGGCACATTTGCAAATGTGTGACGACAAGTGCAACAGAGAACAGACCAGCCCCGATAATATCGAGGTGATGGGTGAAACGGTGAGGTAAGAGCTCACCGGCGAAGGCTGGTAACAGCCCTCGGCCAGGCAAACTCCTCGCGGTGCAAGGCCAAATAGGGAAACGTTTATTGAGCTGCCCGCTCAGTGCCGAAGAAATTCGGCGGCGTTTCCGGGTAGGCCGCTCGAGCCGGCAGGTAACTGTCGGCCTAGATGAATGATCATCACCCGTTTAGGCGGGAACAAGATTCGGCTTATAGACGCGCTTCACTACTTGGTAACAAGCGCTTTTCAGAATAAAGACAGGAGAATTTACTTTTATGGCAAACAGGAAAGGCGTATTTATCGGTGCGTATGTTCCGAACGAATTGAAGGAGTCGCTCAGGCGACGGGCTGCCGGTGAACACCGCACACTCTCACAGGAAATTACACGCATTCTTGTCGAAGCAGTTCACGGCAAAGGCCTGCCCGCTGGCAGCGTCGATCGTCGCGGCAATGCTATCGTTCCACGCCGCCGTGCGACCGATCCGCCGATCCGCCGCCGTGCAGAGGACCTGCCGTATATTCCGTCAGCAGGCAAAAAGAAATAGTTTAAGTTTTCAAATATCTATGCCGCGTTGCCGGGTTTGCGTCCGGCAACGCTTTTTTTGTAATCCTATAAACTGATAACATCGTTGCAGATGCATAAGAATACGATCCTTTTTGTAATCATAGCCGCCTTCGCCGGATTTGCCGGCGGATTTTGGCTCGCAAATTCCATCAACCGCTCGGCAATCAATTCCGCCGGGCCTCTGCCGGCATCTTCAAACTCAAACAGGCCGCAAACCAAAGAAGAACCTGACCTGACCGATGACGAGATCAAAGCTAAGATTGCCGAAGGCGACAAGAATCCGACGAATTTCGCGTTTCAGAAAGAGCTTGGCATCGCTCTTTACACCTATGCGGTGATGAAGAAAGACGCGAGCCTATTTCCCGAAGCCGTGCGAATTTTGGAACGTGCCAGTACGTTGAACGCAAAAGATTTTGACCTTCTCGTCGTTCTCGGCAATGCTCACTTCGACATCGGTTTTGCTCAGAAAAACACGACTGATTTTCAAAAAGCACGCGAAACATATTCAAAAGCCCTTGAGCTAAAACCCGGCGATGCCGACGTGCAAACCGATCTCGGCATTTCATATTTTGTTCAAGAGCCGCCAGTCTATGACAAAGCAGTCTCAGAGTTGCAGAAGGTCTCGGATGCAAACCCAAAGCACAAACGTTCGCTGCAATTTCTCGTTCAGGTTTTTGTCAAACAAGACAAAATTTCTGACGCCGAGAAATCTCTTGCAAAACTAAAACGTATCGACCCCAACAATGATGCGATCCCCGAACTGACCTCGCTCATTTCAGAAGCTCAAAGCGGTTTAAATAAATGAGGGAAGCGCTCTTCATACTTGTTATATTGGTTGTCCTCGCCGCGCTGACCGCTATTCGTTACCGCAAACAGATCGCCGGAATGATCGGCCTTGCCAGGATGCTAAAGGAAGCAAGACAGTCAATCGGCCAACGATCTGATGCATTTCCGGCAGAAAAACCCAAGAGCATCCCGCTCGTCAATTGTTCAAAATGCGGCGTATGGATTCCGCAAAATAAAGCAATCAAGGTCGGTGAGGTTTTCTACTGCTCGAACCACGTTGCAGAAGCCCGCACGAAGTAAGGGCATTACGACCAAGCTACATAAACCGATCCAAATACCACGCGATCATCCTATCGCCAAACAGCAACGCCGCGATCGCCCCAATACCGAGAAATATTCCAAACGGTATCTGTGTCTGAAAATCTTTGTCCTTTTGCTTTGAAAGAACAATGACGCCTGCCAAAGCGCCTGTAAAAGCCCCTATAAAAATCGTCAAAGCGGTCAAGCGCCAGCCGAGAAGCGCTCCGATTCCGAAGAGCAGTTTCACATCGCCCAAGCCCATCGCATCGACGCCGCGGAGGGCCTTCCATATCGCTCCGACGAGCCACAGCGAGCCGCCGCCAATCAACGCTCCGAATAACGCTCCTGCCAAACTCACAACCCAGGCCGGATAACCGTGCAGGGAACTGATCGGAGCGTAAGTAGTATCCGAAAAGTAGTTGCCGTCAAAAACGAGCGGATAAACGACCCGCACGATCAACGCTATCGCGAACATCGGATACGTGATCACATTAGGCAGGATCATGTGCTCGGCGTCGATAAAAATGAGAGCGATCATCGACGAAACGAATGCGAGAGCGATGGGCAAAAACGCCGTCAGCCCGATCTGCCAATACACTAGACAAAAGACCAACGCCGTCAGCAGTTCGATCGCCGGATAACGCCAAGCTATCGGTTCCTTGCAGCTCGCGCATTTACCGCCGAGCATCAGCCAGCCAAAAACGGGCACGTTGTGATAAGGCTTGATCGCCGTATCGCATTTCGGGCATTTCGAGCTGCCCATCAGCGACATCTCGTTCGGCACCCGGTAGATCACGACATTCAAAAAACTCCCGATGCACGCCCCAAACATAAAGACGAAGATATAAGCGATGAACTCAGGCAAGCCGGTAAGCTGCTCGAAAGAAACTAAGAGTGGTATTTGCATTGGTATTGTCAGAACCGCCTGCGTCACATCAACATACACAAATTTTCTGCCGTTGCGTCTCTTACAGCGAGCAACGAGATTCGCTGGTCAAAAGTAACTAACCGTCCATTGTTTCTTGCTGCGAGTGCTAACAAATATACATCAGTCAACTGTCTCGGGCCATGAATGCGATCGGTCACAAAAACATTAGTGTCGCGTAACGAAATATCATCCGGCCAAAACTGATGCTCCGCTTCTTCAATAAATGTGTTTAAACGGCCCAGTATCTCGTAGGGAGTATGACGTAGAGCCGAAGGGTAATTAGGCCCTGACATAACGCGGATTACCGCATTTTCAGTAAGTGGACAACTTGCCCATCCATCCCGAATGTTCTTCGCCCACCACTTATGGGCACTCTCATGATGGGTGTGATCGCCGTCGATAAGGGCGATAAGAACATTTGCATCTAGAAGCGCTATCATTTCTGTCAGATACCTTCTTCATCCATGATTCTTTGTATCTGCTCAAGCGTTATGATTTCTCCTCTTGAGGGAATAACGGGCACGCCGTTGCGCAACCGCGAAGAACTTCGCTTTCCATTTGGCGAGGTTAACCCACGTCTCGCTAAAGTGGATAATACACGTCCTGTTGTGCTGTGTTCCTGACGAGCAAGTTCCTTAGCCGCCTGAAGCACATCATCTTCAATGTCTAAAGTAGTTCTCATACATCTGATGCTAGCGCATCAGCGCATCAAAGTCAATAAGTATTCCGGCTGTGCCGCTGCACCGAGTTGTCCCAGTTCTGTCCCACATCCAAAGTGGGACAGGCAACTCACTGTGTTTATTGGAGTTACGGCGTTTTTTGGCCTCTGTCCCACGTTTTTTGAAAAAAAGTAAGACCATGTAAGACAAAATCCATAAATCCTGTGGTTACAAAGTTTAGATTATTTCCTTTCCTTGGAACAACACGATCTTCGCTGGGACAAGTTCTCAACTATCCACTGTTCACTATTCGTTATTTCTGGTTGTCAAAGATCTATTAAATGTTCCTGTTATGGTAGCATAATTTTCATATTTAGTCAATAGTTTATTGCTGCAACACGCGCGCGTATAGATTGGCGGGGTCCCGGGCTATGCCCGTCTATTTGCGGAAAAGCTGCGCTTTTCCGTCAGCTTAGTAATTGATCGCGGCTACGCCGCCGGTTGTTCAGTCAAAATAGCCGATTGTGAGCGAAAGCGGCGGCATAGCCGCATGGTTTAGGTGCGTCTTACGGAAAAGCACAGCTTTTCCGCAAATCGAGCGGCAAAGCCGCAACATGCCGTTATGTCTGCGAGCGCCGCGAAAGATAATCATCGAGCGAAACTGTCGGCTCTTTTTTTCGTTTTTCGATAACTGACGCGTATCGCAGATCCTCGGCAAGCCGTTTGTCCTTCATCAGCTTTCCTATAAAAGCCTCGCGCTCGGCCCGCTTCATCGCCTGAAACGCCATCCAAAAAACTTCCGCTGTTGCTTGTGGTTGGGTCATAACGAAGAAATTATAGCATAGCCATGTCGTTTTACGGGTGGAATTAGACGGGCCGGTGATTCCCGTTCGTAGAAACATATTCGCAATCAATGAATTCAATTAGGAGAGCGACGGGAAACTCGGTAACAGCGCCTTCAGCAAAACTAATCTCATAGCCTTCTTCGCGAATACGAAAAATCGCCTTTTTATTATCAACCTGCCATGTGCAGAGAATTCCACCGCTAATCTTTGATCGGATGATGTAATCGCCATTTTGTTTTTGAGATAACGTTGGCATGTCATTAAGCCCCTTCATTACGACTCATCAATTATGATGTCACCATGCGCGGCTAGCCCCGAATATTCGAACAACTCGCTCCAGTCAGGAAGCACAGAAGCAAGTAGCCACTGTACCTCACACGAATCGCACACATAATGATAGTTCGAGCCATCCGACTTTCTTACATGCAACTGAGCGTCACAGAAATCGCAGTCGAGTTCTGGAAGTTGTTTAACATTAACGTAATCCGGTTTTCCGCATTTCAGGCAATTCCGTGACACTAAGCCGCCCGCCCGACTTTTCACAAGCAACGCGTTGTAATTACAACAAGGCGATAAAGCTGAACTGTATATGAATCTTATTGTCCTCATAGCGCAGGGGAAATGTAGCACTAACGAAGGCAATTGACAACGCCAAATTGAATGCCTTTATGCCGCTTCAAATGTAAATCTATAATTCGGTGGATAAATTCCTCGATCCGATGTAAGATTTGTGAAATACACAGCAGTTATCTTTCAGCATGAAAGGAAAAAAGAAATGAAAACCATTACCCCGTTGTTTATTTTGATGTTCGCTTCGAGCCTGATCGCGCAGGTCGAAAACATTGGCGTAACGAAGGTATTATTCTTTGGCGACAAGTCTAGTAAATTATACTACTCCGCAGAGTGTGGAGGGAGATCGGATATATCTACAGCTAATTTTATTGTTTTCACGAATACTGATATTCCGCCTGAGAAACAAGGATTTACTTTATCGACCAAATGCCCAGGAGGACGGACAAAACCGAGCTCCATTGCGCCTCTCGTCGTTTTGCTAGATAAGCCACCAAAATTCGAGAATCCCTCGTTAGCTATGATTGCGTCGGATTTTAGGACTTATAAGGGAAGGTTACTCGCAAGGAACGTACTCATTTCGATTGAGACAGAGTCTTGGGGGCCGAACGGATACGGGAGGGCTTACTCTGCCTTTAGGATCCGCGACGGCTCGGCATCTGAATTGGTTTACGCCCGCCGCGACTCGAGAACTACAAAAGCTCTTCGCGCAGATATATCGCAATCGGATGGTTCGATCAAAGTTCGTGTGCTGCACCGACCCCGACGCCAGCATAGGCTTATCAGTTTAGTCTTTGGTGACTTGGTCGACTACACCATATTGAACGACTAGAAAGACCGTTTGGCTTGGCAAGAGCCCAGTCGCTACCGCTCCCGGTTCTGACAAGCGACTAATCATTGCGAATTGATCCTACCGTTTACGATCGCCATAATCTCGGATTCGAGTTGTATCGCTTGCTGTTCGATCTCGGCGCCGCTGGTGAGGAGATCCTCGGCGAAGGCTTTATCTTTCAAACCGGCGGCGTTTATTTTTACGTTGAGGAATGCACCCATGACGGCGGAGCGGGCGCAGAGGGCGGCTACTCCGGCGTCGGAGGCGGAGTTTGGGTTGCCGTGTTCGGCCATCGCTTTTATTATTTCGAAGGCGTCGAAGGTGCGCTGCATTGTGCGGAATGGTATCTCTGTGGCGTATTTTGTCGCTTCCTGAATGGCGACAGTTCGGGAGGTTTTTTCTTCGTCGGTGGTTTTTGGCAGGCCGAAGGCGTCCATAACCTTGTTGAAGGCGTTGGTGTCCTCATCGACCAACGCGAGCAGATCGTCCTTGATCTGCTGGCCCTTGACGGCCCAATCGGAAAATTCCTGCCAGCGGTCGTCCCAGCCGGCTTTGTGCGATGAGAGATTGGCGACCATTGTCGCGAGCGCGGCTCCGAGAGCACCCATGTAAGCCGAGATCGAACCGCCGCCGGGAGCGGGCGATTCGGAAGCGGTCTCGTCGGCAAATTCCGCACAGGTCATGTCGATAAGTTTTTTCATTTTTTCCTCCGCCGCCAGGACGTATTCGATTATCTTTTCGTTCGGGTCGAAAGGCTTCAGATCGTCGAGGCCCATCGATTTGACGGCGATCTTTACGATCTCGGATTCGGTAACGCCGAGCGAGCGGCCCTGCTTTGCCAGATAGTATTTTCCGGCGTCGATGATCGCTTTTTTGGGCACAAGGCCGACGATCTCAAGCCCCGTGACACGCAGGCCGCGCGTTCGCGCTTTTTCGCTGACCTCGTCAAAGGCAATATGCAGCGGCGTTTGAGCGAGGTTGGTGATATTCATCGAAACCTGCGCGATGCCGTATTCCGCGATAAACCAGCCGATGGCTTTTGTCCCTTTGAGTGTGCCGGGGATCATCACAGGCTCGCCAGCTTCGTCGGTGACGATCTTGCCGGTGATCGGATTGCCTTCGCGCTTCGGGCGGCCTTTTTCCCGGACGTCGTAGGCGATGGCGTTGGCGCGGCGAGTCGAGGTCGTATTCAGATTAAAATTGACCGCGATCAAAAAGTCTCTCGCACCGACAGCAACCGCACCCGAACGCGCGACGCTGTCGTTGAATTCCGCCGGACCGAAGTCGGGTTTCCAATCAGTCGAGTAGACCTTGTCCTTTAATCCTTCATACTCGCCTTCGCGGCAGTTGGCGAGGTTGCGGCGTTTCTCTTCTGTCGCGGCATTCTCGTAAAGATAAACCGGAATGCCGAGTTCGTCGCCGATCCGCCTTCCAAGTTTGCGAGCATATTCCGCAACTTCTTCCATTGTCACGCCCGAGATCGGGACAAGCGGACAGACATCAGTCGCGCCGAAACGTGGATGATCGCCTTTGTGACGGCGCATATCGATCAATTCCTGAGCTTTTTTTACGGCTCGAAACGCAGCCTCGACAACCTCATCGGGTGTTCCGACAAATGTCACCACCGTTCTATTGGTTGAGTAACCGGGATCGACGTCGAGTAGCTTGACGCCGTCAATTTTTTCGACCTCATCGGTGATCTGCTTGATGACCGCCATATCACGGCCTTCACTGAAATTTGGGACACATTCGATCAGTTTTTTCATACGTTTTGAGATTATAACCGCGAAATACGCGAAAGGACGCGAAAGAAAATCCCTTTTTGTTTTTTCGCTTCTTTCGCATATTTCGCGGTTAACTTCCGATTTAACCTAGCAAAGATTGTAAACATATTTTATTATTTTGTTGTAGCCGAAGGTAACCGATTTGAAACCAACTAATATAAAAGACCCCGAATATTTCCACAAGGTCGTGGATTGTCAATACGCGTGTCCGGCTCATACGCCCGTGCCGGAATACATCCGCCTGATCGCCGAGGGCAAATACACCGAGGCGTATATGATCAACTGGGATTCGAATGTGTTTCCCGGCATCCTGGGGCGCACGTGCGACCGTCCGTGTGAGCCGGCCTGCCGTCGCGGACGCATTGACGAAGAGCCAGTTGCTATTTGTAGATTGAAACGCGTCGCCGCCGACAACAAGGACGAAGTTAAGCATTTGATGCCGCAGGCTCCGTTCAAACCGAATGGCAAAAAGGTTGCGTTGATCGGCGCAGGGCCGGCTTCGTTGACGGTTGCTCGTGATCTGGCTCCGCTCGGTTACGAGATACATTTGTTTGATGAGCAGTATAAAGGCGGCGGTTTTATGCTGTCGCAGATACCGGCGTTTCGTCTGCCGGAAACGGTGCTCGACGAGGAAGTTAATTACATCCTCGACATGGGGATACACACGCATTTCAAGCATTATGTTGATTCACTGAAAGGCGTGCTTGAGCAGGATTACGACGCCGTTTTTGTCGGAACGGGAGCACCGCGTGGACGTGAGCTGAAAATTCCAGGCCGCGAAGAAGGTGACGCAAATATCCACATCGGCATCAATTGGCTCAACAGCGTTGCGTTTGAACACACGAGCAAGATTGGCAAGACGGTCATCGTGCTCGGCGGCGGCAACACCGCGATGGACTGCTGCCGCACTGCGCGTCGGCTCGGCGGCAAGGACGTGAAGGTTATCGTCCGCTCGCCGTATGAATCAATGAAGGCCTCGCCTTGGGAAAAGGAAGACGCCCAGCACGAGGACATTCCGATCATAGACAACCACGTGCCGAAATCTTTTGTGATTGAGGAAGGCAAGCTCAAGGGGGTGATGTTTGAAAAGGTTGAGGCGAAGTATGACGACGTTGGAAATCGTTCGCTCGTGCCGACAGGTGAGCCTGAAGTTTTCTATCCGGCAGATGATGTGTTGGTAGCGATCGGACAGGAGAATGCGTTCCCGTGGATCGAACGGAACGTCGGCCTCGAATTCGATAAATGGGAAATGCCCGTTGTTGATAAGACGACTTTTCAGTCAACCAATCCGAAGGTTTTCTTTGGCGGCGACGCAGCGTTTGGCCCGGAGAATGTTATTACTGCCGTCGCTCACGGACATCAGGCTGCGGTCTCGATTGACCTCTTTTGCAACAAAAGAAATCTCCTGACAGAGCGGCTCCATCCGATGGTGAATCTTGTCTCGCAGAAGATGGGTATTCATGAATGGGCGTATGACAGCGAGATCGACGAATACGACCGCCTCGTCGTGCCGCAGGCTCCGAAGACGAAGACGCTCGTCAACCGCAAGCAGGAAGTCGAGATGGGCTTTGACCGGCTGGCCGGTTACAAAGAGGCCGAGCGGTGTCTCAACTGCGATGTGCAGACGGTCTTTGACGCTCCGAAGTGCATCGAGTGCGACGCCTGCGTCGATATCTGCCCGACGGCTTGTATCACGTTCACGGCCAATGAGGAAGAACCAGATCTACGTCAGCACCTAAAGGTTCCGGCTCTAAATTTAACGCAAGACGTTTACGTCGCCGACGGGCTCAAGACTGGCCGCATAATGGCAAAGGACGAAGACGTCTGCCTCCACTGCGGCCTCTGCGCCGAACGCTGCCCAACCGCCGCCTGGGACATGCAAAAATTCTGGTACAACGTCACCAAAGCGGGTGAGGTCAAGTATGGTAATTTTGTGCAGATCGAAAGGAATGGTCACGAATGAGAATTTACGTTGATACATCAGTGGTTGGCGGATATTTCGACGACGACTTTGCCGTCGAAACTAAGCAGTTCTTTGAGAAAGTTGAGGGCGGCGAGTTCGTTCTAGTCGTCTCGGACTTGCTGAAAACGGAACTGCTACGTGCACCGACGAACGTTCGTGAACTTTTAGACAAGTTTAGGGAGACTCAGATCGAGAACATTACGCTTACACAAGAATCTCGTGATCTTGCAAACGAGTACATATCCGAACGAGTTGTTGGCGAGACCAGCCTAGCTGACTGTCAACACATCGCAATTGCAACCATCGCTCGGGTCGATGTGTTAGTCAGTTGGAACTTCAAGCACATCGTGAACCTACGACGGATCCGGGGCTATAATTCGGTTAATATGAAGAATAACTACCCGAGTCTGGAAATCAGAACGCCGGAAGAGGTTTTAGATTTATGAAATATGCAATTAAAAGAACGAAGAAGGATTTCGACTGCGTCAAGATGATGCGAGATATCCGCGACCAAATTAGCCGCGAGATCATGGGCATGACCTACGAAGAACAGCGGGCTTGGATGAAGAAGCAGTTGGCAAAAAAGCCCGCCAAGAAAGCTGCCTGATTTTTTTGGTACAACATCACCAAGACTGGCATCTTCAAAATACGGCCCGACCGTCGTAGGCAATTGTGGGTGCTGCGTTCTGTGGTTTTAAGCTGCGTTGTTTGTGATGAACTTGAATGATTCAAATTCAAACTCCGGTTGGTCGCATCTCGCAGCGGTTTTCGGTGGCCTTGTATTTGCAACTTGGGCTGCAAGACAACAGCTCGAAGAATCAAAGAAAAGTCGGGCAGAACTTGATGACCCAGAGCTTGCAGAAGAAGCATTTACTGAAATATCGGAACTCTTAGACGCTTGGGAACCAGATGTCGATTGTGAGACTGAGGCCGACTTTACAATCGATCTCGTAAACTATCTCGACGAGAATAGCGATTGGGAAATTGAAACGTATCCAAGTACTCCTGAAGGGAAACCGGATATACTTATTGGCGATCTTATAGCTCTTGAGCTAAAAATTCGCCCGAACAAGAGCGAAAGAAACCGATGCGTTGGTCAATGCGCTGGTTACTCACGAAGTTGGATTACATGGGTGGTGTTAGTTGATTCACCGCCAAGCAAAGTCGGTAGGTTGCGAGAACTTCTTGCCGATAAGGGGCTTGAGCATATTTTGGTATTCGATTTTTCATAGATGGCCAGGAGATTACAACTAACGAGGCCGAGATAAGGATTTCGAACAGTTAATATGCCGCTTATCGCATGTCCAATCTGCACAAAAGATGTCTCTGCTGTGGCGCCAGCTTGTCCAAACTGTGGCCATCCGATTTCTAAGGGCGCGAGTAAACCGTCAAGACCAGTCGTAACCGGAACCGGATTATTCAGCGCGACTGTGAGCGTTCTCTTTTTGTTGGTTGTCTTTGCCACGATCATTGCCGCTGTTAGCAAACCGAATGAATCCGCTTTACGAAACGCTCTTATAGAAAAATACGGACTGATCTACGGCGCCGGAGTCGTAGCCGAAAAACTCGGTCTGCTAAATGTCCAATATCATGACTACATCGTTTTTTCGAGACTGTCAGTCGAGATTCCATTTGATTCTGAGCGAACTGTTGCCTATGGGATCTACGGAAAGACAATAGTTCCTGACGGGCCAGTATCGTTCGGATCAAACGAACGCCAAACTTCTCGTCCGACGGAGCCGATAAACAACGGAACAATTCAAATGCAACCGGCTTTCAATGAGAATCCACCCGTCCAGCCTCCACCACCGCCTCCGAAGCAGAGATCGATGCCAAATGTCGTCGAACAACCTCAATATTCGGAACAGCAACTTCGCCAAGGTTTGCAGCTAGCTCGTCAAACGCTCATTAGTACTGAGATGCGTGATAAGGCTTCGAGTGTTTTGTCCGACCGCCATCCGTTTTCGAGAATAGAGCAGTGCAATGACCCAAACATTCAGTCGTTTAACACATCGCTGTACGGCGAAGAGATCGTCGGCGTTTACACCTGCCGGATGAGGGGAACGATCACGGGAAAGAACACGTTTATTGTCACTGTTAGAGTTAAAGGAGCAATAACCTTCCAAAACGGTACTTTCATCCGTCAAGTTGTTGATGCGAACGTAATTGCTGACAGTAAAGAGAATTAGGTACCTTTTCCACCCGATGCCGAGCCTGAAAATTCCTGCATTATTTCTGACTCCTAAAAATTAGCTAAAAAAGTTGTGAAACCGTTCGGTTGCATTTGACATACGCAACCGTGTGGTTGCATACTCTTGTTTGTAGTCATGAAGCGAGACATTTTCCAAGCCATAGCTGACCCGACGAGGCGGGCGATCATTGCGTTGATCGCGATACAGGCGATGACGCCGAACGCTATAGCCGGGCATTTCGACACCAGTCGCCAAGCGGTTTCTAAGCATCTACGCATTTTGACTGAGTGTGAACTTATCAAACAAGAACACAAAGGGCGCGAGATCTTTTACCAACTCGAAATAGAAAAAATGAAAGAGATCGACAAATGGTTAGAGCAATACAGAAATATCTGGGAGACGCGATACGAGCAACTCGATGCGTTGCTTGCCGAGTTAAAACAAAAAGAGAAACAGGAGCGAAAGATATGAAACCCGCCGAAGCAAGCCTGCCGTCAGATACCGAGGTCCTCGTCAAACGGAGCTTCGATGCTCCCGTCAAACTGGTGTGGCGGGCCTACATGGAACCGGACCTGATGCGTCGTTGGTGCGGGGGCCACCCCGGTTGGTCGATGCCTGTCTGCGAGATGGATATGAGGGTCGGCGGAAAGTATTGCTGGCGCTGGCGCAGTGACGAGAACGGCCAGGAGTTCGGATTCACTGGCGAGGTTCTGGAAGTCGTGCCGCACGCGAGAATCGTGCATACGCAAATCTTCGATGCGGGAAATTTGGGCGTCTCCATGGGGGGGTGAGCCATCGATCATCACCGTCACGTTCCACGAGGCCAAAGGTATCACCAACGTGACGACCACGATCAGATACGCCTCGAAGGCGGATCGCGACGCGGCGTTCGCAACTGGCATGACCGACGGGATGGAGAAGAGCTATAAGCGGCTCGAAGGAGTGCTGGCGACAATCAAGAGAAAGGAAGAATAAAAAATATGGAATTGGAATTTATTGTAAACAAAGAAACGAAGACGGTCTCGATCGCCAAGGTTTTCGACGCCGAGTTAGCGTTGGTGTGGGATGCGTACACAAAAGCGGAACTTCTTGACCAATGGTGGGCGCCGAAACCTTTCGCGTCACGGACAAAGGTCATGGATTTTACGGTTGGCGGGCGTAGATTTTATGCCATGGTGAGCCCCGAAGGTGGCGAACGCTGGGCTGTTCAGAAATATACGTCAATTACCCCAAAAACGAATTTCAAATTCTTCAACACGTTTGCCGACCCGGACGAAAACCTCGAACTGCCCGGCTCCGATTGGGACTTGAATTTCAGCGAGCAGGACGGAACAACCTCGGTAAATATCTCTATCTATAACGAGTCATTGGAACGCCTAGAGAAGATGATCGAAATGGGCTTCAAGGAAGGATTTACTATGACATTGAATTACCTGGAAGAACTGCTCGCGACCCTATCGCAGAAAGATCGCATATGAACGCACAAGAACAGATCAAAGAGCATATTGCGAGTCACCCGGAACCAAAACGCAGTGAGATGCAACAGTTGCATGACCTCATTTTGGGAGTAAGCCCGGGATGTAAATTGTGGTTCCTCGACGGCAAAAACAGCGAAGGTAAAACTGTTTCCAATCCGAATATAGGCTATGGCTCTTACACCATGAAATATAAAGATGGATCGACCCGAGAGTTCTATCAAATTGGTTTGAGCCCAAACGCAACCGGCATCTCTGTCTATATCATTGGTATCGAAGATAAGAAATACTTAAGCCTGACCTATGGAAAACGATTTGGCAAGGCTAGCGTGACCGGATATTGCATCAGGTTCAAAACTCTAAAAGATATAAACTCCGATGTGCTTGCATCGGCAATACGATTTGGGTTTGAGGCTCAGAATGAAAAGTAGCATATGTTAGAATTTGCGAATGTTAACGGCTCGGCTCGGTCGAGTTACGTGTTATAATTTTGATCAAGGAAATATGAATGCGACTCTTGAAACTACGGTAATTTCAATTTCGCCACAAGTAATGAGCGGAACGCCGGTTTTTACAGGCACACGTGTGCCGGTTCAGAGTCTTTTGGATTATCTGGCCGGCGGACACACGTTGGACGAGTTTCTCGACGATTTTCCGACAGTAACGCGCGAGCGGGCGGTCGAACTGCTGCATGAACTTAGTCATTCTTTTGAGGCGGCGAGTTCATGAGAATTTTGCTTGATGAATGTCTGCCAAGGAAACTAAAGTTCGAAATTGAAGCCGAGTTAATCAAGACGGTACCTGAGGCTGGCTGGGCAAGTAAGGAAAATGGCGACTTGCTTGTATTGGCTGAGACTGACTTTGATGTTCTGATCACAAACGATCAGAATATGCAGCATCAGCAAAATCTATCGAAATTCGATTTGGCATTTCTTGTTTTGATTTCGCCAACAAATGATATTGAAGATCTGAAACCGCTCATGCCTGCCGTTAATGAAACTTTAAAGACAATTCAAACAGGTGAGATCAAATACATCGGGAAAAAATAATTCTGTGAAGATTAACGACTTCGTAGTTCGCTTCGCAAACGTCAACGGCACGGGTTCGGCTAGCGCGAACGCTTTGTTTACTAAGGCGGTGTTTCGGATGGGCGTGCCGGTTACGCCGAAGAATATCTTTCCGTCGAACATACAGGGCCTGCCGACTTGGTATGAGGTGCGTGTTTCCGAAAAGGGCCATCTCGGCCGCCGCGAAGGCGTCGATCTGATGATCGCCGTCAATCCGCAGTCGATGAAGAAGGATTACGCCGATGTCCGCGTGGGCGGTTATTTCCTTTACGACTCTTCAAAGCCGCTCCCGCCTTCGTATGAGCGCACCGATATTACGCACATCGGCATCCCGCTGATGAATCTCTGCAACGCTGAGTTTACCGACGCGCGGCAACGGCAATTGTTCAAGAACATCGTCTATATCGGCGCTTTATCCGCGTTATTGGGTATAGAGTTTTCGGTACTCGAAGGACAGCTAGGCGAACAATTCAAAGGCAAAGAAAAACTGATCGAACCGAATATCAAAGCTTTGAATATCGGCGTCAATTACTGCAAGGAAAATTTCGACTGCCCGCTCGACATTCGCGTGGAACGCCGTGACCTGCTTGGCGACAAGATACTCTACAGCGGCAATTCCGCATGCGCTCTCGGAGCGATATACGCCGGTGCGACCGTCGCCGCGTGGTATCCGATCACGCCTTCGACATCGGTCGTCGATGCGTTTGCGAAATACTGCACGAAGTATCGCGTCGATCCCGAGACCGGCAAGAACAACTATGCCATCGTGCAAGCAGAGGACGAACTCGCCGCGATCGGCATGGTGATGGGAGCCTCGTGGAACGGAGCACGTGCGTTCACCGCCACAAGTGGCCCGGGAGTCTCGCTGATGAACGAGTTTCTGGGTTTAGGTTATTTTGCAGAAGTTCCAACTGTACTGATCGACGTCCAACGTACCGGCCCTTCGACAGGAATGCCGACGCGGACACAGCAGTCCGATATTCTGCTCGCCGCTTACGCTTCGCACGGTGATACAAAGCATCCATTGTTGTTCCCGGCTTCGCCAAAAGAATGTTTTGAGATGACGGCCGACGCCTTCGACCTGACCGAACGCCTCCAGACGCCCGTCATCGTCATGACCGACCTTGACCTCGGAATGAATGACCATGTCACCGAGCCGCTCGTTTGGGACGACAAGCGCGTTTTTGATCGTGGAAAGGTTTTGACCACCGAACAACTTGACCGCATTGCTGGAGCAAAGACCGTGATCGGGGAGACTAACGGCAACGGTAACCGAAATGAGTCCGCCGATCTTCCGGGCCGTGACGGCAGCGACGAGACGGCGGGTGAGCCGTTGCAACAGTTTCGCGGCAAGTTCGGCCGCTATCTTGATATCGACGACGACGGCATTCCATACCGCACTATTGCCGGCACGCATACGACCTACGGAGCCTTTGTCACCCGCGGTTCCTCGCGTGACGAATACGCCGTTTACACAGAGGACGGCGACGTTTACCGCCGCAACATGGACCGTTTAATGCGAAAATGGGACACGGCGAAGGAGCTTGTTCCTGCACCGGTTTTTTTTAACGCAAAGACGCAAAGCGGCAAAGACGCAAAGAAGACGAAAATCCAAAATCCCAAATCTCAAATCTATAATGGAGATGGCGTTATTTACTTTGGGACTTCTACATATTCTGCCGAAGAAGCTCTTGAATTGCTCGCCGAAGAGGGAATTTGGCTTGATGCAATGCGTGCGCGAGCGTTTCCGTTTGGCAAGGCATTTTGCGATTTCGTTGAATCGCACGAACGCATCTTCGTCATCGAACAAAACCGCGACGCCCAATTCCGCAGCCTGATGATGATCGAGCTCGGCACCGACGCGTCGAAATTGATCTCGGTTTTAAACTATGACGGCATGCCGATCACGGCGGATAATATTTATAGGCAGATAAAGGGTAATATTGAAAGCGACGCCGAAAATGGGAAGGAGATGTTGAAGACTTAATGATCGCGAGAAACATTTTTACTGTCACTTTGTTTCTGATGGCGCCGTTTATTGTTACGGCCCAAGAATCGCTCTCTACTTCGGATGAAAAGAGGCTAAAGGCGGTGGCAAAGGATTTCGTGACAGATCTGATGCGAAATCATGACTTACGGCCTCTTCTGAGTAAATGGTTTGTTCCGAGCTTCGAGATGGCGGCCGAGGTCGATCTTGAAACAGAGCCAGCTGACCTCATGCGTAGACTTACCCCGACTGAACGTCGCCGCATATTCGTCGCGTTCTGGAACAGCGCTTATGCACAATTGGTCATAAGTCAGTCAAAGCCTAAAGCTTTGGAGTGCTACGACGAATCCCCGGCATGTGAGGCAAAACGGCGCGAGGCAATGCTCAGAGTCCTCTCAGCAAAAACAGTTTCGCTAATGGAAGAACGTGAACGAGAAGGCGAAACAAAGCCATTGACAAGGAGTCAATTGTTAGCCGATACGGAGTTAATGGAATCTATGTTCGACGAAGCTCTTCCGATTCTGCAACAAAAAGACCTGGAACAGACGATTGAGTTCCAACACTGGGTAAAACTTTTTGAAGCTGACAAGCACTTGGGCTATCTAATCAAAGAAAGACGTGCTGATAAAGATTTCTTGGATTCAAGCAGGCGTAAGGTCATTGCGAAAGGTGAGTACGTGTATGGTGTTGAAACGCCGCTAATTCTCAGATTCGACTTCGTAAGGCGCGGAAGTGCTTTTAAGATCTACAATATCGATGCGGGAGATGGGGATTAGACACTTCGATTCGGCCTAATAAGGAATGATTTGATCAACCTGTCTATGTTAGAATTGCCATATGTTGGGAACATATATCTTGAGCGATTATTTGGAACGAGCCTTGGCTCTGGCTGAGTATGACAAACTGGAGGACGCTTCGTTTTCCGGCCGTATTCCGGAATGTAAGGGTGTAATTGCTTTTGGCTCTACACTACGAGAATGTGAGATTGAGTTGCGGTCAACTTTGGAAGACTGGGTTTTGGTCGGTCTCAAGCTGGGTCATGATATGCCGTTGCTCGGAAATCTAAATTTGAATACACTTCCTTCTTATGAGCCAGTTGGAGCTTGGTAAGTAATACGAATGAACCCATGCTGATTCGCCAAATTATTTGGAAGGAGCAATTCGTTGAAAAGCTTGAAGTCAAACATGGCGTGTCCGTCGAAGAGGTTGAGGATGTTCTCTCCTCGCGACCGCATCTCAGGGTGGCGGGAAAAGGAAACGTGAAGGGTGAAGATCTGTATGCCGCATACGGACAAACAAGCGGCGGTCGCTATCTGATAATATTTTGCATTCGTAAATCGGCCGGACGACTTCTCCCGATTTCGGCCCGCGATATGGATGATCGCGATAGAAAATACTATGGGAAACAAAAATAAAGTTATCGATCCTTTGCCGGAATCGTTTGAAAGTGCGGAGGCTGCCGGCGAGTTTTGGGACACGCACAGCATCGAGGATTACGCCGAATATTTTGAACCTGTTGATGATACGTTCGAGATTAAATCGCGGGTTTATGAAGTTCAGATATCGGAAGATGTCTATAAACGCTTGAGAGACGAGGCTGACTCTTCACACGAGCCGGTTGGAAAAATCGTGGATAGAATTTTGAAAAAGGAACTAGCCGCTGCATAAGTCGGCATGATACCTGCATTCCGTTATGACCTACGTTAGATCAACATTTCGACATCCTGCATTGCCTAAGAATGAGCTTGGGTACACGGTGGATTATTATGAGGGGTCGCTTTCGACTCTGTGTGCGGGGTGCGGGCATGATTCGATCAACGCGGCGATTGTGCAAGCTTGTTGGGAGATGAATATTGAACCGCATAAGGTGGCGAAGCTATCGGGAATCGGCTGCTCTTCGAAATCGCCGGCGTATTTTTTGTCGAATTCGCACGGGTTCAATTCGGTGCACGGGCGTATGCCTTCGGTTGCGACTGGAGCAAATCTTGCGAACCGCGACCTGATCTATTTCGGCGTTTCGGGCGACGGCGATACGGCTTCGATCGGGATGGGGCAGTTCGTGCATGTCGTCAGGCGAAACCTGAACATGGTCTATCTCGTGATGAACAACGGCTGCTACGGGCTGACCAAGGGACAGGATTCCGCAACCGCTGACGCCGGTTCTAAGAGCAAAGCGGGAAGCGTTAATTTGTTTGAGGCTATTGATCTTGCGAGTCTTGCAATTGAACTGGGGGCGACATTTGTTGGGCAAAGCTTTTCGGGTGACAAGGAACAGCTTACGCCTCTGCTCAAGGCCGCGATGAAGCACAATGGCTTTGCTTTTCTTAACGTCATTTCGCCTTGTGTGACGTTCAACAATAATTCCGGCTCGACAAAATCATATGACTACGTCCGTGAACATATAGAAGCAACCGCGACGATGGATTTTGTGCCGATCTCAAAGGAAATTCTGGCGAGCTACGAAGCTGGAAGCGTTAAAGATCTGCTGATGCACGACGGCTCGACAATTCATCTGCATAAGCTCGCAAAGGACTGGGATCCGACAGATCGTTTCTCGGCGATAAATGCAATGCAGCGTGCAAAAAAGAGCGGCGAGATTTTGACCGGGCTGCTTTACATAGACGAAGACTCGAACGATCTGCATGAGATGTTGAATACAAGCGATGTTGCGTTGAATGCGTTGGGGAAAGATGTGTTATGCCCGGGAAATGAAGTTTTGGAGAAGTTGAACGCCTCGTTGAGATAGCAAAACATTTTGATTTTTTATGTTTTCTCTGTCGCCCGCTAAAGCGGGCTTTTTATGTTTTGGTGGCACGTAACCCCAGGTTCCGCTTCGCTTCACCTGGGGCTACATTCCGTCGTTGCTCCGCAGCTTTTTACAACAGGCTTAATTCGCAGGCGCGTTTACCATGATCCACGGATCCTTCAGGATTTCGGCTAACGCCAGCATCCTTGCTGCGTCCGCTGAATTTTTTGTTGCGGAGGCTCCCTTCCGAATGGCTGGTGCAAGTTTCTTGAGTTTTGCAAATTTGTCGGGCGATCCTTCGGCCTTTTCAATGGACGCTCTCAAGGATGCGATCTTACTCGGAGCCATCGCGTTAGAACGTTCGAGCTGGTCGAGATATGCTTTTGCGACGACTAAGGAGTGAGGCCATTCGATTTTTTGTTGGTTCTGCACATTTAGCTCGGATACTCGAACAGTTTTCGCGGCGTCGATCTCGTTTTGCGTGAGCTTCGTCGTCGGCGTTAGTTCAAAAATGTCGAGGCCGCGGGCTATTTCGGATGAGTAGATGTGGCCATTATACCAGTATGCTGACCACGAGCCGCCGAGGACGAGCATGTCTTTGTAGATCGGGCCGCGGTCAAAGTAGGCGATCTCAACCGGTTTATTTGCGTCG
>JAYVFJ010000202.1:0-15237 GCA_043773225.1 Chloracidobacterium sp.
CGTCGCGCCAGGCGATGTCCGCCAACAATCTCCGCCTTGCCAAAAAATACACCCCCAAAGCCGTCGCTGAGCACTACATAGTTCTATACAAATCACTTGATCGAGTCAGGCTGGAAGCGAACAGCTAGCACCTGACAGCAGTAATTAAATCAGCTACATTATCCTTTCACCCTTCATCCTTCATCCTTTAAAAAGAAGTGCGGCTTGAGTTCGGGAAACTCAAGCCGCTAATAAACGGGAAGCAGACTGTAGGCCTTCGCGGAGGTGTAGGGCAAAAGGCGGATTTTCAAAGGGCAGGGCAATGTGCCGACGAACAAACGTCTCCGCGTCCGTTTAGTTCGCCCGCACGGGAACTCAAAAAACAGTGAAGAGTGAATAGTGAATAGTTCACTGCACTCTGACCACTCTCGATTTTCAAAAAAACAAACTTCAGACTTCTGACTTCTCAATTCTCACTTCTCACTTCTGGCTCACGCCGATCCCGATCCGCTTTGCTTCGCGCTCTATAACGCGTGGATCGCTCTTTAACGTATGTATCTCTTCCTGAAGGGCGAGATTTTCGTCCTGCAGATTTTGTATCTGGGCGGAAAGCCGTCCGTTTTGATTAACCTCGTCTTGCATTTCCGTGTAGGCACGGAAATTGATCGCGACGATCAACATTCCAAATATCGAGCCGAATATGACCCACGACAACCACCAAGGGGTGGTTCGCGTATTCGCTTTCGCAGTTGTGCGGCGCCGCGTCGCCGTGGACCTCCGTGAGGCGGAAATGCTGCCTTGCGTGTTATCCCAGTAAATATTTGCGGCCTTGTTCAAGTATCCCCTCCAGATCTTGCTTGTCTTCGCTCTCGGCGTATATCCTGACCAACGGTTCGGTGCCCGACGGTCGCATCAGCATCCAGGCGTTGTTTTCAAAGAGAAACTTAACGCCGTCCATGCGGTTAATATTTTCAACTCTTCGCCCGCCAATCTCGGTCGGCTCCTGTGCGAGCTTTTCTTTCAACTTTGCGGCGACGTCATCGGTCAGTTTCACTCCGATCCGGCCCGATTCGAGCTTGCCTACGCGACGGTAAAGCTCATTTAACTGCTCTGTCAAACTCGTGCCGCGTGCGGCGACCGCTTCGGCGGCCAAAAGACAGGCCAGAATGCCATCCTTTTCCGGGTAATGCCCGCGTATCGAAAGACCGGCGGATTCCTCTCCGCCAAGGATGATCTCGTCTTTATTTATCAATTCGCCGATGAATTTGAAGCCTACCGGCGTTTCGTAGAGTTTCAAACCTCTATCTTTTGCTACGCGATCGACGAGGTGCGATGTTGCAACGCTGCGTGCCACGCCTTGCGTCCAGCCTCGGCTCTCCGCCAAATAATCTGTCAATAACGCGATCAGCTGGTTGGGCGTAATAAACTCGCCGTTGCTGTCTATAACTCCAAATCGGTCACCATCTCCGTCAGTCGCTAGCCCGAGCGTGAGGCTTTTGCTCTTTACTTGAGTTGTCAATTCGCCGAGGTGCTCTTCACTAGGCTCAGGCGGCTGTCCGCCAAATGTAACGTCGCGCCAATCGTGGAGCGTTTCGACTTCAAGGCCGTGATCCTTTAGGCATTTATCAAGATAACCACGTCCTGTGCCATATATCGCATCGTATGCGTATCGGCCTTTCGCCGCCGCAATCACGTCGAAGCGAATCTTAGTTTCCAAATCGTCCAAATATGCCGGACGCGGATCAAAATCTTCTATCTTTCCGCCTGGTTTGTCTTGGGCGGTCACCTTGTTGACGATGCCTTCCTCGATCTGCTTTGTGACCTCAGGCATAGCCGGTGCACCATCCGCGGCCGAGAATTTTATCCCCTGATACTCAGGCGGATTGTGCGAAGCGGTGAAATTCATACCGCCTGCCGCGTTATTGCTGCGTATCGCGTGCGATATCGTCGGAGTCGGAGTCGGCCCCGTGCAAAGCAGCACACGGAAACCTTTCTTCGCCGCGATCTCCGCTGCAACGGACGCGAACTTCTCGCCCATAAACCGCGAATCGTGGCCCAGGATCAGCGTCTGTCCCCGGTCATCGTCAGTTGTCAAATAGCTGCAAATTGCTTCAGAGACTAATCGAACATTCTCGAATGTGAATTCATCGGCGATGATCGCCCGCCAACCCGATGTTCCAAAGCGAATTGCCATTAACCTTAACTAGTTTTAAGATTTACTCCCCGGGAAATACTTACTGAGCTATTGTTTCAACCCAAAATCCCTTGAAGTGTTTGAAAGCTTACCATATCCTTAAACATCTGTAAAGCGGTAAAGTGCATTTTTTTACTAATTTATAAATGCAATGTTTTGTAGCAGTTAGCAGGAAAATACTAAGGTGATAACTAACAAGGGCGCTTAACATGCCAAATATATTTCACCGATGATGTTAAGCGCGCGGTAAGCAGACGCACCACCAATTCGGCTAAACTATTCGACAGATTTATTGCCCGAAAGTTGAGATTGGCAATCATGTTAGAAGCCATACGGAATGCTGCCTTTATCCCTAACGGGAGGAATTTTCCATACCCTTTTGAGTGTATCAATATGATACAGCCGTCTGCCTCATCTCCATTCTGTGTCGGAAAGACACGCGCTTAATCTCGTGACCTTGTCCATAAAAGGCACTGTAAAGTATTACACTACCTTGAGTTACACGCATTACAATTCTTTCGGATGAGTGGCACGGTCGTTGCATAATGATTAAGGTTATTTTGCGCCGTCCGTCCCCCAAATTTAATGAATATTGAATATAGTATTAGAACGGCCTGAAACGAAAGTTTTTATCTTTTTGGAGAATCAAAAAAAATCATGAGACCTGTAAAGCATTTTGAGAAAGGATTGACGTATGTGGCGAAGGGCGTGTTTGGCGCTATTCGATCGGTCAATCAATTCAAACCAAACCCATCATTCACGCCGAAGTGGTCGGACAAGCCGCTATTGAAATCGTGGCAGAAAACGAAGCCGACGCTTGGCTTTCCACGTATGACAGATTCGCTTTGTCCTAATTGCGTGATCGAGGCGCGCGAATCGATCCTGTCCGGCGACAATGACGTGTCGATGCTGGTGAATGAAAAGGTCGGCGAGATCAAGGCGCAGATTATCGAGCGCGACGGGCAGGTTTGGATGATCAAAGATTGTCCGACGCACGGCCATTTTGAAGACATGATGGCGAGCGACAGCAAATTTCTCCAGCACATCGAATCGCTCTTCCCCGGCCGCGACATCGAGTCGCACAATGACGAAAAGCTGCACAATCACGGCACGTCGTCGGTCAAGTACGGCCGTGGAGCGGTGTTGACGGTCGATCTGACGAACCGCTGCAACATGATGTGCGACCCATGTTTTATGGACGCGAATCAGGTCGGTTTTGTTCATGAACTTAGCATGCAGGACGTCAGCGAGATCCTCGACAATGCGATCCAGATCAAGCCGCGCCGACAGATGTCGGTGCAGTATTCGGGTGGTGAACCGACATTGTCGCCTTACTTCCTCGACGCAGTGCGTTATGCCCGCAAGGTTGGCTACAACTCAGTGCAGGCCGCGACGAACGGCATCGAGTTCGCTAAATCAAAAGAATTTTGTAGAGAAGCAGCGGAAGCAGGCTTGAGATTCGTTTATCTGCAGTTTGACGGCATCGGCAACGACGCCAACTCGCACCGCCAGATCGGCAACCTGTTTGACGTCAAGCTCCGGGCGATCAACAACCTCCACGAAGCCGGCGTTGACATCATTTTGGTGACGACGCTGGTCAACGGCATCAACAACGATCAGGTCGGCACGATCATCCGCTTCGCTTTGGAAAATCCAAAGAAGATCAGCTTCATTGCATTTCAGCCGGTGAGCTTCACGGGCCGCGACGAACTCATTACTGAGCAAAGAAGACTACAGCAGCGTTACACGCTGGCTCATCTCGCACATGACGTGCACGATCAGGTCGGAATTACGGAGCCAACGAGAGACTGGTTCCCGCTTTCGCTTATGGGAGCGTTCGCCGATTTCGCTGACGTAGTCCACGGCCCCGAGAACGACTGGGGACAAGTTTCGTGCGGCTGCCACCCGAACTGCGGCGTCGGCACGGCCGTGATGGTCAACAAGGAAACAAAAGAAATGGCACCGGTGCCGCAGTTCCTGAACATTCAGGGCCTCGTCACCGACATGCAGCACATCACAGACACGAACCGCGGCAAATGGTTCTCAAATCTGATGATGGGCCTCGCGCTTCTCAAAAATTACAACCCGTATGGAGCGCCGCACAGCCTGACGCTCGGCGGCATTTTGAAGAAGTTCGATAAGAGTTTTGGCCTGAGCGGAAAAGATTACGGCAAGGTCGGCCCCGACCGCACCGCCGAAGATATCGAAAAGCGTCGTCAGGACCCGTGGAACTTCCTCTTCATCGCCGGAATGTGGTTCCAGGATCTTTTCAACTACGATTTCCGCCGCACCGAAATGTGCATCATCCCTTACGGCACGCAGGAAGGCGAAATTTCGTTCTGTGCCTACAACACCGGCATCGGCTGGCGTAACATCATCGAGCACATGCACCAAAATGCGACCGTCGCCCAGTGGTATAAAGACCAGGGCCGTCACGAGGTCTTTGCACGCGGCAAGAATGTCGATATGGACGACGCTTCGCACAGCCTGATCCTCAACGAGGTTGATCTTTCGCGTCCGAACAAACCCGAAATGGAAGGCCCCAAAACCGCCGCCGAGGAAATGCAAATGATGCGTAAACTCTACAACGAAATGGTCATGGAAAAAGCCGGCATCAAAGGCGAGAGCTTAGTCCAGATCGGTGGTATTAAAAAGAAAGACAAGGAAATGGCAATGGCGGAGTAGTAAGTAGAAGTCAGAAGACAGTAGTCAGAAATCAGAAAAACAGAAAGCCCCGTCGAGCGATCGGCGAGGCTTTTTATGTTAGAATAAATCTGAGGCCGAAAATGACTGTAAAAGACATTCCTGTAACCGTTGATCGTGAGATACTGAGCGGAGCGCCTGTCTTCGAAGGCACACGCGTTCCGGTTGCGGCACTTCTCGACAATCTCGAAGCCGGTGTTTCGCTCGACGAGTTCCTCGAAAACTTCCCTACTGTCACCCGTGATCAGGCCGTTCGCATTCTTGAACACTTTAGATCGTCCCTGGACGACATAAGCCTCGCCGCATGAAGATCATTATTGACGAATGCGTTCCCAGCATCGTAAAGCGTGGTTTGCCCGAACGCTCCATCGTGACCGTTCAAGACATGGGCTGGGCGGGAATCAAAAACGGCGAACTTCTACGACTTGTTGCGGCGGACTTCGACGTTTTTATTACTTCCGACAAAAATCTTCGCCACCAGCAAAATTTGTCCGCCATCGACTTGTCAATCATCCTTTTGCCAAGCAATCAGGTTCCGGTGATCAAAGCTCTTCTTCCCCAGATCGATTCTGCTCTTACAAATATTGGCGAAAATAGCTTTATTGAACTCTGACACCGCCGAAGCCTTTCTCTTTTTCCTTAACTATCCACTTTCCATTTTTCACTATCCACTATTCACTATCCTGGTGACGCTCTCGAAGATGTTGCCGATGCAGTAAATAGCTAGGCACCGGCCTTCAGTGCGACGAGAAATGGAAAAGCCCGCGATCATTCGCGGGCTTTCTTCTTATTTAACTATTCACTTTTCACTAATCCGATTCATCCGTCGCTGACGCGACGCAGATCGTATTTACCAAAGTAAGCGAGGTATGACCTTTGTTTTTCGGACGTAATCGCAAATATCTCCGTCAATTGTTATCAACGGGGCATTTAGAGTTATGGCGGTTGCTAAGACGATCTTGTCATGCTCACCTACTTCCGCGTCACCTATTTGACTAAGATTTTCAAGAACTTCAATATCCAGATTCCTAATCTCAATATTTGGCGACTCTATTATCGGCAAATACACTTCATAATGGAAACGACGACAATCGGGATCGTTGGTAAGCCATTTTTCGAATATTTCTATGAAAGTCACCGAAGATAAAGTGAGACGGATCGGCGAGTTATTATGATCGGAAATTGCGCTTTGGAAAACCGCCTTAGCCTCGCGTGACAATGTATCCGTGACCTTTCTTCCTACTTGAAAATGACGAAACGTCTCATAGAAAAACTCTATCAAGGCGCACGTATCAGAAACGAAAGTTTTTGACATATTGATGATCCGAAATACGGTTTTGAATATCGATCAATTCTTCCTCAAGATTTAACGATTTTTCACGTTTATTTCTTAGTAGAAAATCAACGAAATCATTGTCAAACTCCTGCACTTCGAATGCAACATGGTTCTGAAGCTGATAAACCTCGCTAACAAACATTGAAGTATGGATACTTTTCTTCAATCGTCGATCAACAATCTGAGCTACAAAATAGGTCAGTCCTGTAAGATACCCCTCATAAGTACGACAATTTTCAACGAGGATATTTAAAATATTATCTTCGATTTCTGCGCCGTGAAGAATATTGTTTAGAAAACTCTCCAAGTCGTTCTTGGAAAGACAGTGGAAGTTCATATTAGTCAGAAAGTGCTTTCCTTAGAAGGTCCTCGGAATCAACATCCTCAATGCCCAATGACTTCTTATCCGAGCCACGGTTCTGATCTTCCTCATGCTTGTGAACAAAATCAACATCAATTTGGGCCGTCGACTCATCCGCTGCATTTTCTAGCAAGTAATAACAGGTCTTCAAAATCTTCGAAGCATTCAATTCGGACATTTCGCCAATTAATTTCACCGCCTCGGGCGTGAAGGGTGCCACTGAGTCAGGCATCGGCTTAATCCTGTACTCATCAAGATATGTTTGGATTAACAATGAGACATGCTCATTGTTCAGTTTTTGAAACGCGATAACATGCTCTGAATCTATTTTGGGCGAGATGGCTGCCCGATTATCTAATCCAGAGGCCGACCACGCCTCGCTAATCAAATTTTGAACTCCACCCTGAATTACCAGAAAAATATTGTAAAAACCAAGCCGAGCATTCAGGTAATACCCGTCATAAAAGTGCGATCGCAATTCGAGAGCGAAATCCTTTTTTTGTCGAGAACTCTGAAAATCCAGAATTTTTTCGAAGTCATCTACAAGAATAAATGCCCCATTAAATCCAGCGGCAATGAAAAATGAGACCATGTTCGAAAAAACAAAGTCGTACCTTTCCTTTCCTTTTTTTAGGTGTCCGAAATAATATGAGTCAAAATCCTCTACAGTTGGTAACGATTTGAGCAATAAGAAGCTTTGACTGATCAGAGGGAAATCCTTTGGAAGAACTTGTAAAGCTTCATTTTTTAGAATTTCGATAATAATATCATCAAGGTTAAAACCGTTTTCTTTGAACCATGAATTATCTGTGAATTTCTCGTAGATTTTGGGATTGTCGGACAAGGCGACTTCGAGATTGAATTCTGGGTAAAGGGTGGCAATTGAATCGAGAACCAAGGTTGTGATTGCGTCTTCGATAATATTCAGGCGCTTTATTGCATGAAACATTTGGTCCACAAAACTAGCGAACATTTTTGTTCGTCCACCGGCTTCAGGTTCAACATACACCGCAAAACATTTATTAATTCCGCCGGAAATATCGAGGCAATACTCATCGTTAATCTGTTGCTGAAGGTTAACAAGGAAAGCGGATTTACCGTTGCCACGACCCACGTAAGAATCTTCGATAATATATCCAAGACGGAGATGATTCGGACTGGAAAGTGGTTTGGTCAAAAAATTCAGTTTAATCTTCGCATATTCAAGTTCGCGAATTGCCATTTCATAAATATGGCCATTAATTCGAATGTCCGTCGACTCCTTATTCACAAAGGGATCAGAAGGAAACGGATTTTCACGTAGATTGAAACTTTCGAAACGAGCCTGCGCGTCGGATTCTGTAACTGCTGTGGCCTTGCGAAGTAGTTTGTTTGTCATATTTTCCCTCGTTTTGCGACGTCAATAGATATGATATTACGGAATTTACCTTCAACCATCACTGGTTCTTTTGTAAGATACATAGCCTTAGTATCATCGGGATGTTTATCCACATCGAGAGATATGCGTATGTTCTTAAGCTGTCCAATCAAATTTAGTTTATATGTTTCACCTAAATAGGCTTCAAAAAGCTTTTCAGAAATTCTTAATTTATAACAAACGAGTTCTCGCAAGGAAGGCAGACTAATAAAATACCCGCTTGTAGGATGCCTCAAATCGAAATACGAGTCGACTAAACATTTAACAAATTTCTCATCTATCACGTTCCATCGCGGAGCATGAACGTATAACTTTTGATTGTCATCGTATGAGAAAGCGAGTTTAAAATCGTCCGAGGTGGCTCGCGGAACGATAACAGAGGTTGGGTAGATAATTTTGCCGCTGAATCCGGGATAAAATTCCGTGGCATGAATAATGCCTATTTGCTTGCCTCGATATACCCAACGCTCAAACGTGCTCCAGGAGTACTCATAACCATATATCTCTGTCAAAAAAACTTTTGTCCAAAAATCACGGAATCTTTTAGTGACCCGATCATAGAATTTCGGATTAAAGCTTCCGCTCGCATCTTTGGCCAAAAGTTCAGCCCTGATTAAGTCCGAAATAAGTTCTTCATTCTTTTCACTGAGTGACCTAGACGTTAAAAGATACTTTTGTATATCTTGCTCTAGAGTAACTACCAGTTTGCCCGAATAATCTAATATGTCTTGCGTCGTCCGAACCTTAGATTTTTCAAATCCAAGAAGACGCGGAGAATAGCTTGGGAATATTAGGAGTCCTTGACGACGCTCGCTACGCTTATAAAGCGACTCAATGATATCCCGAAAGATACCAAGTTTTCTTTCTATCAATGGGAATAATTTCTCGTTGAACGTGCTGGGGTTTCGTGAATCGAAGACTGAAATTAATTTTCTTCCGCTATCCGTAAGTGTAAATACACTGGGTTCTTTTTCCTCGATGAGGTCATAGATGGTAGCTTCATCAATAACGCCAAATAACGTTGTAATATAGGAGTTTTCCTGTGCGGGACTGAGGTTCTCAGGATCGCTAAAATTAGTTTTATACTTAGAGCGACCGAGTCTGTAGCTTCTTTTTAGCTCCTTAAACGATTGGAAAATTCCGCCTACCATTGAGGTTTGTTCCACGCTCTTCAAAAAAATATAGAAATATTCTAAAAGAGTAAATCTCGGAGCAATTTTTTGATATTCAGGGTTCATTTACGGGTGGTTGCCATTATACCTAACTTTCGATCAACAGTCAGGAATCAGTCTTCATATCTAAGGTTATCTTTCTAGATACCTTTGATACTCGCGAGACAAAACCATATCGACGACATGCCTGGGGTCGCGTAACTTCTTGAGGCGGGCTTGTTCGCGGGCTTGTTCTTCGCGGGCTTCGCGTTCGTAGTCGCGGAGGAGATCGGATTCCGGCGAAACTCCCAAATATTTGAGGCCGAGGAACGGCGATCCAGTGGACAGTGGATAGTGAACAGTGGACAGTGAAAGGCTTTCGGAACTTTTCGTTTTCTTTCCGCTTCTTTCTCCGGCGAAGCCGGATGAACGTTCGAGTTGATAGGTTAACACGTCGCCTGATCGCGGAAGAACCCGGTCGCTACCGCTCCCGGTTCTGACAGGCTTGACGTAGCGGATGTCTTCGGCGAAGGTGACGCTGCGGCCGATGGCGAAGACGGAGTCGGCGGGGTCGGCGATCTGCGGGCCGGGCGCGAGATCGCTTAGAGACAAGAGGCGCGAGACCGGAGACGAGAGAGGCGACATTGGACGACGCGGTTTGGCACTGGCGAGGACGAGGATCGAGGCACCGGTTGTCGTGCAGTAGAGTTTGAGCGAGCGGAGCCAGCGGGCTTGGGCGGAGGCGGCGTTGCGTGTGGCTGGTGCGAGCCAGGAGAGGTTGTCGATGATGATCACTTTTGCGGGTGACTCTTCGATTGTGACTTTGATCGAGTGTTCGAAATAGCGGGTGAAGTTTTTATCGAAAGCCTTCGGGATCTCGAGATCGCCGAAGCCGGCGCGGTGCAGCTTTGGCGAGAAGCGGTAGCGGACGGGCAGCTTGCCCGGGACCGGTGACGGGCAACTGTAGCGTTCGTCGAACTGTTCGGCGGAGTGGGCGAGATCGAGGTAAAGCACCGATTGTGCAGTTGGCAGTTGGCGGTTAGCAGTAGGCAGTTTGAGAAACCCAGTCGCTATCGCTCCCGGTTCTGACAGGGCGCTTCGGCCGCGCGCTATCGATTCGGCGATCTGGACGGCTAGGATGCTCTTGCCGGCTCCGGTTTCGCCAAAGAGCACGGCGAGCTCGCCCGTTCGCCACATCGGGCCGTAGAGTTCGGCCTTCGGCGTTCTTCGCTCGTCTTTTGCCTGTTGCCAGCGGCGGGCCGGCTTTGTTGTGAACATGCTGTCGCGGCAAAAGAATTCCGGATTATTTTTGCGGTAATCGTCGAGGAGCTTTTGGTGTTGGTATTTGGGTTCCCAACCCGTTATTGTATCGTAGCGTTCGGGCTCGGATAGGTCGTCGTCGTTAAAGGTTTCGCGTTCGTGATTATAGGCTTCGTGTTCGTGTGTCATTTGTCTAACAATCGTAAGTTTACGATCGTAAGAGTTATTTAACATTTTGTTGCGTCTCTTGTCAACTGTATTGTCTCTGAAACACATGAGAAGATTTCGTTAGTGCGTTGGATGTATCGCCCTTACTAACGTGCGGGCTTGTGCATCTCATTTGACATCTCCATAATTTGGAATTATTCTAAATTTAAATTACAGGATGAAACATGCGGTTAACATGATCGAGGAGGCGGGATTGACGAAACAGCGGCGGTCCGTGCTGCGGGTGATACGTGAATCGGACAAGCATCTGACGGCCAACGAGGTTTTTACGGGTGCGCGGCGGGTTTTGCCGGGCATCTCGTTTGCGACGGTTTATAATTCGCTGCGTTATTTGAAGAACGAGGGGTTGATCGGCGAGATCAAGTTTGGGCTGGACGCCAACCGTTATGACCGCAAGGTGACACAGCACGATCACGCGATCTGCGACAAATGCGGGAAGATAGTTGATATGGAATTGGCCGTGCCGAAAGGGTTGGTTGCGAAGGCCGCGGAGTTGTCGAAGTTCGAGGCAGGAACGATCGAGTTGACGCTGCGCGGTTTGTGTTCCCAATGCAGCAAAAAGCGCAGTAAATAAATTTTGTTCTAAATAGATCTAATAAAACATAAAAAGGAAAGGTGACAAAAATGGGAGAAAATGGAACTAACGGAAATTCAGGCAAATGCCCGTTTACGAGCGGAGCGATAAAATTTACGACTGAAACCAGCCGGTCGAACCGCGATTGGTGGCCGAAGTCGCTGAACTTGAACATACTTCGACAACACTCGTCTAAGTCGGACCCGATGGGTGAGGATTTCGATTATGCGAAGGAATTCATGACGCTTGACTACGCGGCTTTGAAGAAAGATCTCGCAGATCTGATGACCGACTCGCAGGATTGGTGGCCGGCGGACTTTGGGCATTACGGGCCGTTGTTCATTCGCCTGACATGGCACGCCGCAGGAACATACCGCATCGGCGATGGCCGCGGCGGCGGCGGACGCGGACAGCAGCGTTTTGCTCCGCTCAATAGTTGGCCGGACAATGTGAGTCTCGACAAAGCTCGACGACTTTTGTGGCCGATCAAGCAAAAATACGGACGCAAGATCTCGTGGGCTGATCTGTTTATTCTCGTTGGCAACGTGGCGCTGGAAACGATGGAGTTTAAGACGTTCGGTTTTGGCGGCGGGCGTGAGGATGTGTGGGAAGCGGATCAGGATGTTTACTGGGGCGCCGAGACGACTTGGCTGGCGGGCGACGTTCGATACAAGCATGGTTCTGAGGGTGTTGAGGGTTCCGGCGTACTTGTATCCGATGACGATGCGGATGGCGACGTTCACAGCCGCAAGCTCGAAAATCCGCTGGGTGCTGTGCAGATGGGTCTGATCTACGTCAATCCCGAAGGGCCGGACGGCAATCCTGACCCGGTTCTCGCGGCACATGACATTCGTGATACGTTTGGCCGCATGGCGATGAATGACGAAGAGACTGTGGCGTTGATCGCCGGCGGACACACCTTTGGCAAGACGCATGGTGCGGCTCCGTCGGATAATGTCGCAGTCGAACCGGAAGGTGCGGGCATTGAGGCACAGGGCTTTGGCTGGCACAACAGCCACGGCACCGGAATGGGCGCCGACACGATCACAAGCGGCCTCGACGTGACATGGACGACAACGCCGACGAAATGGGGCAACAACTTTTTTGAGAACCTGTTCGGTTTTGAATATGAGCTAACGAAAAGCCCAGCAGGTGCACAACAGTGGATTGCGAAAGGCGCAGATGCGACGATACCCGACGCGTTTGACGGGCCAAAGCGTCTGCCGACGATGCTGACGACCGATTTGGCGCTGCGTATGGATCCGGCATACGAAAAGATTTCGCGTCGTTTCCTCGAGAATCCCGACGAGTTCGCGGACGCATTCGCGCGGGCGTGGTATAAACTGACGCACCGAGATATGGGGCCTATCGGACGCTATCTTGGACCCGAAGTGCCCGAAGAAGAATTGATCTGGCAGGATCCGATTCCCGAGGGCGTGGCGATCAGCGATAGCGATGTTGCCGCACTGAAGGCAAAGATACTCGATTCCGGACTTTCGGTTTCGCAACTCGTATCAACGGCGTGGGCGGCCGCATCGACGTTCCGAGGCGGCGACAAGCGTGGCGGAGCGAACGGCGCCCGCATCAGACTCGAACCGCAGCGTAATTGGGAAGTCAACAATGCGTTCCAACTCGGAACTGTGCTGGGAACGCTTGAGGGCATTCAGAAAGATTTTGGCAAGCCGGTTTCGCTCGCCGACCTGATCGTTCTAGGCGGGTGCGCGGCGGTCGAAAAGGCAGCGAAGGATGCCGGTCACAACATCACTGTGCCCTTCACTTCAGGTCGTGCAGATGCTTCGCAGGAGCAGACTGAGGTTGATTCGTTCGGGTATCTTGAACCGCAGGCCGACGGATTTCGCAACTATAAAAAGGCTCATCACAGAACTCCGGCCGAAGAAATGCTTGTCGATAAGGCACAGCAGTTGAGGCTGACCGCACCTGAGATGACCGCACTCGTCGGCGGCATGCGTGTCCTCGGCACAAACTACGACGGTGGAAAACACGGCGTTTTCACCAACCGTCCGGGCACGCTAACCAATGACTTCTTCGTCAACCTGCTTGATATGAACACGGCATGGAAACCGGCAACCGAGTCCAACGAGACTTTCGAGGGCAGCGATCGCAAGACCGGCGAACAGAAATGGACCGGCACGCGCGTCGATCTCGTCTTTGGTTCAAATTCAGAGCTTCGGGCTTTGGCTGAGGTTTACGGATGTGCGGATTCTGAAGAGAAGTTTGTAAAGGATTTTGTCGCTGCGTGGGACAAGGTGATGAATCTGGATCGCTTTGATCTTAAGTAACCGGCAAATTTGCCGAATCAAAAATTAGCCACGAATGCACGAATAGAAGAGTTTCATTCGTGCATTCGTGGCTAAAATTATCTAGTTCCCGCGCACGGGTTTCTATCCTAAATCAACACATCGGGCGGCGTGCCGGGGATCGGTTCCGGAAAACTTGGAACCGGTTCAGGCTCGCGGATCGGGTCGGCGTCAGGATCGTCGCCCGGCATCGGATCTTCGACCGGAAATGGGTTTGGCGGTTCGCGAGTCGGATCGGACTCCGGCTGTGGATTGGGTTCTTTCGGGCCGTTTGGCTGTGTATTTTCGTTCATAATTAACTACTCTACCTTAAATCCGCCACGCAGAATGTATTCCCTCATACGTTCCAAACTATATCGGCCCTTTATACACCAGATGGTTGGATGGATGTTTCGATAGTGCGAAAAATAAGGGGAAACGCGGCGGAACGGTTGTTGCGTCATACCTTTAATAAGACGGCGATTGTTTACGACTTTTTTCGGCCGTAATGGAGGATGAGATGAGATCGAAATATTTTTACGCAATTAATATTCTGTTTCTAACGGTATTGTTGTCGGTTGGTTCGGGCAGTTCGTTTGCTCAGGGAAACGGTAAAGGCAACAAGGGTGGCGGCAACAAAGGCGGAGGACAACAGGGCGGAGGCCATCAGCGACAGGTCGCAATGCCGCAACAAAATCGTCAGCCCGCTCCGCAGATGAGACAGCAGCATCCGCAGATGCAAAAAAGAATGCACGAGCCGCAGGCGCAGGAGCGTCCGCAGCGGGAACATCCGCGCTTTAACCGGCAGCAGAATGAACAGCCAATGCGTGTTCAGCAGCAGCGACAGGAGCGACAAATCGATCGAGGCAATCGGCAGGAGCAGGTTTGGCAGCAACAGCGGGGCTGGGAACGAATGCGCGAGGATTCGCGGAGCGAGCGGCGAGGTAATCAGAAGCGGCAGGAAATTTTTCGGGGAGACAAACGCCAGGATCAATTTCCTCAGGTCTTTGCTCGTGAAAGAGAGAATCGCGGCAATGAGCGCGAGCGCGAAAATTACAGCGGTGCAGACAGGGCTGATCGACGCCGTTGGCGCGACACGCCTGCGCAAGACGGTATCGAACCGTTACGTCAAAACGGTCCGCCGTCGTGGAGCAACGCATGGCCAAACAATCACGGCTATCAGCGAAGCAACGAGGTTCACGAACGCAATGCCTTGAGGAAGGCCGTAAAGAATCAGGCGCGTGTGGCGAAATGGTTTATCAACGACCGTTATGCGTATCTGCCGGAATACCGGACGAACCGTTCGGCGTTTGATGAGCATGAGCTTTGGCGTGAGAATTTTTTGCGAAGCATCGTATCAAACGTCCGTTATGTGAATAACGGTTATGACAACTATTATTCGTATCAGCCGACTTACATATCGACGAATTATGATCCTGTTTACTACGATAACGGTTACTACGGATACCCAAACTTTGCGTCGTCGTATTACTACGGCGGTGCGGGATATTATCCGGCGTATGCCTCGGATTACGATCTTCACTCTGAGGCCTATTATTACGACGCGTTTCCGTATGATGTGTTTGCCGATTCGTCTTACGACAACAGCTATTCGAGATCGTTGTTTAGTCAGCTTATAGCATATGGTTACGATCAGGGTTATCTCGAAGGCCTCGCGGCACGGCGTGCGGGTTACGGAACGAGATATTTCGACGACCCTTATGTTTACGAGCCGAC
>JAYVFJ010000203.1:0-12517 GCA_043773225.1 Chloracidobacterium sp.
GAAGGCTGGTATGTTGAGGAAGCTTACAGGCAAATGGGCATCGGCAGCAGTTTGGTTAAGTATGCCGAAAAATGGGCTGCGCAAAAAGGATGCACCGAAATGGCGTCCGACGCCGAGATTGACAATGCGGTCAGCCAACAAGCACATGCCAAACTCGGCTACGCCGAAACTTCGCGGCTTGTGCATTTGAGAAAAGAGTTAAAGTGATTTCGATTCAAAACGGAATGTTAAATCTTGCGGCGTTTGCGATCTGCGTCATTAGTTTTTCTTTGACCATCTCTGCCCAGTCAACCGACCTAAATTTTCCAACTGCGGTTACAACAAGCGAGATCAACGGGACGATCAGGGCGCGCGATATTGGCGATTCTCGGCTCACGTCTTTTTTCTATGGTTTCGATGGCGGACAGGGCGATGTTTTTATTAATGTCCTCACAAAAAATTTCAGCGGCGATATTGACGTTTTCGCGACTGATGGTTTGCGGCCGCTCACAAAGATTGTGATATACGCCGATGCAGGCGAGAGCGAAACCGGACGACTGATTTACCTACGCAAACCCGAAAGACTGATACTTCGTGTCGAAGGCCGTTCGCCAAATGACGACCCCGCGACTTTCCGTATCAAATTTGCCGGCAGCTTTATCGCATTGGCGGAACAAAAACAGGAAGGGAATCCGGCCATCGCGAAAAGGCAAGTAGATCCCGAGTCCGGCATCAGGGTCAATTCCGTTGGAACCATAGTTGAGATCATTCCAAAGCAACAGCCGTCGCCAAAAGCAAAACCCGAAGCAAAGGAAACCGTTGCGGCAAACAATAAACCAAAAAAAACGGAAATTCCAAAAAAGAAATTAGACAATCTGCCAACGCCCGCAGTGACAAGTGTCGCAAAAACTCCGGTTGAGAAAAAGCCCAAAACTCCAAAGCGAAAAGAAAATATACCGGAAGCAAAAGAACCACCCGCCAAGCCTGTGAAGGTTGCAAAAAACGATTCGGCTTCGGCGGATCAACCGATAAAGAGGGAAGCCCCTGAAGTAAAAACGGTTTTCAAAAAGCAGTCAAAATCAAGAGCCGTCAAAGCACCAAAACCCATTGCTCCGCCTATCGAGAGTAAACCCGATCCGATGGCGAGCATTCGCCTCGTCGTTCAGCTAAAAGATGGAAAGGTGATTGAGCGGCCTATGAATGAAGTTACAAAATTCAGTGTTGATAAAGGCGTGCTCACCGTGACGGCAATAGACGGAAGCACGGTCAAATACTCAATGCTCGATGTAGCAAAAGTGACGATCGAATAAACGCTAGGCGTAGCTGTGCAAACCTTTCAGTAGATAACTCACGCCAAGATAGGTAAACAACACGAGCAAAAACCCGACGATAGCAAAATAAGCAGAGCTGCGGCCTTTCCACCCGCGTGCAATCCGCGTATGCAGAAAAGCGGCATAAGTTAGCCATGCGATCAAAGCTCCAGTTTCTTTTGAATCGAAACCCCAAGGCCGTCCCCATGATTCATTTGCCCAGATAGCGCCCGTTATGAGAAGAAAAGCCAAGCCGGCAAACGCAAGAGTTGCCGTTTTATACATTAGGCCGTCCAGCAGTTCGAGACTGGGCAGACGTTCGCGCAGTTTCTCCGTCCTGAAGCTAAACAGGAGGACAAAGAATGTTGCTATCAATGCCGTCAACAAAGCGGCGACTTCGACCGGATTAGTGTTCAGGCTAAGAAACATTTGGTCGCCGCTGCCCTGAACATAGGATCTGCCCATTTGTTCAAACTGCTTCGGCGTCATTGCCGACAGTTCCTGAGCGCTGAGTTGTTGATTCTCAGCCATAGCCATTCCGGCGACTACGTATTGGCTCGAGTTTTCTGTAAGTTGAGCTTTCAGTTTTGACGACACATCGGTCGTCGTTTTTATCCCCGAAACAAGCATCGCGATGGCGACTATCTGTGCAATCAACGCGAGCTTAAGAAAATAATGACCGACTGTTTTGGCTCCTTCGTTTTTCCGGTAGATATAGAAAAGGAATGAGACGATGACCCCGAGCAGCAACAAACCTGCGGCTACCAATGCCGGGCCGGCATAAGGAATTTCAAGCCGGAATGGAGCGGCAAACGGCTTTCCGTTCGGATTTGGAACAAACAAACCTGCCCTGTAAACAAACTCGGTAAAAACTGAAAATTTGCTGACCGTTGCAATCACCAGAATCCCAAAAATACTCGACCATATGGCCATTGCCTCGACCTTTACGCCGTCTTTGAGCAGATACATAATCGCCACGCCGAAACAAACCAACGCGACGCCATAGCTCAATGAGGCGTCACCCACATGAATTGGCCGCCAATAGGAATCGAGCACCGGCGGCAGATTGATAAATTCACCGCCGATAAATCGGGCAAGCGTTAGGATCAGAGCCGCCAAAGGGAGCGTGAACGCGCTTAAAACACGAAAACTTTTTCGGGTTGAAAACATAAGCGTGGCAAACCCAGCGCCAAATGCGAACGCGACGCTATAATCGTAGAGGTTGGTCAGCGGAATGTATCGGAAAAGCCACGGGGTATCCATGTTTCCCCCGGCACGCATTATGGCGATCTCAGATTGATAAGCGTTCGCCCAGCGCACGAGCCAGGTTGAGAGATTGAAAAATACACCTAGGGCCGCGACCGAGAAACCGATCTTTTCCGCCATCGAAGACGGCGCGTAGAGGTTTGTCAACTGGAACAGCGCCGCGAAAACATAACATGCCAGTGTAAGCATCATCAAAGCCGTGTCGGAAATAAATCCGCTGCCGATCTGAAGACGAAGGCCAAGCATCAGAAATGCCCCGACAATCGCTAAAATTGCGGGGACATAGGATTTCAGCGTGGTGCGGTTTTCTAATCTATCCAGTTCCTTCATGTAAACCTCGCTCTATGTATTGCGCAGATCGGCGGCGATCTGGTTGAATTTGTCGTCAAGTCCTATCTGGTTACGATTTGCCTCGCCTGCCAGTATGACTACGGTTTTGCCGTCCGCGTTTTTTTCGATACGCGCCCAAAACCGTTTATGCGATAAAAAGAAAATGAACGCAAGCGAACCGATAAGCCCAAATCCACCGATATACCATGCGACAAAAGCTGCATTGAACGGATCATATTTGATCGACAGAACATGGGCAAGCGGCGATTTTTCAAACTCGGCGAGACGCCATTTATAACCGGCCTTTGGTGCGCCGACAGGCATATTATCCGCCAATTTCTGTGCGAAAGCGAACACGCGTGTTCGCTCGCCCTGCGGAGGCGTCACATTTAGAATCGCAACGGGATTATTATACTCGCCGCTGCGCGTGTCCGGTTTACCATCCGAGCCGAAAGTGAAATCCGGCATAAACTGGTCATATTCCACAGTCGTTCCGTCAGACAACGTGGCCGTGCGGTTTCGGTCGATCTTGACGCGGGTTGCCTCGCCTCCCTTTTCCGGCGTGAGATCAAGCGTGATCGTCCGTGCGTTGCCGACAGGTATCGTTTGCGCCTGAAAAAAGCGGTAACCGCGATATGTAAACGGAACATTCATGCTGATGTCCGCGACCAATTCGCCGTATTCGGGATCGTTGACCTTCATCTGTGTCCGCCAATCCATTGTGTTGCTCACGTCAATCGAACCATTTGGATCTCTTAAACGCTGCTGAATGTCAGTGCACTCCATTGAGAATGGGATCTTTACTTTATATCTCTCTTTTTTATCGAGATTGAATTGTATAAGCTCGATCTCGTCGGTTTCGGCGCCCGGCATCATCTTTACATCGGCGTCAAAACCGGTTTGAAGCGCAACAAAATGACCGAGAAAAAGTGTCAGCAGAAAGACATGAACTATGTAAGGCCCAAGCCGATTTATTTTGCCGCTCTCGCCAAATACAACGGTGTTCATTTTGCGGTTAATTACCGAAAAATCTTTTTTTCCATTTTCATCCAACCCGTATTCCGTGCTTTCGGAAACTGTGACTGAAGCCTTTAGCCCGGCAGATTTGAATGCGCGTTTTATCCTCTCGGCCGCTTCTTGTTCGCTCTGCGAATCGAGATCAAAAGTGTCGTTATTTTTTTGATTCAGCAGCCAATTGCGAGTTGCCGTAAGTTTAGGTTGGCGGATGTAACTCCATGCCGCCGGAAAATGGTCTATCGAGGCGAGGATGATATTTAGTGACAACGTCAGCAAAAGCAGGTTGAAATACCAGCTATGGTAAATATCAAACAGCCCAAGTGAGCCAAAAACAGTTTTTTCCGCCGGCGTCAGCGATGCGTAATAGGCATCGAAACCATCAACGTTTTGCTGCAATATCAGCATTCCGGCCATTGCGAGCACAACCAAAAAGCAAAGCTGGACGACGCCTACGCGAACGGAGCTTACAAAATCTAATACCTGACTTACAGCCGAGGTAGAGCCTCTCGGTTTGGCGGTTTGCGAATTTATTGTTTCCTCAGCAGCCGACATTTCTATAACAAAGAATAACTTAGGCGATTTGCATTGTCACACGGAAAAAAATTAGTTTGGCTTGCAGCAAAAATCGAAGTGCTTTATACACGCTAAATTTGGAATTCCTATAGTTAGACGCTATTCTTTATGTTTAGGTTTCTGCAGCCTGTTTTTTATTTGGAAATGGACACTATCTACGACCCGATTGACGAGCAAAGAGTTGTTGGAATGCGTGAAAAGATCGCGGCATATGTTGAGTTGACCAAACCGCGTATCGCTCTGATGTTGGTTCTCACGTCAGCCACAGGTTTTTATCTCGGCACGAAAGAGGCTTTTGACCCAGTTCTTTTTGCCAATTCGCTCATCGCAATTTTGCTGCTCGCATTTGGCGTGGCGACGCTAAATCAATACTGGGAATACAGAACCGATACATTGATGGATCGCACCGCTTCGAGGCCGATCCCGACCGGTCGAATTACGCCTGCCGAAGCTCTCGTATTCGGTATAGTTCAATGCATAATCGCTGAGACCTATTTGTTTTTTGCAGTAAATGGGCTGACGGCGTTTCTCGGTTTGGTTGTTATCGTCGGCTACGTTTTAGTCTATACGCCGCTAAAGACAAGGACATCCATATCAACTGCTATCGGAGCGATTCCGGGCGCATTGCCGCCGCTGATGGGTTGGACAGCAGCTGCCAATGAAATATCACTCGGTGCGTGGGCGTTGTTTGCGATGCAGTTTCTCTGGCAGTTTCCGCATTTCCTCGCTATCGCATGGATGTATCGTGATCAATATGCCAAGGCCGGAATTCTCATGCTGCCGGTCGTCGAACCGGCAGGGAAGATCACTGGCCGGCAGATAGTTTTGTTTGCGATCATGCTGCTGCCCGTAAGCCTCGCTCCTTTCTTCTTTGGTCAGGATGGAATGATCTTTCTCATCGGTGCAAGCATTCTCGGCGTGTGGTTTTTGATTGCCAGCATTCGTGCGGCACGGGCTAAGACAAACGAAAAGGCCAAGAGTCTCTTGCTCGTTTCGGTAATCTATCTGCCGCTGCTTTTCTTATTGATGGTCGCCGACAAACAATAAATTTATGGACGTCGGAACCGCCGAAATACTCGACGATATCGAAGAAACCAAAAAGCGACGCTCAGGCCGTTTAGGTGGTTCTAATTCCGGTTCCGGCGGCGGAAATAACGGCGGCGGGGGTGACAATTCCAATGACGACGCACCTGATCAGATCAACCGATTCGATTCGCAAAAATCACGCATCCTGACTTTCTTCCTGCTGCTTGCGATCTTGATGACATTCGGCGGGCTGATCGCAGCATACGTCGTCATCGCTACAAATAATGTTGCGGAATGGAAACCGTTCGATCTGCCGATACAGGTGTGGATCAGCACGATCATCATACTTGCTAGCAGTGTCACCTATCATTTGGCACAAACCGCAATCGAACGCAACAACCATCAAGCAACAAAGAAGTGGTTGATCGCCACCACTGTTCTTGGAGCCGCTTTTATTTCTTCACAAATAATGTCGTGGATCGCTCTGACAAATCGCGGCTTGTATATGAGCGGAAATCCTTACGCCGGTTTTTTCTATGTGCTGACCGCCGTTCACGCTGTTCATGTCCTCGGCGGAATAACGGCGCTTGGTTCGGTATTGCTCAGATCGTGGCTGCCAACTGTTGATGCTGACTCAATCAAACAAAGGGCGGCACTCGCTAAGGTCGTCGGCTGGTATTGGCATTTTATGGGTGCTCTTTGGCTGGTTTTGTTTGTTCTGCTTGGCTTTTGGAAATAATATCTGATCGCGTAATGGATCTGCTGCATATTTTTCCGCATCTCAATGCGGCACTAAACGCTCTTAGCGGCGTTTTTTTGTTGCTCGGATTCTATTTCATCATGAAGCGGCGCATCGCCGAGCATCGTTTTTGCATGTTGACGGCAAGCTCGATTTCAGCGTTGTTCCTGATTTCCTATGTGTCGCATCACGCTCTGCGGACTTATTATTTTGACTTCGGCCCGACAAAATTCACCGGCGAAGGCCTCATTCGCCCGATCTATTTCACGATCCTGACATCGCACACTTTTTTGGCCGCACTCGTCGCACCGTTTGTTATCGCAACCCTGCGTCGCGGCCTAAAAGGCCGATACGACGACCACAAAAAGATCGCCCGGCTGGTCTTTCCCGTTTGGCTATATGTTTCAGTTACAGGCGTGATCGTGTATCTGCTTTTATATCAACTATATCCGGCTCGGTGACTATCTTTGTGCCCTTTGTGTCTTTGTGGTGAAAAAATCTTCAATTTCCGCATAAAACTCTTGAAATCTGAAAAGATTATTGCTATTATCCAATTGTTGACAAGTTAATCACCGAAGCCGATCCGCAGTGGAACGACGCGGGGGAACCAATTTTTAGTGATTTATCACTAAAACTGGGGCGAAGTGTTCGGCCAAAATGGACACGGGGATAATCTTTCGTTCCTAGCCCGGCAGCTAACCTCGTAGGTGTTGCAAAGAAGTAACAAAAAAAGATTAAGCCGAAAGGCCAAGATTTTCGATGTGCTTCCAGCTTACTAACTGTCAATATCGGAAGCAGACATCCGGTCTTCTCAAAGAGAAAAGAGCCGCTGAGCAATCAGCGGCTCTTTTTTGTTCTTATGGCCTCAAGTATTTCTTGAACCAGTCCATCACGTTGTTATACCAAAATTCGGAATTTTGCGGTTTTAGAATCCAGTGGCCTTCGTCGGGGAAGACGACGAGTTTTGAATCTACGTTTTTTAGCTGCAATGTTGTAAAAAGCTGCAGGCTTTGATCAACGGGAACGCGATAATCAAGTTCGCCGGCAGTGACCAGCGTCGGCGTTGCGAAATTTGCCGCAAAACGGTTTGGCGACCAACGTTCGTAATGGGTTCTGTTCTGCCACGGGTAGCCTTTGAATTCCCAGTTAACGAACCACAGTTCTTCGGTTGCGGTGGCCATGCTTTCGAGGTTATAGACACCGGCGTGCGAGACGAACGCTTTGAACTTAAACCTCGGATCGTTATTATGTCCGAGCAGCCAATCAACCATGTATCCGCCATAACTTGCTCCTGCCGCACCGATGCGTGTTTTGTCTATAAAGGGTTTTTTGGTGACTTCGGCCACGCCGTTCATAATGTCGGTGTAAACTTTTCCGCCCCAATCACCCGATATTTCATTGACAAACTTTTGCCCGTAACCGGTCGAACCGCGCGGATTTGGCGTAAAGACAACGTAACCCTGATTTGCAAATATTTGCGGGTTCCAACGGTAGCTCCAACTGTCGCCCCAAGCGCCTTGCGGCCCTCCGTGAATGAGAACGATCAGCGGATATTTTTTTGCAGGGTCAAATTTAGAAGGTTTTAGAAGAAAGCCGTGGATGTTTTGCCCCAAACCGCCTTTCCAATCCATTTCCTCCGGCTTTTGCAAGGCAAACGCCGCAAGGCCGGCAGCATTTGTAGTGGTCAATGCCATCAAACCGCTGCCGTCCGTGCCCGCCCGCACGATCTCAACCGGTGCGGCCATTGAACCGGCGGCAAAAACAAAAGTCTTTCCGTCAGCGGAAATATTAAGGTTGCTAGCGAATACGCGGTCAACCACTTTTTTAACATGAGTAGCGATCCGCAAACGAAAATCAGGTTCGACCGGCACACTGAAGATCGGTTTTTTGCCGCGTTCTTCTGCCGCAAAATAGATTGTTTTGCCGTCGGGCGAAACCACCATTTCGTCAACCTGCTGATCAAAGCCGCGAGTCAGTTCAACGATCTCGCCGCCCTGCGGGTTGTAACGCATAATGCGCCAACGGTCGGCCTCGAACGTCGCTGTCGCCTGTGAACGAAATAACAAATACTTGCCGTCCGAGGTATAAACCGGCGATGCGTCGTAACCGTTCATACCGGCTGTTACATGTTTTGCTGCTCCGCCGGAAAGCGGTTGGATATAGATGTCGCTGTTTGTCGAAGTCGCCTCGACCTTGTCTGGGTTTCTGAGATACGCAATGCTCGAACCGTCCGGTGAAAACGCATAATCAACCCCCGAAGCAGCCGCATACGGCGGCGAATCAAAATCGCCGGGCGTTACGTCGCGGGCAATGCCGCCTTTGGCAGGAAGGACAAAAACGTGCGTCCGTTTGCGGTCGCGCCATTCGACCCAATGTTTGAATAGCAGACGTTCGGTGACATGGGCTTTGACCTTGCTGTTCTCGACACTGTCGTCTGCGGCTTTGTTGCAAGCGTCGTTCGCGCATTCGGGATAAACATCAGACGAGAAAGCGATCCAATTGCCGTCCGGCGACCAAACCGGCTGCCCCGCACCGGTCGAAATCGTCGTGACTTGTTTTCTGTCGTCACCGTCAGCTTTCATTGTCCAGAGCTGGCCGCCGTTGGTAAACGCGATCCATTTGCCGTCAGGCGACCAACGCGGACTCGCACTCGATGACGGGTTGCTCGTAATCTGTTTTTGCTTAGTGCCATCAATGTTCATCGTCCAAATCTGATTGACGACCTTGTTCGCGTCTTTATTGACGACGCCGATGACATAAGCGACAGTTTTGCCGTCGGGCGAAAGCTGTGGGTCGCTGACACGCTTCACGCCCAAAAGGTCATTGACGCTAAAAGTCAACTGAGCCGAAACCAGCAACGCTGCCAACATCAAAAAACAAAATACCGAAATTATGCGTTTCATAAAATGTCCTCTGCAGATGAGTTTTTCTAATCGGCTCTATTATTGCATAAAGAGAGTTGGGAGTGAGAGTCGAGAGTTGTGAGTGTCCCGGTTTTCGGGCATAATTTTAATAGCGACCGAACAACTGTGCTAATACTGACCACTGACAACTGACCACTGACAACTGCCATGCTAAACCGTCCGCCGCCATATTTTCCGCAAAACCAGCTTTCACCGCCGGATGAAAAACGTTTCGCAAAATTTAAACTCGTCATCGCTGCCCTGATCGCCGCACTGCTCGTAATCCTCACAGGCGTCGGCTTTGGCATCTACTACCTCATCCGCTGGCTATTTTAGGTTCCGAACGACGAAATCGCATCTCACTATTATGAAGGCCGGCATCACGGCGGTGTTGACGAGTTCTTAAAGCTTTTTGACGATGACCAGCGTGATGTCGTCATTGGCCGGGGCGGTGCCCGTGAAATCGGAAAGTGACGATTCTACCTTGTCGCGGATCGCTGATGCAGAGTGCTTGAGATTTGTTTTCAGAACCTCGATAAGCCGGTCTAGGCCGAATTCATCCTCTGCCAGGTTGTTGGCTTCCGTAACGCCGTCGGAATAGACGACGAGAGCATCACCATTGTTTAACATCACTTCGCCGACCTCATATTCGGACATTGCCATCATGCCAAGCGGCAGGCCGCCTGCGGAAAGCTGTTCGACCGAACCATCTACGCGGCCTATTAAGGGCGGGTTATGGCCGGCGTTGATATAGCGTAATTTTCCCGTTGCGGGGTCGAGTTCGGCAACGAAGAGCGTGACGAAACGATTTGAAGGTGTATTTTCAGCGAGATACTGATTTACCGAAACCACCGCGTCTGCGAGAGGAGTTTTTGCGGCGACCTGTCCGTGAATAGCGGCATGCAAACTGGACATCAACAACGCCGCGGCAGTTCCTTTGCCCGAAACGTCGCCCAACGCGATGAGCATTGTGCCGTCGGCCCGAGGAATGAAATCGTAATAATCACCGCCGATCTCATAACATGAAAATGAGATACCCTGAAATTCATATCCTTCTATGATCGGCGGGCCCGACGGTTGAAAACGCTGTTGGATTTCCGTTGCTAGCGCTAGCTCACGCTCCATGCGTTCACGATTGATGCGTTCGTCGAGCAGGCTGGCGTTTTCGACGCGTATTGATGCAACAGATGCAAGCGTGGTCAGAATATCGAGGTGCTCAGTCTTGAACGTCGTTGCCGACGTAGGCGAGTCGGCGTAAATGATGCCGAAAACGTCGTGTTCGTCAACGCTCAGCGGAACGGCAAGGACTGATCGAATGCCCTGCAAAATAAGCGTTTGGCTGGCAAATCTGGGGTCTTGCTGTGCATCTGAGGTCAAAACCGATTTGCCGTTCTCGATCACCTCGTTCATGATCGTGCGGCTGATGCGAACTTCGTTAATCGGCTCGTCAACTCCGCGAACGCGGGCGACTTTAATCGCCATGCCTTCGTTAGATTTTTCGTCGCGGAGCATGATGATGACGCGTTCGGCGGGAACGGCCTGAAAGACAAGCGATGCAACCTGATTGAGAGTTTCGTCAAGTCCGCTCGACGAGAGCAGGGCAACTCCTACTTTGCTGATCAAACCGAGGAGATCGGTGCGACTCGAAAATGACGATTCGAGGATGTCGGTCGTCGGATTTTTCTTTGAAACCAATGATACGGTAGTTGTCGGATCGAGCGCCCTTGTGCTGTCAGCGATGAGCGTGGAGCTCATGTTTTTCGGCTGCTGTATGTCGTTCTGAAATACGATCTTGGTTTCGCCGATCTGTATCTCGTCGCCCGTTTCGAGCTCGCGGGGATCTTTTACAAAATTACCGTTATAGCGTGTCCCATTCGCCGAACCCAGATCGTGCAGCCAAAACGATTCTCCCTCGCACCGGACCTCGGCGTGTAGCCTCGACGCAAAAGCGTCCGGGATGCATAAATCGCTGCGGGCTGAGCGCCCTATTGTCAGGCGAAGACGGTCGAGCATAACCTTGTCCGACATTCCATTTGGATGATTGACAACTAATTCAGCCATAATTTAAGTCAGTTTTTTGCGTCCGTAAACAACGACTGTTCCGGCAATATAATCGTGCAGGGATCGCCCGCTCTTGTTGACCCCTGCGATCAAAAATCCAAGCCCCAAGGTCAAGATCGAAACTAAATAACCAATTATATTCCTTAACATTATACGGCCAAGACGAACCGGTGTTCCATCCGTTTTTAATATGGTTAAGCCCGCCATCATTTTGCCGATCGTCTTGCCAAAGAGCAGGGGAAAGGCAAGAAAATTTATCACCCACGCAAGCAGGACAAACAGCCAAATCATGCTTGAAATACTCAGGCTTGCCGTTCCGTCACCAAAGAATTTTGAAAAAATAAGCCAAACAATCGGAATAGCAAGCATCATCATATAATCAACAAAAAACGCAGCACATCGCAAAAAGAACGGAGCCTTAATTAAGCTGGGAGAAAATTCAATGACCTTTTCCATTTGAAATGATTTTTGCAGGACGACCGCTGTTTGCGCCGCTGATGACATAAAAATTATCCGACCAGAAAATGCAATGTCGTATCGCCGACTCGAATTCTATCACCATCTGTCAGTGCGTGCGGCATATGAGGTTCGAGCTTAAATGAATCGTTGGTATTAGGGACGATGATCGTGCCGTTTGACGAGCCCAGATCCTCGACCAGAAAATTGCCGCCGTCGCGCCAGATCCGAGCATGTCTGCGCGATATCTTTGTTTGCGGATCGAACCGCGAAAGATCAACCTCGGGGAAGATATTCGACTGCGGATCTCTGCGTCCTAAAAGAGTATCATTTTTCTCAAGCGTAAATACCGGCGCTTGCAGCTCGCTTGTGCCGTCAATGATGAGTTTGGCCGTCGTGGCCGTTCGCGCATATATCTCGGAATGAACTCCCTGTTGCGCGATGGGTTGTTTTGCACCGCAAAAAGCACAGAAAAGGTCGGTGGCAACAATTCGCTGTCCGCAAAATCCGCAGAAAACACTTTGATTCGCAAGACTTACGGCCTCTGGAATTTCGGTTACGCCGAATGTCACGTCGCCGCGTTTTAGATTTTCAAGATGATGCGAGAGGATGGTTTGCATTTCCGCCGCGCTCGCAAATCGTGCGTCCGCACTATATTCGACCGATCTCATTAAGATACGTTCCATCTGATCCGAGAGTTGCGGATTGATCTGACGCGGACGCGGATTTTTTTGGAAATCGAAGATAAGCAACGGATTATTTTGCGGATCGGCACCGGTCAGTAAATGGAACATTGTTGACCCAAGGCTATAGATGTCCGAACGCGGCTCGACATTGCCGCTGAACAATTCCGGCGG
>JAYVFJ010000204.1:0-8098 GCA_043773225.1 Chloracidobacterium sp.
GATGCCGGCAAAAACGGTTCGCCCTAATGGTGCGATGCCGGTCGCGGCCCTTTTTGCCCATCAGCGGATAAGCATTTTTCGCTCGCGTGCTCGCCGGCAAAATACCGATAAATTTATTGTCAGGCTCATACAAAAGCACCGCCTGCTCAGGCCGCCCAAACCGCTCAAACGCCGCCGCCCCGATCATGATCTCCCCCTTCCGGTTCAACGTCACATGCATCTCCCCCAAAACATCCCTCGGCCCCACCTGAAACTCTTCCCATCGTTTTACCATCATCGCTCTGTCCTCGTATTTTTAATTTTCCATTATTTGTTGGATAATGTATTATATATGCAACACGCGGGAATTGGCAAAAGGAATTTTCATTATAATGCGCCGCGGAAGGCGCGGTGGAGGAGGGTTTGGAAAAGGTGTTCGGCCTGGCGGGTGGCTTCGCGTTGCTGGCGGCGGATACGCTCAAACTTTTGGACGATCGCGGCGAATTTTTCCTGTAATGGAAGCGGCGGAACAACAATGTTCATTTCAGCGAGTTTCTCGCCGGTAAGGTGGGCGATAGTTGCCTGAGAAGATAGTCCGGCAAATCCGTTTCGTCTGGCGAGTGCCCACATCAAATGGACGATGAACTCCGGAACGACTTTGTCCTTGTGAGGTCTCGCTCGATGCAAGGCTTTTTGAAAATAGCATTCAGGCAATTGATCATTCCAGATCGCTGACCTGCCGATTTCTCCACCTTCGCAAATCAGGATGTCTCCCTTAACTAAACGAAACTCTTTCCGCTCTTTTTCGTCGAAATCCATTTGGTTAACTTCGCCCAGATCAAAATCGCTCCATTTCACATTTGTGTTTCTCAAATAAAAGCGATTTTGTAGTCCAGTTTCACGCTTTTCGTCAAGCATCTTTCCGAGCCTTGTTTTACAAACCTTATCGAATGCTTCTTTTGACCAATTCATCGTATTGGCGACGGGGTCGCCGAACATTTTTATGAATACGGACTGGAGAAAGGAATCGGAAAGGGTTTGGGCGAAGCGGCGTTGGCGGCGCAGCCGGTCAGCCTTATCCAAAATCGCGGCAATTCGCTTTTGTTCGGTAAGCGGCGGAAACGGAATCTCATATTGAGCAAGTTGTTTAGGATCGAGCCTTGGTAGGTTTGCACCTGATACTGCCGCACTTGCCCATTCGACGAATGTTGGTGAACGCAAAACTGCGTATAGGTATCCGCGAGATAATTGGTCATCATCGACCAATATAGGCAATATCTCTGTCGTGCAAACACCTGAAAATGTCGGAGCCGTTACCTTATTCAGATAGGGCCGCAATTTCCCGTACAAGATATGTTTTGGTGTAAACTTGAACTTCGCAGCAAGTAAATTCGTGTCCGGGCGTGGCCTGAAACTTGGGATAAATTGTCCTGATTCTTTCTCAAGATGTTCCAAACCAACATACGGCAGTTTTTGACAGTCCGCTTGTGATGCGACTGTTCTGTCAATTTTGGCAACTGTCGAAAGTCTAACGGTATTCATTTAATTCTTTGTCGCAGAGCGACATTTGATTGTAGCCGTGGTGTTTTAACCCACGGTTACGGTCATCCCCAAAATCCGCGTCGCGTCAGCGACGGTTGAAAAATACACGGCACACGATTCATGCGGTCGCTACGCGACGCTGATCTTTGTTTTCATTTACCGTGGGTTGAAACCCACGGCTACATTCATGCCACCGCTACGCGGTGAAGGCGCGGCTCAAGTCTAATGTTTCTGCCTTTGATATATCTTCCAATTTTATCAGTCTTTCGAGCGTCACATCAGGCTCCTCGTAAAATGTCTCATCCGGTTCGATCTTTCGATACCGGCTTGCCGACAGATCGTATTTGTTTGCGGTCACCTCCGCTTTCGTCACCCAAAACTGATTTCCAAGCTGGTCGATCTCTTTTTGAATCGGAGCGATCTGATCTTCGAGTTCGGCGAGAAGCTGTTCTTCGGTTTCGAGCGTGATGCGGGCGGTTTCGTCTTCGGGCGGAGCGATGACGCTTTCGAATGTGAGGCGGTTGATGTCACGCTGTAATTCGAGGCGTCGCGTTTTCATTGGAGCGACGGTTTCTTTCAAATGGACAAGACGTTCGGTCCGCCGGGCATAAAACGCATCATCGTTTGCCTTGTGCCGTTTCCAGCATTCGACAATATCGGGAATATCGTTATCGTCGATATTTTGCCTTTTGTCGTCAAGCGAAAAACCATCGGCGGACATATCGTAAAACCAAATACGGTCAGTCGTGGCGGCCTTTGTAAAGATCAGGATCGCGGTTGAAACACCGGCATACGGTTTGAAAACACCGCTTGGCATCGAGATCACGGCTTCGAGTCCGTTTTCGTCAATCAACTTCTTTCGCGTCGAAACGTGTGCGTTTGACGAGCCAAACAAAACGCCGTCCGGCACAATCGCAGCACAACGTCCGCCAAAATCGAGCATTCGCAAAAAGAGATGAATGAATAGCAGCTCGGTCTTTTTGATAGTCGCGGGAAGATCATCGCCCATCGTCGTCGCATCAACCGCGCCCTTAAACGGCGGATTTGCGAGCACGACATTGTAGCGCCGTTCCTCGGTATAACCCTTTGAGAGCGTGTCGGCATAGCGAAAGTTTGGATGGCTCAAGCCATGCAGCATCAGATTCATCGAACCGATCCGCAGCATTGTCATTCCCGAATCGCTGTCAAAACCGGTGATCGCATCTCCCTGCAAAAACTTTGCCGATTTTTCATCCATCAGATCGCCGGTCAGATTATGCGGCAATCCCTCGACATCGTATTGCAGAACCTCTTTGCTTGTATTTTGTTCGAGAATGTATTGGTAGGCGTTGACGAGGAAACCGCAAGTTCCGGCTGCCGGATCGCAAATGCGTTCGCCCGCCTTTGGGTCAAGCATCTGCACCATCATGCGGATGATATGACGCGGCGTGCGAAATTGGCCGTTTCGCCCTGATGTGTTTAACCGACTTAGTAGATACTCGTAAAGGTCGCCCTGCACATCTTGATTTTGAGCCGAGATATTCATCTCGTCGATCGCTTTGCAAGCCTCGATCAATAATTGAGGCTTATTGATCTTAAACTCTGCATTCTCCATCTGCAGTTCAAACGAGCTTCCCGTCTCACTAATTGTTTTGAGTGCGGGGAAAACCTTTTCTTTAACCTGTTTGAGAGCATCGGCCGCCGCAAGGCGGGTCCAATGATTCCAACGCAACGTCACATCTTGAAATGTGGGCTTATATTCCAGACCGCGAAGGTTAGCGGTACGTTTGCGATTGTCTTCTGATTCGTCGAGCCGCTTTAGGAAAAACAAGTAAGATAGCTGCTCGATAGCATCAAGCGGATTTGAAAGTCCGCCTGCGGCCAACTTGTCCCAAAGTCCATTGACCTGAGATTTTAGTTTCGAATCTGTAAGCATTTATTCGTTTCCGGTATTGTCGCCAACGGCGACCGACATTAAAGCCTAGGGTGCAGCCGCTTCGGCGGAACCCTAGGTAAGGTTCGATATTTTATCCGTCCCTGTAGGGGACGAACAACGTTTTTGTTGCTCCCCTTCAGGGAGCGTTTAAATCGCCGAGCATACCTAGGGTTCCGTTCGTTTCACTCACTGCACCCTAGGCTTTATTGTGCGTCGCCGTTGGCGACAAGAAAATTCATTAACAGCCGTTGGCGACTTGTATCAAGCTGCAATTCTTTCCGTAAACCTTAAAATCTTCGCCTTATCGCTTTCGGTAAACAAGCGGTCAACCGCATTATTGCCAAATGTCGCGATTGACGGCAAAGCATAAAGGTCAGCCATCTCGATCTTATTCCTTTTCAGGAACTCGGTTTGAAGCGTTCGCAAGAATAGTATTTGATCACCCGTATAATGATGCTCTTTGCAGAATTTGTCGAACTCGCTGACCACAACCGATTCATAGTTGGGCAGTTCGTCAAGTTCGAGCAAATGCCGAACAAAACCGAGAAAACTGTGAACTCGCCATCCCCAGGCCTTTCGAATGTTGTCCGTCGAGAGCTGAACATCGTGAACGGTCAACCCTTTGCGTAACATTCTCTCAAGTTCGATCAATTGCTCGTCAGAAACCGCCTCACCACGACGAATTGCTTCAATCGTCGGATGAGCGTCGATAATCTCAATAATTCGCCGTTCCACTCGGTCGCGATATTCCTGCACATATAGTCTCTCGCCGCCTTCGGTCAAGGTTATGTAACCACGAGTTGCGATAAAATCAGCAAGGTCGAGAGTCTGAAACACGCTCTCGCGGTTCTGTTTGTATTTCATCTGCGGAGCGAGATTGCGTATCACTCCGTTCAATTGCTGCACGCCCGCACTCGCAAGCCCATCTGCTGCGATCAACTCGATAGATTCGCGGCAATCAGCGTTCTCTTGGACGAACGGCGGTAAAAGGCTGATGTCCTCGGCGATTTGTTCAATCGTCGCCGTTGTGTCCCGTCCGGTAAGGATTTGATGTTTTAGACGTTCGACCTTATTGGTGAAAGTTTCTTTCGAAACATCAACGTCTGCGACAAACCGCAGCAACGGAGAAATGCGATTTTCAACAAAATCCAAGTTGTTCTTACCGATGAAGTTCCAGAACGTGTCTTGCCAAACTTGATCGATCTGCGGCAACAGTCTTTGGACCTGAAATACATCTCGCGGTATTCGCCCGATCATTTCGCGAATATCGGCAACGGTCGAACGGAAATCTTCAGTTTCCTGGTTTCTAAGCAGGAGCCGCAAGGTTTTCATTCGCGTATTAAAAAGGCGAACGAGAACAGGCATCGTCTGCTTTTCATTTTCCTCGGCGTCGCGGTCAAATTCGTTTTCCCAAAAATCAATGATCTTAAATTCGGTCTTGCGGCCATTGGGCAAACGATCCTTGAATTTGCATGCTTCATCGTTTCGAGTGCCACGTCCGATCATCTGCCACATCTTTATCTGCGACCGAACCGGCTTCATAAATACCAGATTGCAGACCTCAGGAACGTCAATTCCCGTATCGAACATATCAACCGAGATAGCAATTCGAGGCTCGTTCTCTTTTTTGAACTGCGTGATCAATCCCGCTCCATAGCTGCCGTCGCGGACACGCTCCGTGTCGAAGGTGATAACGCGGCACAAATTGTTGTGGTTCGGAAACATCTCCTCGAAGGCAAGCATTAAACGCTCGGCATGCTTTTGCGTCATTGCAAAAACGATCGTCTTACATGGCAATCCCGATTCGTCAAAATAACAAACGTCCCAAAACTCTTCCCATTGCTTTCTGAGTGTCTCCTTGTTGCTAACCGTAACTTCGATATCGGTTCCGGCATAATCAAGATCATCTGGCTCGATGCCTTGCCCAATCAGAGTATTTTGTTCTTCTTCCGTTAATTCAACGCCTTTGATTCCGTTTCTCTGAAATCCGGTTTGAGCTTTGTATAGGCTGTAATCAACAAGAACTTGTTCATCAACGGCCTTTTTATACGGATAGACATACGTCGGGACGGAATCAAAACAATCGAATAGCAGAAATGTATCGCGGTCAACAAATCCGGCGGGAGTTGCCGTCAACCCGATCATTCGCGCGTCAAAATACTCCATCACGACGCCGAGTTTGTTGAAAATGGAGCGATGGGCCTCGTCAAAGATAATCAGATCGAAAAATGCCGGATCAAACTCTTTGAAACACCGCGTCATGGTTTGGAGCGTTGCAACATACAGACGTTTGTTTTGGTCTATATGATGCGTGTAGATTCTGTCGTTAGGTTCGTCCGGCAGATGTGCTTTGAACCCATCGGTTAACGCCTGATCGACCAATGCATCGCGGTCAGCAAGAAACAACACCTTCTCAGCCTGTCGGGTGCGAAGAAAAAGATCGATCAAACCCATCGAGGTTCGAGTCTTTCCGGTTCCGGTTGCCATAACAAGCAACGCTTTTCGCTTGCCTTCCTCGAATGACTCTGCGACACGGCGGATGGCCTCCTGTTGATAAGATCTGCCGGAAATTTTGGCATCGATGGCGGTTTCTGATAGGGAAAGTCGATGTTGCTTGATTGCAAGCAACCGCTCAAGACTGGAACGCGAGAAAAACCCGGCGATTTCGCGGGGAGTTTCGTCTTCGGTATCCCAAAACCAAATCTCATTGCCATTTGCGAGAAAGACGAACGGGCGGAAATTCTGATCTTGTTCGATGCGAACTGCGTAGAGCTTGGCTTGTTCGCGAGCGGTTTGTGGACTTCTACTTTGACGCTTGGCTTCGACGACAGCTATTATTTCGCCGTTTGGTAGATAGAGACTGTAATCCGTTATCCCGTCAAACCAATCTTCATCAACACCGCTTGCCGGAACCTCAAATCGAACCTGATCCGTATCGTGGATATTCCAGCCAGCCTGGGTTATCTGGCCGTCGATATGACGCTTGCGTGTTTGGTTTTCGTTGAGAATCATCCGCGAAGAATACATTACCACACTCAAGAAAAAACCTTAATATTCATCGTAAGACCGGCCAACGCCGCGGCGGAACGCAGTGGCGTATTTGCGGGTGGCGGTGGTTGGCGAGGCGGTTGTTTTGCGGGCGAGGCGGTAGAGATGGCAGAGGTTGCTGGTGAGCGGCTGGTCAAAAACGCAAAAAATGACGTTTTTGAGCGCGAAATTTCGCAAAAAAACGATTTTTCCGGATGGCTTTTTGATGTTTACAAATGGCTTTTTGGGTGTTTCCAAATGGCTTTTGTGCATTTCCAAATGGCATTTTTTCCACTTTTGCAGTTTTATGTTTACTTGAGGCCGTAATCTGTTATACTGACCGAGGTTTGCCACGTTTGCGGTTTTGTTATCGCGATGGAGAGAGCAGACGTCAGAGGATTTTTTACAAAAGACTAGAGTCTTAATAAGTTTATCGAGTTCTAAGGGTCTGAGGCACGATCTCATGCAAAGAGATTTGGTGCTCCCCGTTAGGTGAAAAGCTGGCTGCTTTTCTAAAACCGAGATTCCTGCGTGAACAAATTTCAAAACTTGTCCATTTGGAAACCATTTCCAAACTCAAGCTATAAAACCACAACGCGCGCGACGCTCATCCTCGAGCTAAAGCCTTAGTCTGCAATAATTTCGCATATCTGACCAACTCTCCGTCTTCAAACGCATCGGGCAATTTTTAAAACCCTATTTTGAGGAAAAATATTTTTGTATGTCAAAAGAAATGATCGTTAGCGTCAACGGGCGCGAAAAGAAGATCGCCATTCTCGATAATGGCAAAGTTACGGAATTTTATATTGAACGCGGCGAGGAAAACGCAGGCGTCGTCGGCAATGTTTACAAGGGCCGCGTGATGCGCGTTTTGCCCGGTATGCAGTCGGCGTTTGTCGATATTGGCCTCGAACGCGATGCGTTTTTGTATGTCACCGACTTCTTTGATGAAGAAGAGGAAATTGAGCGCATCATCGTCGAAAAGGGCAAGAAGACTTCGCCCGAAGAAGCCAAACGCGAGGCAAACGAGCAGATCGAACAACGGCGCATCGAGCGCGAAAAGCAGATGGAATCTGTCCAGGCGATCGCCGAACCGATGGGCGAGCCTGTTTCTCGTGTTGAAGACATGCCGTCCGATGAGCCTTCGCCGATCGAAGAGCCTCAGTCCGAATCCAGGCCCGAAAAAGGCAAACGCGGCCGAGGCCGAGGCAAAAAAGATCGCGATCAAGAATTGCAGCCCGAGATCGAGCCTGCACCGGTATTTGAGTTCGAGTTTGATAACTCGGGATTTGAACGTATCAGTGACAGCGAGGATGAGGATACAGGCGATTTGTTCAAGGACGCTTACGTTCAGGAACGCATTGTCGATCGCGTTCGCGCGATCGAATTCGATATGGAAAGCACCGCCGCAGCCGAGGTTGGCTCTTTATTGAGTGATGTAAGCGGCGATGCCGCCGGCTTTGAACGAATTGCCGATGACGACGATGAATCTCCCGCTCCGGCAAAAGGCCGCCGTAAAACAAAGGCCGCCGATAAAGAAAAAGAACCTGCCAAACCCAAAAAGCCGGCAAAACGTGCTGCTGCAAAAGGCAAGTTTGCAAAACCAAAAGCAAAAAAATCCACGAAAAAAGGAGA
>JAYVFJ010000205.1:0-2524 GCA_043773225.1 Chloracidobacterium sp.
TCCCGCCGCGCCGCGCCGCATCACGTCGTCAATAAAGCGATGGCCGTCAACGGTTGCGCCTTTGATCGCAACAAATAACGTGCCCTCGCGTGCCTGCCGCGAATCGTGCGTTACATCTATTACATGACTGTCACCGCCGCCAAATAGGTCAGCGTTTAGTCGTTCTGCAACTGCTTGAATTGTCCGATTTTGTTCACCCAAAATGTTATCCTATTGCCCGAACGTGAATTATACGACATGGGCTTATTTTCCACGAACATCAACGCCGCGATTTCGTATTAACCACTAGTCGGAGGTAATAGATATGAACATCATCAAATTGATCCTCGGTGCGATCGGACTGGTATTTGTCGGAATGCTGCTTCTGTGGGCGTTAGGGTGGGTCGGTGCTCTTCTTTCGTGGGTATTCTGGCTTGGGCTGATCGGACTTATTGGTTACGGCGGTTATAGACTCTTTCTCAAAATCGAGCGAAAGGCGCTCGGCGCAGATGCTCACGACGGACTGGGAACCGGCGACATTCAGATGTCTTGGGACGAATACGACAAGAAATATCTGCACAAATAGTCAGAACCACCTGCGGTAGCGGGCGGTTAAAGGTTGGCTCTACGCAACTCGGCGAATTGTCATATATGAATCTCAGATGTTATTCTTCATCTTCAACCACCCGCTACCGCAGGTGGTTCTGACGTGCCGAGGTGGCGAAATTGGCAGACGCACTAGACTTAGGATCTAGCGTCGAAAGACGTGCGAGTTCGAGTCTCGCCCTCGGCACCATTCCTTTCGTCATTGGTCATTTGTCCTTAGTCCTTTGTTGTTGAAATCTTCCGCAAAGGACTAATGACAAATGACCAATAAAAAACACATTATTCGACATTTAATCTGCACTCCGTTATTCTTTCTTCTGTAAATGAAAAGCGAAATAAAGGAAATTTCACCTACACAAAAAGAGATACATTTGCAGATCGACGCCGATTTGGTAAAGGCTTCATACGGCAAGGTCAGTAAGAAATATGCCGACCGGGCGAGTGTGCCGGGTTTTAGAAAAGGCTATGCACCGCTCGATGTTGTCCGGCTTCGGTTTAAGGAAGAGATCAAGAGCGAAGTGCTCCAGGAGGTTGTTCCGTCTGCGGTAACCGCGGCGATTCAGGAACATAAATTACAACCGCTAACTGAGCCGCATTTGCATTTGGAAAATCAAGATACCGTCAAGGTCAACGGCAGCGAACCACTGTCGCTGCATGTTCATGTTGAGGTAATGCCTGAACTGCCTGAACCGAAATATGATGGCATCGAGGTCACGCGGCGAGTAAAACCTGTCGAAGATGGCGAGATCGAGGCTCTGATCGCTGAACGCCTGCAAAGAGAAGCCGCGCTCATCCCGGTCGAAGGCCGCAAGTCAAAGATCGGTGACACTGTGATAGCCGATCTCGAAGGTGTTTTCGATGGCGATCCTGCCGGCCAACCAATAAAGGCGGACGATCTTGAAGTCGAGCTTGGCGGCAAACATATTGAAAAATCGTTCACCGATAATCTGGTCGGAGTGAAGGAAGATGACGAGAAGGAATTTACAGTTGAGTATCCGCAGGAATTCTCGTCGGAGGCTCTAGCCGGAAAGACGGTGCATTACAAGGCAAAGATAAAATCCGTCGGTAAAATGGTGGTTCCAATACTGGACGATGATTGGGCCAAAAGCCTCGATGAAGGCTATAAGTCGCTTGCCGATCTACGAAAACGACTTAGGGCTGATCTCGAAAAAGTTGCCGACGCCGGCGCCGACGCGCGTGTCAGTAATGCCGCTATAGCAAAACTCATCGAAGACAATGCGTTCGAGGTCCCCGGCGTTCTCATCGAAAATCAGGCCCGCAACCTGCTCAATAATTTTGCACAGGACATGCAACAGCGCGGCGTCGATCTGAACCAGGTCGAGTCGCAGTTTATAGAAATGGCGTATGGCAACATGCGTCTGCAGGCCGAGCGAGACGTTCGCGGCGCGATGCTTTTGGACAAGGTGGCCGAGCTGGAAAAAGTCGAAGTCGCGGACGCCGAAGTTGACGAAGAGATCGGCAAGATGGCGGCGTATTACAGAGCGACGGCGGACGAAATACGCGAATCGCTCGAAAAACAAGGCGGCGGAATTGATAACATTCGCGGCAATCTCAAAACGCGAAAGGCCATTGAGGCGATAGTCGCAAAAGCGATCATAACCGACGGCGAATGGATCGACGAGTCGGTTACCATACAGGACGAGCCTGAAAAGCCAAAGAAAACGGCTAAGAAAAAAGCCTCGGTGAAAAAAGCCTCGTCCAAAGATTGATAATTGTAAATTGTTAATTGGAAAATTGTTAATTGGAAGAAAATTTCTGCTGCCAATTAACAATCAATCAATTTACAATTAACAATTTTCTTGCTTGATTTTTATGCAGAAAGTTGTAAAATCAATTTCCGATGTGGCAATCGCAACATTTTCAACAACTTATCTTTGAACAATTCAAGTAGTATCTAAAGTAATTTTTTGAGAGAAAT
>JAYVFJ010000206.1:0-2062 GCA_043773225.1 Chloracidobacterium sp.
TCTCCTTTTAAGTTGATTTTGTAGGCATTGTGAATCAGGCGATCCAAGATGGCATCGGCGACCGTCGGATTATCCATCAGCTCGTGCCATTGGACTGATGGAATTTGACTGGTAATGAGGGTGGAATGAATGCCGTGACGATCCTCGAGAATTTCCAGAAAATCACGTTGTTGAGCATCCGTTATTTTGCAAAGCCCCCAGTCGTCGATGACAAGCAAGTCCGCTTTGGCGATTGCATTCATGAGTTTGGGATACCGGCCATCGCCGCGCGCGAGAGCCAAGTCTTCAAATAACCGCGTTGCCCGAAAACATAAAACCTCAAAACCTTCGCGGCAAACTTTATTCGCAAAAGCATCCGCGATGAAACTTTTTCCAACACCCGTCGGTCCGTCGAGCAACACATTTAAATGATCTCGAATCCACTGGCAGGTGCCAAGCGATTGAATCAGCGATTTGTCCAAGCCTCTTGAAGCGCTGTAATCCATATCTTCCAAACACGCTTGCTGGCGAATCTTGGCACGCGTGAGCCGCGCTTTGAGTCGCCGGTTTTCACGTTCTGTGCTTTCACGATCGATTAAAAATCCAAGCCTTTCATCAAAGCCAAGCTCGGTATATTGGGACGACGCAAGCTGCTCTTCAAAGGCTCGGACCATGCCATGAAATTTTAACTCTTTCATTTTTTCTAACGTCGGAATTCGTAACATAATTTTTAGCTCCTTCAAATTTTTTTAAATCTTTTTGTCTTTTGCTTTTCTCAGCCGTAATAATGGGCGCCGCGGAGATTAGTGTGGACAATCCCTTGAGTGGGCTTCGATTCAGGAACCGCTTCACGGTCTAAACTGTTTTCTAAAATCGAACGAATACTTTTGTAACGAGATGAACCGATCGCCAGTGCTCTTTTGCAAGCCGCTTCAAGTCGATCTTTACCGTAGAGTTTTCCAAGCCGCAAAATCCCAAGGCAAGACCGGTAACCCTGCTCAGGATGCTCGCGGCTTGTCATGATTATCTCGGCCACTTTCTGCGTTGCTTTTCCCATTGTGCCCGCCCAATTCAAAATTCGAGAGGGTGTCCATTCCAAATACTGCTGATGATTGACAGGCATGTGCCCGCTTTGAGTCGTGTGCCGCCCTTTGCGAGAGTCCCGCAAATAGCTGGCGATACGCTTGTTCCGGAAGAGAATCTCTACCGTCGTCGCGGTATAACGCAACTCCACCTCTTGCTGCCGCAGTCCATGGGGAACGCTGTAATAATGGCCTTCAAGTTCGACGTGATAATCAATTCCTACCGTCGCTCGTTTCCATCGTGCCAGCACATAGCGCTCAACCGGCAAAGGTTTCAAGGCTGCACGCTCAATCGTTTCAAACCACGATTTCCGGGAACCTTCCAGTTTCTTGAAAGGACGTGTGTTGAGTTTCTCGAGCAGCTCACCGAGAGCTTGATTCAATTCGGCAAGACTGAAAAAGGTTCGGTTTCTAAGAGCCGCTAAAATCCAACGTTCCACAATTTGCACCCCCACTTCCACTTTTGCTTTATCCTTTGGCCGCCGAGCACGCGCCGGAATCACCGCCGTCCCGTAATGCACCGACATCTCGTGATAGGTGGGATTCAAATCCGGTTCGTACCGGCAAACTTTCGAGACGCCGCTCTTCAGATTATCCGGCACGACAATTTCAGGCACGCCTCCAAAATATTCGAAAGCGTGAATGTGCGAGTCAGTCCAACTCTCAAGACTCTGATCCCACGTCGCTTCACAAAACGTGTAATTGCTCGCTCCCAACACGCTCACGAAAATCTGCGACTGCCGCACACTTCCCGTCTTTGGATCCGTCACCAAAACCGTTTGCCCTGCATAATCCACAAACATCTTTTCTCCCGCCTTATGCGTCTGCCGTAAACTCACATCCAACTTCTTTTTCCACCGCCGATAGAGCTCACAAAATTGGCTCAACCGATAATGTTTCTCAGGATGCGTTGCTTTGTATTCCTCCCACAAAAGTTGCAGCGTCACGGATTTCTTTTTCAACTCCTCATAGACCTTGCTCCAGTCCGCTTGAGGTCGGTG
>JAYVFJ010000207.1:0-10089 GCA_043773225.1 Chloracidobacterium sp.
CGCAGATCGCTTGCGACTTCGACATCGGTCACCGTGACCATCTCGAGTCGCGGGTCGTCCAACTCAAATCCGACCACCTCCGAAATTTCTTCTTTTAGCGCTACTGCAAAGCGTTCGGGACGTCTCATCAATAAAGTCAGATAGGACTTCTAGGACTCATATGTCCTATAGGTCTTGTTCTTACAACTCGGTAGCCGCGATCTTTTCTATAACAAATGCTTCGATCTCGTCGCCGACTTTAAGGTCGTTAAAATTGACAAGGCTGATGCCGCATTCAAAGCCGTTTTTGACCTCGTTCACATCGTCTTTAAAACGCTTGAGCGTGGCAATGTCGCCTTCCCATGTGACGACGGCGTCGCGGATAAGCCTAGCCTTCGCCTGCCTGCGAATAAGGCCATCGGTCACACGGCAGCCGGCGATAGTGCCGATCTTAGACACCTTAAATGTTTCCTGAACGAGGGCTTTGCCAAGGATGGTTTCCTTCTCGATGGCGTCGAGCATGCCGATCATCGCTGCCTTGATCTCTTCTTCGACTTTGTAAATGATCGAATGCAGGCGAATGTCAACATCTTCCTGCCGAGCGATATCAGCGACCCGGGCTTCGGGGCGAACATTGAATCCGATAATGACGACAGCAGTAGATGCATCGTCAGCCTGCGTTGCCGAAGCGAGCAAAACATCCGATTCCGCGATCGCACCGACTCCGGCACGAATTACGCGAACTTTGACCTTCTCGGTCGAAAGTTTTTCCAGCGTTCCCTTTAGCACCTCGACGCTTCCCTGCACATCGGCCTTTAGAATGACCAACAGCTCTTTGATCTCGACCTGGCCTAGCGATTCGATGCCGCGTTTTGTCGTCTTGAGCATCGCAGATTGCCGCGCGTGCATTTGACGTTGGCCAGCGATCGTCTGAGCACGTTCAACGTCGGAAACAACCTGAAAAGTATCACCTGCCTGCGGCACGCCTTGAAGGCCGAGTATCTCGACCGGCGTCGCAGGTTGGGCTTCGGTTACAGCTTCGCCGCGATCCGAAAACATCGCGCGAACTTTGCCCGAAAACTGGCCGACAATAAATGGATCGCCGACGCGCAGAGTTCCCTGTTGGACGAGAGCGGTTGCCACGGCTCCGCGGCCTTTGTCGAGTTTGGCTTCGAGAACCACGCCCGAGGCGCGGCGTGTCGGGCTTGCCTTCAATTCTAATATATCGGCCTGGAGCAAAACGGTGTCGAGCAGTGTCTTGAGATTTTCATGTTTCTTCGCCGAAACCGCCACCATTTCTATATCGCCGCCCCAATCAACCGGCTGCAAACCGAGTCCGGCAAGCCCTTGTTTGACCTTGTCCGGATTTGCGTCCGGCTTGTCTATTTTATTGATCGCGACAATGATCGGAACGCCCGCTGCTTTTGAGTGCTCGACGGCTTCGATCGTCTGCGGCATCACTCCGTCGTCAGCAGCGACTACGAGAATAACGATGTCGGTCGCCTTGGCTCCACGAGCGCGCATCATGGTGAAAGCTTCGTGGCCGGGCGTGTCGAGAAATACGACTCGGCGTTCTTGGCCCGGTTCATCCGGATTTGGCACGAGGACGCTGTATGCACCGATATGCTGCGTGATGCCGCCGGCTTCGCCCTCGGCAACATTGTCGCTGCGGATAGCGTCAAGCAGCGACGTTTTGCCGTGATCGACGTGTCCCATAACGGTGACGACCGGTGCTCGCGGGAGTTCGATATCGTCGGCATCGGCAGCTATCAGTTCCTCGAACTCCTGTTCGATGACCATTTCCTCGAAGGCGACAAAACTCACGTCGTAGCCAAAATCAAGTCCCATTTCCTTAGCCATCTTATCGCCAATGGGTTGATTGAGCGTCGCAAAAACGCCACGTTTTATAAGTAACTGAACAATGTCTCGGGGCGTTATACCAAGAGCCTCGGCAAACTCGCGAACTGTCGCTCCGTCGGTAAGACGGGCAGTTTTCATATTCTCGAGGTCAACTGCCCCGACCTGATCCATTACGCGTTCTTCGATAGAGCGTTTTTGCGGAGCGTCTAAATCTCGCTCTGCCCATCTGCCGGTCTTATCATCGGCTTTTCCTTTTCTTCCGCCTGAACGTCCGGGACGGCGGCGATTATCCGCCGGCGGAGTGTATGTCAACTGCGGAGCGGCTGTCTCGCCCGGTGTGCCGCGAAATTCCGGCCTTCGGCCGCGATCGTCGCCGGGACGCGGGCGTTCGTTAACGAGGCTGCCGGTTTTGGTCGGTGCCGCCTTGACCAGAAGATCGCCCGGCTTGATGCCCTGCTTGAGAGCGTCGGGGCTTAGCGTAAGTTTTTTGACTGTCGTCCCGGAAGGGCCGGCGGCGGGCGCGGGGCTTACTTCTAACTGAACGGCCTCATCTTTGTCTTCAGCAGGTGTTTCGATAACCTCCGGCTCGATCTCGGGAAGCGACTCGGCTTCGGCTTTTTTGGTTTTGGCAAGACGTTTGACAGTCGTAGTTTTTTCCGGCTCTACTGACTCAACAGGTTCCGCTTTTTTTGCGAGCTTTCTGACCTTTGGAGCGACAGGCGTTTCCTCTTCAGCGATCGGAACTGCGGCTTTCTTTTTGACGGCAACAGGCTTTGGTTCTGCCTCGACAATCGGTTCGACCTCAGTAATTTCCGGCTCGACGACCGGCGGTTCCTCATGTGCCGCAGCCTTTTTGATGACCTTGATCGCCCGTTTCGGTGCTGCCTCTTTTTTTGGAAAATACTTATTGCGAACCTTCTCGGCGATCTCGTGACTTACGGTGTTCGATGCAACGCTCACGTCGGCGCCTTCACGACGCACGTCATCCATAACACGCTTGGTGTCCTGCTTCACTTCGCGTGCAAGATCGTAAATTCGAATGCTCCTACCAGTCGGCATATTTAATCAACTCTAACTCTCAAACCGTTCGCAAAATGCGGCCCAAAATCCTTACTCGGACTTTTCCTTTTTCGTTTTCTTTTTTGGCTTAGCTTCCTCTACTTCTTCTTCGGAAGAAGTCGCTTCCGGGCTGTCACCCGGATTTTCATCGGCTGCAATTTCCTGGCTCGCAGCCTCGTCGGATGAATCCTCTGAAGCATCCTGTGGTTGTGTTTCGACCTGCGAGTCGTCTGAAATTTCCGCTTGAGTTTCCTCACTCGGCACATCAACGGCTTGTTCGGTTTCGTCGGTTCCGGCCTCGGAATTTTTGGCCTCAACGATCGCGGCTGCGGCCTCGCGGATCGCCTGTGCCTGATCGAGGCTTACGTCAAGGAAATCAACCAGATCGTCAACTGATGCCGCCGCAAGAGCCTCAACATCCGAGATACCTTTCTGGGCCAAAGTCTCGGCCTGAGAAGTCGTTACGCCCTCGAGAGCAGTGATCGGCACGGCTTCGCCGGAAGCCATCATCTTGCCCATCTGGCGGGTAATTTCCTTCTTGAGCAATTCTTCGCTGACGATCTTTATCTCCCAACCGACAAGCCTAGTTGCGAGCCGCACGTTTTGTCCTTTTTTGCCGATCGCGAGACTCAATTGGTCTTCGCCGACGATCACTTCCATAAGGCGATTGTCAATGTCGGTGATGCGCACCTGCGAAACCTTAGCAGGCGAAAGCGCGTTGGCCGCAAACACCGAAGGCTCGTCCGACCACTCAATAATATCTATCTTTTCGCCGCGAAGTTCTTTGATGATCGCCTGCACACGCGAGCCTTTCATGCCTACGCATGCTCCGACCGGATCAACATCCTTTTCATTCGAAGTAACGGCGATCTTTGCACGGTCGCCGGGTTCGCGGACGGCCGATTTGATGACGACTGTGTCGTCGTATATCTCGGGAACTTCCATCTCGAATAGACGTTTCAAAAGCTCGGACGAAGCACGCGAACATTTGATCTGCTGGCCTTTTTGTTCACGGGAAACGTCAACGATGACGACGCGGATGCGTTCGCCCTGATTCCACATTTCGCCGCGCGACTGCTCGTATTTTGGAATGACCGCCTCGAGATTGTTGCCAAGATCAACGATCATATCGCCGCGCTCAAAGCGTTTGACCATGCCGTTGATCAGCTCGCCCTTGCGGTCAACGTATTCTTCGTAAACTTTTTCGCGTATCGCCTCGCGCACCTTTTGAACGAGAATTTGCTTTGCGGTTTGGGCTGCGATGCGTCCCATGTCCTCGCGGTTGAGCGGTATCAAAAGCATGTCGCCAACCTCGACCTCGTCACCCGCCATTTCCTGCGCTTCTTCGAGAGAAAGTTCGGTCAGCGGATCCTCTACATTTTCAACAACGGTCTTTTCCGCCGAGACTTCCAGATCCTGTTCCTCGGTATTCCACTCGACCTGAACGCTGTCGCCCGTCTTGGCTTTAAACTGCTTGCGGGCAGCGGCTCGCACGGCTTCCTTCATCGCCTCGATAACCATATCGCGGTCGAGCCCCTGCTCGGTGCATAACATTTCTATACTCTGTCCGATGGATGATAATGCTGTCATAACTTCCCTTTACTCAATCGTTTACACATAATATTCTAAGCCTCTGCTTTAACTTCTCGTTTGCCCAATTCCCTGGCAAGATCGATCTTCAAATTGGCTTTTTCGACATCGGTATAATCGAATGTCATCCCGCCTCGCGTACGATCTTCAAAATTAATTTTGCCGCCGTCAACTTCATGTATCGTTCCAACAAAAGTTTTCTGCCCGCCGATCTCGGTTTTCAATTTTACCTTTGCCAGATGGCCGGTAAATTTTACAAAATCGGCAAGCGAATAAAGCTGTCGTTCGATGCCGGGCGACGAAACTTCGAGCACGAAATGCGACGGAATGAAATCCTCTACATCGAGTATCTCCTCGACGCCGCGCGAAACTAGCGAGCAATCGTCAAGCGTCACCCCGCCGTCTTTGTCAATATAAATGCGAATAACCGCATCCCGCTTTGTGCCCGCGACCTCGATATGAACAAGCTCGATGCCGCTTGCATTGGCGACCTGTGCGGCGATCTTCTCAATACGATCAGTTATCAAATGCTTGTCCATTTCGTCTCTCACGCAAAATAAAAAGTGGGTGCGAAACCCACTTCTACGTGTTCCAACTCTCGTCAGCAAAGAATATCTTACCAAAATAACTAAATAATGCAAAGCCCCAAAATAGTTGTATGACCAAATGACCAAGTGTATGACCTGAGCAGTATTTTGTATGACCGCGTTTAATGACGTTTTCGAGCCAGACTCGATTCAATCCGGAACACCAACATCGCTAAGATCTTCGCTTCGACTAGGGCTAACCTCGTCAGGCTACTTCAAGAACTGTAACTCTGTTTGCAACTGTTCACGAAAAGGTGCATCTTAGTATTGATAGTCCTTCTCTCGCGCCGCTTGCGGTGCGCTCGTCAAAGACGGTTTTTGGATAGGTTTGAGAGCGGGTTTTTTAATAACAGAAGTCGCTCTTGAAATTTTTGAGCATCCGAACACCGACCCTTCGTCGCATCCGTTTTTCTGCGAAGCCCTTCGATTCGACACTTCTTTAACGCCCCCGTGGGCAAAGGTAAACAATTTAATTTAATGTCAACGAAACTTTACGTAGGAAATCTTTCATTCAACACAACAGCCCAGGATCTGGAAACGATGTTCGGCGAATCGGGCACCGTAGTATCGGCCAGCCTTATCGAAGATCGCGAAACAGGCCGCTCGCGCGGATTTGCATTTGTCGAAATGTCGAGCGCTGAAGAGGCTAAGGCAGCCATCGCGTCATTTGACGGCAAAGAGGTCGAAGGCCGCAATCTCAAAGTAAACGAGGCAAAGGCCCGCGAGGCAGGCGGCGGCGGTTCGCGTTATTAATTATCAATCGCTCTCGTCGAGAGTGTAATCGTTGCCTCCGGTTAACACGCTTAGCCGGAGGCAATGCTTTTCAAAGGAAAACTAGAACTATGAAAGAAGAATTGATCGAAATGGGTGGCGTCGTCGTGGACAAACAGCCAAACGCATTTTTCAAAGTCCAGATAAACGATACCGACCACATGGTCCTCGCCACCATCTCAGGCAGAATGCGCCGCAACCGCATCCGCATACTAATGGGTGACAAGGTGGACATCGAACTCTCGCCTTACGATCTGACAAAGGGCCGAATCACTTACCGCCACAAATAAGGGCTATGCGCGTCGTTATGCGGATCGACTTTGCCCTTTTCGGTCGGATCCTGATCCTGCTTTTTCCCTTTGTCAGCTTTACACATCACTGGGACAGATACCGCAAAATTACAAAAATCTGCTATCTTTTTCTTGGAACTTTTGTTTTTTGCCTGTCGTAAGAAATTTTTGACAAGGCGAGGTTTCGTGCTTTGTTGAGCCCTTACTTACGTGCGGGCTAATGACACGGGGCAGTAAAAGTTTCGGGAGAATACGTTTTTGGAAGCATTAAAGGCTGTGACCGAAATAAACGGTGCGGAACTCGTCAGGCGTGCTCGTTCTGGGGACGGCGCGGCGTGGGAGGATATTGTATCTGCGTATTCACGCCGGATATTCAATCTCGCTTACCGTTTTACTTCGAGCGTTGATGCCGCGGAAGATCTGACCCAAGACGTTTTTATCCGCATTTATAAGACTCTTGAACAGTATGACGCGAAACAGGGCGACCTTTCCAACTGGCTCATGCGGCTTGCACGCAATTTGATAATTGACGATTACAGGCACCGCCAACGCAATCCGCAGAATTCGATGGCAGACGCCGTTGACGATCACCAATACCATCTGCGTGCGGCCGGGACTTCGGCACACAAGGAGATGGAGCGGAAAGAGCTGGCGTCGCAGGTGCAGGAAGGCATCGACAAGCTGCCGCAGGATTTGAAAACATGCGTCATCCTGCGTGACATCGAGGAACTGACGTATCAGGAGATCGTCGATGTCTTGAAAATTCCCGAGGGAACCGTCAAATCGCGGATCAATCGCGGACGCATCGAGCTGGCGAAGATTTTGAGGAGAATGCGAGTCGTGACTATATAAAAGGGGGAATTAACCGCAGAGACGCGGAGACGCAGAGAAGAAAAAAGGGTTATTGTCTGTTATTGAAAGCGTACTCTTAAAAAAAGTTTTTATTGGATTTACTCTGCGTCTCCGCGTCTCTGCGGTGAAAATAATTATGAAGGAGCAGCAAAACATAGTGAATTGTTCGACATTTGAAGAACTGTTGACCGATTATCTTGATAAGACGCTGGAACGCTCGGCTAATAAGGCCGTGGCCGCTCATGCGCTTAGCTGTCCGCTTTGTCACACTCTGCTTAACGACGTAAAAGAATCTATGCAGGTTTGCCGCAATATCTCGGTGCCGACGGCTTCCGTGACGCGGCTTGAGGCTCGCGTGCTTGCGATGACGATGCCGCAGACAGCGATGTCGTGCGACGATTTTGAAGGCTATTTAACAGATTATCTCGACGGATTTTTGCCGGCGGCTTCGTTCCATCGCTGGGAACGCCATGCTGCTCTTTGCACTACATGTGAGGATCTGCCGGGCATGGTCGTGCGTTCGATAGCGGCCTGTTATACATACAAAATGGAAGAATTGGCCGTTCCTGCGGCACTCCATGTCCGGATACTCAATTTGACTCTGGGCACGGCAAAAGCAGCAGAAGTTAAAGCGTCGTGGACATCACAAGTTGGCGAATGGATTCGCGGGCTTGGGTTCCCGATAGGCGTTCCGCAGTTTGCATCGGTTGGGATGATGTTTCTTTTTGCGTTTCTCGTTTTTAGCCAGACGGTTTCGGCAGACGGCACGCTGGCGGGCGTTTTCACCACGGGCGTCGATCTTGCCGAACAAACTTATCAGCAGAGCTCGGAGGCTTGGAACGGCAAGCCGAATGAAATGGAAAAGACGACCAGGCAGGACCCGATCACGGGCACGACTGATGCGTCGCACGAAGGAAATAAATAATGAATTGTGCCTTTCACATGCAGAATGCGGCGGTTGTCGGCTGTAACGGGTGCGGACGGTCGCTGTGCCCGGCGTGCGATCATCGCATCAAGGGGTTTCCTTATTGCCAAGACTGCATTGTTCAGGGCATTGATCTTTTGCGCCAGCAGAGCCGGACGAATCACGTTCCGTTTGTCCGAAAACGCACGTCACCGTTCATGGCAACTTTTCTGTCAATGATCTGTCCCGGCCTCGGCGCCGCTTATAACGGACAGACAGTGAAGGCGCTTGTGCACTTTGCTGTTTTTGTCGGGTTAATTCAAATGGCCGTTATGACTCGCGGGATTGGAACGCCGTTGTTTGTTCTCGGCTTCATGGGCATGTGGTGCTTTGCGGCCCTGGATGCATGGCGTTCGGCACAGTTGATAAGAGCCGGGCTGACCCCTGATGTTGCAGATGGCATTTTGGTAAGCAGATTTTCTGGGAACCCGAAGATTTGGGCTATCTTGCTGATCGGTTTGGGCGTCTCGTTTGTATTTATTCGATTGATCGACCGGACATTTTTAACAAGGGTGATCGTGCCCGTGATGCTTATCGGGCTGGGCGTCTATGTTTTGCGGGGCTATATCTTTAAGCCAAAGACGGTTGAGTCAAAGTGGGCAGGACCAACGCCGCAGGCAAATTTTTCTTTGGCACAGGCTCGATACAGCGAAGCCGACTATAAAGCCTCGGCTGATTTTGGCGACCGTTCACGAACAGGCAGTTGGCGTGATGTTAATTAAGGAGTTTAAGTTATGGTTATGTTTGTAAAAGCCGCGTCGATCGTTGGAAGCCTGGTGGCGCTCATTGCACTTCTTATTGTCCTTGTTAAAGCCCTTATCGGGTTTGTCGGCTTTCTGGCATTTGCGATCAAGCTGATCATCGTTCTTGCGTTTCTTGCCCTGTTCGCGTTTGTTGGCATGATGCTCTTTCGCTCGTGGCAGCAGAAGCAACGAACCGAGTAACTATTTTTGCATTAGCCCGCGCGTAAGCAAGGGCGATACACTTAACATTGCGTGTATCGCCCTTGCTTACGCGCGGGCTTGCGCATGGGTCTATATCTGGTATCTATTTGGCAGATTTGCCTTTTGCGGTAGATTATGTTGATATAGAAATAGTTTCTTATCTTCGATTTGGAGCCATCAAGGGGTTGTCACCCACACTTAGCGGGAGTTTATTTTAGCAGTTTTACTCTTGCGACAGGTTTCGCGTTAGTCGCTCGCGGCTATTCTTGCGTGATTCCGCGTATCGGGATGTTTTTTATTCCGGTGCGAGATTCATTAAAAGGAGCTTAAAAGCATAATGCAGAAAAACGACAAGTCATACGCTTTTCTTTTATCGCATACATCAAAATCAAGAATTTATATTAAAAGGCTTGCGGTCTCTAAACGCCTCGTGCATTTCGGATCGCTCGGTATTTTTCTTCTGATCGGCATTTCAACTTTAGGATTCGGCATTAGCAGTATCGTTATAAATCCGGCGTTTGCACAAACAGTTGCAAAAACATCTGTTTTAACACGAGTCGCGGCGGAAACGGTCAATCCTGCCGAAACCGTCGAATATTCGCAACCTTCCGAAGCAGCCGATTACGCATTAAACAGCGGCGGCCCGGAAGAGATAGATCTTGCCGACGGAGACAGTGTCGAGATCGACAGCGAAGTTCTGGCGATCCGCAAGAACGCCAATCCGGCTTTTCTGCCTTCTATGTGGGCACATCTCGGCAAGATCAACAACGAGTTCGGCTTTCGGCGTAATCCGTTCGGCGGACGCTCTTATGAATTTCATCCCGGAATGGACATTGACGGCGAACGCGGCGATGAAGTGACCGCTCCGGCAAACGGCACGGTCATTTCGGCTGGATACAAGGGGGGTTACGGCAATATGGTCGAGATAGATCACGGCAACGGCCTGACCTCGCGTTACGGCCATCTGTCCAAGATCGAAACCGAAGCCGGTGCAGGTATCACACGCGGCCAGCAAATCGGCCAGGTCGGCTCGACCGGACGCTCAACCGGCCCGCATCTGCACTTTGAACTGCGGCTCAACGACCGCCCGATCAACCCGCGCCACTTCCTGCCGCCGGAACCGGCTAGTCTGAATACGGTAAATCATTGATAGGATAAGGTGCACAAGCCCGCGCGTAAGCAAGGGCGATACA
>JAYVFJ010000208.1:0-3518 GCA_043773225.1 Chloracidobacterium sp.
ATAACATTTGAAGCGCATGCCGCGTAAGATATAAATACGGCTGTCTGAAAACTCGTTTTCAGACAGCCTTTTAGGTTTACGCCGCCAAGTCTATCTCCACCGATCCTGTCGGCGCCTTTCTCGAAGAAAACCTCTGCGGCTTTCTCAAAATTTATGCTATCCAAAGATTAACAGCATATTTTTCTTCATCCCACTCAAACTCAAGATCTAGTAATTCAAAAGTTCTTTTGTCCATACCTCAGACGGTCGAAAGACCCTTTTCTAACGCGGCGATTAGTTGGTCGACTGTATCAGTTGTCGAATTCAGCATCAGGCCGGTGCGGATGACGTTGCCATAAAGTCCGCCCTTGCCAATGAGAACGCCTTGGCGTTTTGTTTCCTCAAAGATTTTCAATACTGATTGCGGATCCGGTTCTTTTGTCCGACGATCTTTGACGAGTTCGATGCCCTGCATAATACCCATTCCGCGAACATCGCCGATGACGGGGTACTTTTCCTGCAATTCAAGCAGCTTATCGTGGAAGTAATCGCCAACGACACGGCAATTAGTCCGCAGATCGTCTTCTTCGATCACCTTTATCACGGCGAGGCCGACAGCCATTGAAACAGGGTTGCCACCAAACGTCGAGAACGTGAGCCCCGGAAACGCGTCCGCGACCTCGGGCGTGGCAATTGTCCAGCCGATCGGCACACCGTTGCCCATCCCCTTCGCGGACGTGATAATGTCCGGCTCAACGCCGTAATGCTCGATGCCAAACCTCTTGTCGCCGGTGCGTCCCCACGCGGTTTGCTCTTCATCGGAGATGAACAGGCCGCCGTGATTCTTCGTGATCTCGTGAACGCGTTTGAAGTAATCTTTTGGCGGCACTATAAATCCGCCAACGCCGAGGATCGTCTCGGACATAAATGCTGCGATCTCGCCCGTCGTCGTTGTCTGGATCAACTCCTCGACATCATTTGCACATGCAAGGCCGCAATTGTCCGGCGTCGCATTGAACGGGCACCGATAACAATATGGTGCGTGAGCATGGACGAAACCGGCGACCTGTGAACCGATCGGTTTCCAAGTAGAGTGTCCGATAGTCGAGAGAGCTGTTGCCGATCTGCCCGCGTAACTATGCCGGAGAACAACGATCTCGCTATTCCCTGTAGCCAGTTTTGCTGCGAGGATCGCCGTGTCGTCGGCCTCGGTTCCGCTGTTGGTAAAAAACGATTTTTTCAGCTTGCCGGGCGAGATCTCGGCGAGCTTTTCAGCCAGATCGCCCTGCGGCCCATTGGCGTAGAGTGTCGATGTATGGGCAATCGTGTTAAGTTGATCAATCCACGCTTTGTTGACACGCGGCTCCGCATGACCGACGCTCACCGTCAGCACCCCGCCAAAGCAATCGAGATACCGGTTGCCCTGATCGTCCCAAACAAACTCGCCCTCACCTTTAACGAGTGCCAGCGGCTCCTGGTAATAAGTCGCGACGGCCGGAAAAAGAAACTCTTTGTGCTTGCGCACCGCCTCGGAAACGGTCAATCGTTGTTCGCTTGGTGTTGTTATCATAATCTTAGAACCTCAAAATGCTTTATTCTATACCCGGATTTCGAAGCGGCGTAATGTTTTCGAGCGATTCGGCTTCGACGCGCCGAACCTGTTAGGCTAAGGTCGAATCTTCACGCCGAGTTCAATTCTTTACGGTGTCGGTGCAATAAATTGTCGCCAACAAACCCCGCATTTATACCTCTGCTTTCCTCGAAATCTTCCGCTTTTCTTAACGATTTTCGACTCACAGTAATAGCACTTTTTTTATTCATTACCTTTGACCTACCTCAAAGTTAATGTTATCAATCAATTACAGACATTTCAGCATCACAAATGTCTATTAAGCCCAAATTTACAAAATTTCTGCATAAAGGCCAATAATGTGTTGCATCATGGAAGTTTTGAGTAAAACAAATACAAAGCAATGGCTTACTCATAGACTTTTGCTTACTGATTCCAAGCAACTTGGCTTCGCAAACGCATAATCGATCTATCCTTCCCCAAAGTCTCAAAAACCGACAGCATTGACGGGCCGACGGCGACGCCGGTTAGTAGGGTGCGGGCGCCGTTCATGATGACGCCGAGCTTTGTGCCTTTTTCTTCGGTGAAGGCTTTGACGACGGTTTCAATGTTGGCTTCTGTGAATGCCGTGGAGCCCTTACTTACGTGCGAGCTACTGACACTTTCGGCTTCGCCGAACTCGGTTTCGAATCGGTCGGCGAGTTCAGGTAGCCACGTTTTAATGTCGGGGAATTTCGACAGATTTTTCTCGATAGCCGCAGGGTCGAAATCGTAATCTTCGCTAAAATACGCACGGCCTTGCGACGAAAAATCTTTTAGCGTAAAGAACCGCTGGCGGATAAGGTTTATCGTGTTTTCGAACCAAGCCTTGTCGTCGTCCTCATACTCGTCACGCCACAGTTTGGCGGCTTTTAGCTCGGGTTTGACGAACGGCATCAACTCATCGACCGGCATCGTGCGGATATATTCGGCGTTCATCCATTGGGCCTTGTCGTCGGTCCATTTGCGCGGGTCGTTTTCGGTGAAGTTAAAGACAGCGTTTGAGCGGTGAATGCCGTCGAGCGAGAATTTTTCGATCAGTTCGTCGAGCGTGTAGATCTCTCGCTCCTCACCGGCAGACCAGCCAAGCAGAGCTAGAAAATTACGAAATGCGGCGGCCAGAAAACCCGCGTCGCGATAGGTCGTCATCGAAACAACTTCGCCGTGTTTGCGTTTCGACAGCTTGCCCTTGTTCGGCGCCATGATCAGCGGCAGGTGGGCAAATGTCGGCGGCGTGACGCCCAACGCCTCGTATATCAACACTTGCTTGTGCGTGTTAGTTATGTGATCCTGGCCGCGAATTACATGTGTGATCGCCATCTCGATGTCATCGCAGACGACCGCCAGGTTATAGAGCGGATGGCCGTCGGAGCGGAGCAGAACAAGATCCTCGGTTTCGGCATAATCGCGTTCCTGTATGCCGTAAACAGCATCTTCGAAGGAAGTTTTGCCAGTTTCAGCGACTTTCAGACGGATTGCAAAAGGCTCTCCGGCAGCGGCTCGCTCATCGCTTTCCGCGGCAGAAAGATCACGATAAAGGTTATCGCGCATGTTCTTTTCGCCCTGTGCGGCACGAGCACGGTCCTTGATCGCGTCTTTTACATTTGCGTCAGACGGAGCGGCCTTTGGCGTGAAATCACGATATGCCTTGCCCTCGGCGAGCAGCTTTTTTGCCGTCGCACGGTGTTTGTCGGCATTGTCGGACTGAAAAACAATGTCTTCATCATGGTTGAGTTCGAGCCACGCAAGGCCGTCAAGGATCGAGCGGGTCGATTCCTCGGTTGAACGGGCCAGGTCGGTGTCCTCGATGCGAAGCAGGAATTTTCCGCCCGTGTGGCGTGCGTAAAGATAGTTAAAAAGCGCAGTTCGGGCGGAACCGATGTGCAGATAGCCTGTGGGAGACGGCCCAAAACGAACGCGTGTAATCATA
>JAYVFJ010000209.1:0-9229 GCA_043773225.1 Chloracidobacterium sp.
ACGCCAATTATCGTGGCTCCTGCATCAGTTCATATCAGCGAAGGTAGAATCGAGCGCATAGGTGAATGGGACGACGTTCCTGCGGGAGTTCCATTAACCGACGCGGGTAGTTCGGTCGTCATGCCCGGAAATATCGACGCACACGTTCATGTTAACGAACCGGGCCGCACCGAATGGGAAGGTTATGAAACTGCAACAAAAGCCGCTGCCGCAGGCGGTGTGACGACGATCGTTGATATGCCGCTAAACAGTATTCCGCCGACAACGACGCTGGCGGGATTTGAAGAAAAGGTCGCAGCCGCAGCGGGGAAGTGCACGGTTGATGTGGCGTTTTGGGGCGGAATTGTGCCGGGCAATACTCACGAACTTGCGTCTTTGATCGAGCGAGGCGTTCGCGGGTTTAAATGCTTCCTTATACATTCAGGTGTTGATGAATTCCAGCACGTCGTTGAGGACGATCTGCGGATCGCGATGCCCGAACTTGCCCGCCTGAATTCTGTTCTGCTGGTTCATGCCGAAGTTCCCGGCCCGATAGATGCGGTTGCGGCATCGCTCGCGGGTCTGGACCCGCGACTGTATGACACATTTCTAAGGTCGCGTCCGCGCGAATCTGAAGATGAAGCGATCGCATTGATGATCCGGCTTTGCCGCGAGACTGGTTGCCGCGTTCATATTGTGCATCATTCGTCATCCGACGCATTGCCGATGCTGCGCGAGGCTCGTGCGGAGGGCTTGCCGTTGACGGTCGAGACATGCCCGCATTACCTGACTTTCGCCGCCGAAGATATCGCCGACGGCGCGACGCATTTCAAGTGCTGCCCTCCCGTGCGCGAAACGGAAAATCGTGAGAAACTTTGGGAGGCTATTGCCGACGGCACAATTGATATGGTCGTCTCAGATCACAGCCCCTGCACTCCGGCTTTGAAATTGCAGGAATCAGGCGATTTTATGGACGCATGGGGCGGCATCGCTGCTTTGCAGTTCGGCCTGCCGGTGATGTGGACTAATCTAAAGAATCGCGGGTTTGGTCTGACTGACCTGACACGGCTGATGTCTGCACAACCGGCAAAATTGGCCGGTTTGGATCATCGAAAAAGCAAACTTGCCGCTGGTTACGACGCCGATGTAGTGATTTGGAATCCGGAAGCTGAGTTCAAAGTCGTTACCGAGATCATCCAGCACCGGCACAAACTGACGCCTTATTCTGGAATGGAGTTATTCGGCAAAATTGAGGCGACAATTGTCGGCGGGAACAAAGTGTTTGAAAATGGCGAGTTCACAGAGCAGAAGTTTGGTAAACTTCTGACATAACAAATATGGATTTCACGGAATTGATCGACCTCGCATCCGAAAAGCTCGGCGGAGCTGTCTTATTCGCCAATGACGATTTTTTTGCGCCGAAGGAAAATCTCTTAAAACCGGCTGCGCCGATTTGGATAGAGGGCAAATATACTGATCTCGGCAAATGGATGGACGGTTGGGAAACAAGACGAAGGCGCAGTCCGCGGCTCGACGAAAAGTTCGATTGGTGTATTATCCGCCTTGGAATGCCCGGCGAGATAAAAGGTATCGTGGTTGACACAGCCTTTTTTCGCGGCAATTATCCGTCGCATTACTCGCTTGAGGTTTGCACTGTTGACGGCCAGCCTGAAGTTTCGCAATTGCTCGGAGCGGAAACGCAATGGAAAGAGATATTGCCACTCACAGCATTGCAGGGCGATTCGCAGAATAAATTTGAGATCGGTCATGCAGAACGCGTGACGCATTTGCGGTTTAAGATATATCCTGACGGCGGCGTTGCGCGATTGCGCGTTCACGGCAATGTTATGCCGAATTGGGATTCATTAAGAACACGAAACAGCGAGATTGATCTCGCGGCGGCCGAAAACGGCGGCGACGTGCCGCTGGCGAGCGACATGTTCTTCGGGCATCGGCAAAATCTGATAATGCCAGGCCTTGCGCAGGATATGAGCGACGGTTGGGAATCGCAGCGACGGCGTGGCCCTGGCCACGATTGGTGTATCGTTAAACTCGGCACGAAAGGCACAATAACGCGCGTCGAGATCGACACTTCACATTTTAAAGGCAATTATCCTGAAAGCTGCACGCTCGATGGCGGTGTATCGTCAGGCGAAATTGAAGCGATCGAGTGGCGTGAGCTTTTGCCGATGTCAAAATTGCAGGCGCATACGCGGCATGCGTTTGCGGATGAGCTGGCTGACCTAGGCGATATTACACATGTGCGGTTTAACATTTTTCCCGATGGCGGCGTCAGCCGTTTGCACCTGTTCGGGCGAATAGCTTAAAAAAGGAACCACGAAAATACACGAAAGAACACTAAATGGGTAATTTATACTTAGTGTGTTTAGTGGTTGGGTTTTTGATTTGCAGAAGTTTCACATTTACAAAAATCTTGAGCAACTCAATGAGCTGCCTAAGGCGAAAGCCGAAGCGACATTTCGCGACTGTTGCGGCTCGTCCGAATGGGCGCGACTTATGGCTCGAGCGCGGCCTTTTGCGATGATCGATGATCTGTATCAAAGTGCGGAAAATATTTGGTTTTCGCTCTCGTCTGTCGATCATCTTGAGGCGTTCGCATCTCATCCGAAGATTGGTTCAAATAAAGCCGCCCCGACTCAGCAGGCCAAGTCTGCGAAATGGTCTTCAGGCGAGCAATCGGGTATGAAATCGGTGGGCGATAAAGTAAAAAAGGCTCTGGCCGAGGCCAACAGCTTGTATCTGGAGAAGTTCGGGTTTATATTTATCGTCTGTGCTACCGGCAAGTCGGCGGACGAGATGCTCGCCATCTGCCGTGCACGTTTAGGCAATTCCGCCGCAACCGAGTTACAAATTGCAGCCGAGGAACAGCGAAAGATCACTGAGATCAGGCTTAACAAACTTTTAGAAATATGAGCGCCATCACCACACATATTCTCGACACCACAACGGGCAAGCCCGGAGCAGGCATTCCGGTAGTTCTGGAACGCAAAACACACACATCGGGCTGGCAGATAATCAGCGAAGGCATCACCGACATTGACGGGCGAGTGAACGACCTGTTGTCCTCAACCGAGGCATTTCTGCCGGGCCATTACCGCTTGATATTTGATACCGGCGGATATTTTGCCATGCGAAATATAGAATGCTTCTTTCCGCTGGTGACCGTTGGTTTTGTAGTAAAAGACCCCATTCAGCATTATCATGTCCCGCTGCTGCTCAGCCCGTTCGGATATTCGACATATCGCGGAAGTTAATCTATGTCGATCAGAATCGTTCACGACAATTATGGCAAATCGCGCGTTCGCCTGATGAAGGTCGCGCGTTCCGGAAAGCGTCACGAACTTCAAAACATCACCGTCAACATCGCGCTCGAAGGCGATTTCGAAACCATTCACACCGTTGGTGACAACAGCCTTTGCCTGCCGACCGACACGATGAAAAACACGGTCTATGCGCTTGCCGGACAGACGCAGGAGATCGAGGAAATTGAAACTTTTGGCCGACGGCTTGCCGCGCATTTCCTGACTAATAACGAGCAAGTTTCGCGCGTCATTATCGATATTTTCGAAACCGGCTGGAAACGAATGAAATTTGACGGCGATGAGCATGACATTTCTTTCGTAAAAGGCAGCGGTGAAAAACGCACGGCGAAGATCACCGCTGCACGCGACAACATAGTTATCGAATCTGGTGTCGAAGACCTCATTGTTTTAAAAACAACCGACTCGGGTTTTGTCGGCTTTATCAAGGACGAGTTCACGACTTTACCGGAAACGACCGACCGTATTTTTTCGACCGCGATAAAGGCGACTTGGCGCTATGCAAAACCTGATGATGCGACCGATATAGTTTTTCAAAACATCAGGCAAACAATATTAAAGGTATTTGCCGATCACGACAGCCTTTCCGTTCAGCATACGCTCTATGCAATTGGCGAAGCTATCCTCGATCAATTTGCGGAAGTCGAAGAGATCGCATTTTCACTGCCGAACATCCATTGTCTGCCAATAGATATGACAAAGTTTGGCCAGGCAAACGACAATCGCATATTCGTCCCAACCGACGAGCCGCATGGGTTGATTGAAGCTCGGTTGTGCCGGTTCGAAAAATAATTGTCAATTGTTGATTTGGAAATTGTTAATTGGAAGAAAATTTCTCCCAATTAACAATCGGCCACTTAACAATTTACAATTCAAGATCATTATGAATACATCTCTTTCTGCACAATCGTTCGAAAAGATCACCGCTGGACTTTGTTCGTCGATGGCGGGTTTTGCCAAACAGTATCCGGGTGAATCCGGGCGTCGTCAGCCGGTGCACACGGTTTACGGCGGTGCGCATTTGTTTAAGTCGGATACGACGGTAAAACTCGGCCAGCTTGCGGTTCGGTCGTTCGAGACTTTTGCACCTGATGCGATGACATTTGCTAAAGCTCTCGATCTGCCATCGAAATTAGCAGATACAATTCATCAGCGTGTCGGTGAAAAGCTTGCCCGTGAAGCGGTCGAAGATTTCCGCATTGACTTTGAGGACGGGTACGGCACACGTCCTGACGCCGAAGAGGACGGCCACGCTGTTGCGGCGGCGGAAGAAGTTGCAAAAGGAATGGCCGCCGGGACGCTGTCGCCGTTTATCGGCATACGGATCAAGACGTTCTCAGAGGAACTGATGGCGCGCAGCATTCGCACGTTAGATCTGTTTCTGACGACGCTTATTGCTGCCTCCAATGGTAAATTGTCAAATAACTTTGTTGTCACGCTGCCAAAGATCGTGACGCCGGAACAGGTCGGCGTTCTTGCCGATATCTTTGACGAGATCGAACCCAAACTTGGCCTCGCCGCCGGTTCATTAAAAATGGAAATGATGATCGAGACCACGCAGTCTATCATCGCTTCCGATGGCGAAATCGGTCTGCCAAAAATGCTTGCGGCTGCTCGCGGCCGCTGCACGGCGGCGCATTTCGGAGTATATGATTACACCGCAAGCTGCTCAATAACCGCCGCGTATCAACACATGCTGCATCCGGCGTGCGATTTTGCGCGGAGCATGATGCAGGTCGCGTTTGGCGGCACCGGCGTTTGGCTGTCGGACGGTGCGACAAACATTATGCCCGTTGCACCGCATCGCGGTGACAGCCTCACAGCCGAGCAATCGGCCGAAAACCACGCGGTCGTCCATCGCGCGTGGAAATTGCATTACGATCAATGCCGTCACTCATTATCAAACGCCTTTTATCAAGGCTGGGATCTTCATCCCGGACAACTGCCGACGCGTTACGCGGCGGTGTTTACTTTCTTTCTCGAAGGCCTCGATGCTGCCTCTGAACGCTTGCGAAACTTTGTCGAAAAAGCCGCCCAAGCGACGCTCGTCGGCGATGTTTTCGACGACGCCGCGACCGGTCAAGGTTTATTAAACTACTTCCTGCGTGCCATCAATTGCGGAGCCGTTACCGAACAGGAAGCACTAGACCGCACAAGCATCACGATCGACGAACTGCGATCGGCTTCTTTTGTCAAAATTCTCAAAAATCGTCAGGGCTGATCAAAGCCGATTTTAAATACTAGCTACTGGCTGCTAGCTACCGGCTACTAGCCAGCAGCTAGTGGCTAGCCGCTAGTAGCTAGAAATAAAACCGATTTGAAAAAATTTAGCGTCCATACATTTCTGCCAATTCGCGTAAGCGTGACGACAAATCGTCGTTGAGTGCTTCCGCATTCAATCGCCATTGCCAATTTTCCGACGTTGTCGCCGGCGTGTTCATGCGGGCGTCGCTGCCAAGGCCGAGAACGTCCTGCATTTGAAAGATCGCAACATCAGCAACCGACGCCGAGACCGCGCGGATCATGTCCCAATGAATTTCGCGGCCATTGGAATGGAGATATTTGCGGCAGTGATGACGGACGTCTTTTGTCGTGGATTTATACCAACCGACAGCCGTGTCGTTGTCATGAGTTCCGGTGTAGGCAACGCAATGCTGAATGTGGTTATGCGGCAGGTCATGATTTTTTGCGTCGCCGCCAAAAGCATTTTCCAAAATACGCATTCCGGGAAAACTAAAATCGTCACGCAATGCAGCTATCTCGTCGGTCATTGCACCGAGGTCCTCGGCAATGAACGGCAATTCGCCCAGACTCGATTGCAGTTTCGCAAAAAGCTCGCGTCCGGGAACGTCAATCCACTCGCCATTTTCGGCGGTTTCGTCGCCACTCGGAACTGCCCAGTTTCGTGCAAAGCCGATAAAATGATCGAGCCGAACGATGTTTGTCATTCTCAAGGCAAATGCGATGCGAGCCGCCCACCAGCTAAATTTATCTTGCCGCATCGCTTCCCAATCGTAGATCGGATTGCCCCAAAGCTGGCCTGTTGCCGAAAAATAATCGGGCGGAACACCGGCGACAAATTCCGCTGTGCCGTCGTCATTGAGTTTGAACTTATCCTGATTGCACCAAACATCTGCCGAATCGAGAGCGACAAATATCGGAATGTCGCCGATGATGTTGACGCCATTTTTGTTTGCATATTGCTTTACAGCGAACCACTGTCTAAAAAACAAAAACTGAAAGAATTTCTGAGCCGCGATTTCTGCCGAAAGCTGTCCCGCCGCGTTGTCTAGCTCAGACCTTTCGCGCATCTTCAATGCGTCCGGCCATTTATACCAGGGCTTATGTTCCTGTGCAGCTTTTAACGAGCGATAGAGCGCATAGTCGTCGAGCCAGAAAGCATTTTCGCGGCAAAACAGATCAAATCTAGCCGCATGATCGGCATTTCCGCCGCGTAGAAAATTCTCAAAAACGCGAGGCAGCCATTCAGACTTCCATTTATAGACCGCTCCAAAATCTGTTTTATCCGCAGCGAAGTCTGGCCTCGCGGCAAGGTCATCAGCCGATAACAGTCCGTCCTCGACCAGCTTTTCGGGCGTTATCAACAGCGTGTTGCCCGCAAACGCCGAAAAGCTCTGATAAGGCGAATCGCCGTAACCCGTCGGCCCAAGCGGTAAAATCTGCCAATACTGTTGCCCCGATTTAACGAGAAAATCAACAAACCGAAACGCCTCAGTCCCAAAGTCACCGATGCCGAACCCGCCCGCGAGCGACGTCGGATGAAGAAGAATGCCTGATCCTCTTGGATAATCCATAATTACTTAGAAGTGTCCCAGTGTCCCGGCGTTTTTTCAAACGCTCCGATACTTGCTGTCCCAAGGTGTCCCAAATCAGAATGGGACACGATAAATGTTGAAAATAAACAACTTGGAGTCATGTTCTGGCCTTGTCCCACGATTTTTGAAAAAAATTCCGCACTGTGCGGCAAAATCTGTAATTGTTGTTAACATTAATGTTACGCTGTTTCCACTTTTGTTTATAGCCGTTCATTGCTGGGACAACTCCAATCAATTTCCAATTACGAATTACGAATTATGAATTTTGTTGCCGCATCAAGCTAACAAATTTTAAGACAAATTGAAACGCCAACTTTCCGGATATGACGCAACTTTCTCGATTTGACGCAACTTTCCGAATATGACGTGGTTTTCCGGTCTCGTTTTTTGGCAACCTTTTCTTTTTTTGAAAGCATCCCATTAAAATTCTAAATCTAATTTAGAAACAAGTCAGAATATCCGACATCAAGGGGGAAATTTATGAGACGAATAGTTTTAGGATTAGGCATCGCTTTTGTTTTGGCAAGCGTGGCATCGGCGCAAAAGCCGGACAGGGCAGATTCGGCTGACAAAGAAAAGTCAATGGGCTCGCAGATCGCGGCGGGGACGCAGGTTTCGGGGCAATTGCAAAGTTCGCTCGACGTGCAGCGTGCCAAAGTCGGCGATCAGGTGCTTCTGAAAACGACAAAAGCCGTCAAACAAAACGGCCGGACAGTTATTGCGCAAGGCTCGACGCTCGTCGGCCATGTAACGAGCGTTCAAAAAAAGGTCAAGGGCAATGCAAATTCGAGCATCGGCGTGATGTTCGACAGTTTGCGGCAGGGCAGCGGCCGGCTGGCGATCAATTCCGTAATTACATCTGTTCTGTCGGCTCAAACGGCAGCAGCGACAGCCGCTGATGATGGCATGATGTCAAGCACGTCAACTTCGTCATCGCCACGAGGCTCGACTCGCTCTTCCGGCGGCGGCTTGCTTGGCGGAGTTACAAACACCGTCGGCAGCGTCGTTAATACCACGACATCTACGGTCGGCGGCGTCGCCGATACAACGGGCAGGACGGTTGGCTCAACAACCGGCGCAGTGGGCGGCACGGTCAGAGGTTTGACGATCACGCAATCAACAAGCGCCTCGGCGCAGGGCGGCTCGACGCTAAACATGAGCGGCGGCAACCTCCACCTAGATAAAGGCACGACCTTTAATCTTGCCGTCACAAGTTCGTCGTCCGTCTCCGCAGATAAAAGGTCGCCCGTCTCGGCTGATAAGAAGTCAGCCGTCTCGGTCGAGGAGAATTAACAATTCGCCCATGGGCAGGGCGAGACGACAGGCCATTCGGCCTGCGTTATCAAACGGGCCTGAAGACCCGTCCCTCCATAAGAAGGCTTCGCCGATTGCGAGGCCTTCTTTCTTGCCAATCAAAACGGTTAGTGCTACATTTCCTGCAAAGAATGAGGAGGAAATATGGCGCTGCCAAATATTTTTACAAAAGAAGTTTCTGACGAAATTATCGGACGGATAAACACTTTGACGCCGGAGTCTGAGAGGCAATGGGGCAAGATGGATGTTTCGCGGATGCTCGCCCATTGCTGCGTGACTTATGAAATGATCTACGAGCCGGACAAGCATCCGAAGCCGAATTTTTTGATGGGCATGATCTTAAAATTGTTTGTAAAACGGATTGTCACGGGCGAAAAAACACTCTCGAAAAACAGTCCGACCGCGCCTCAGTTCATAATCAAATCGGACAAAGATTTTGAAGCGGAAAAAGCGCGGCTGATCGCTTACATTCAAAAAACTCAACAACTCGGCGAGGCGGAATTCGACGGCAAGATGTCGCATTCATTCGGCGTTCTCAGCAAGGCCGAGTGGAACAATATGCTATACAAACATCTCGACCATCACCTGACCCAATTCGGAGCCTGATTTAAGATTCGCCACGAATGCACGCATCAAGAAATGTTAGAGGTTCATTCTGTTGAGCAGTTCGATAAATCTCGGTTCCCCGTGGAGCGGACGCAGCGGGGGATATGTGAGAACCGGAGCAAGCTGCGGGTCGCGTTGTTCGTAGGCTGAGGT
>JAYVFJ010000210.1:0-2506 GCA_043773225.1 Chloracidobacterium sp.
CGATGCGTTGCGCGAAAGTGAAGAGCGATTCCGGCAATTGGCGGAACACATCCATGAAGTATTTTGGTTGAGCAAAGCCGATACCCATGAATTGATCTACATCAGCCCCGGCTACGCACAGGTTTGGGGATGCCCGCTTGAAAGTCTCTATGATGCGCCCCGTTCATGGCACGACGCCGTGCATCCGAACGACGCGGCGCGCATCCGCGAGGCGATAATCCTCAAGCAACCGCGCGGCGACTACAACGAAGAATATCGTATCGTCCGACCCGACGGCTCGATCCGGTGGATCTGGGATCGCGCATTCCCGATTAAGAATAATGACGGTGAAGTTTATCGAATCGCCGGTGTCGCCGCCGACATCACCGACCGCAAACTGCTTGAAATGCGCTTAACCGTGAAGAATATCGTCACCCAGGAGCTGGCGAAAGCGGCGACGCTCACCGAAGCGACACCGCGAATTCTGCAAGCCGTGTGCGAAAACCTCGATTGGAAATTAGGTGCGCTGTGGGTTGTTGACAACGATACGGATGAAATTTACTGCGTTGAAATCTGGCACGACCCGCCGTTTATCGCCGATGAATTCATTGCCGTCAGTCGTCAGGCACGCTACCGGCGCAACACGGGTTTCCCCAGTCACGCTTGGGCTAACGACTCGGATTTGTGGGTTATGGATATTGCCGATGATGATAGATTCCCGCGTTCACGAATCGCGGCTCGAGAAGGGCTGCACGGCGCGTTCGGTTTTCCGATTCGGAACGGTCAGGAAATTCTCGGCGTGATGGAATTTTTCAGCACGGAGATCCGTCAACCCGACGCGAACCTGATCACCGCAATGTCAACCATCGGCAGCCAGATCGGTCAATTCGCCGCACGCAAACGCGCCGAAGAAGCTCTTCAGCAAGCAAATGCTCAACTGGAATCGAGAGTTTCGCGGCGGACGGCGGAACTGGCGGCGGCAAACCGGGTTCTGCAAGCCGAAATCGTCAGGCGTCAAACGGCGGAAGAGTCGCGTGTGCAATTGCTTCATCGCATAGTCGGCGCGCAGGAAGAAGAACGTGGTCGCATTGCGCGCGAACTACATGACAAGATGGGACAGTATCTGACCGGACTTATTTTGGGACTCCATGAGATGACCGGGATATGTCAACCTCATCCGCCGTCGCAGACGCGCCTCCTCCGCTTATTACAAGTTACGGATGAATTGATGCGCGAAGTCCATCATCTCGCCTGGGAGTTGCGTCCCGCCATCCTCGATGATCTGGGACTTAACGCCGCGCTCGGAAATTACCTCACGCAGTGGTCGGAACGCACCGCGATAGCGTTGGATTTCCATAGCTCCAATCTCGATCAACAACTGCTTTCACCGGATATCGAAACCACCGTTTATCGCATTGTTCAGGAGGCTCTGACGAATATTCTGAAACACGCCCAGGCGAAACAGGTCAGCGTTGTCGTCGAATGTCAGCAGAACAATGTGCGGGTTATAGTGGAAGACGACGGAAAGGGTTTCGATACGAAATATCTTTCAAAAAAGGCAACGGCGAAAGGTCGGTTGGGTGTGGTCGGAATGCAAGAGCGTGCCGCCATGGTCGAGGGGACATTGGACATCGAATCAACGCCCGGTGGCGGGACCGCCGTCTTTGTTCGCATCCCGCTCCCGCTTGCCGCCGCCGCCAGGAGAAATGCTTATGAATAAGGTCTTAAGAGTGTTTCTCGCCGATGATCACGAGATGATCCGCGAAGGGCTGAAAATGCTAATTAAAGAACATGCGGATATTGAAGTAATCGGCGAAGCGGACAGCGGGCGGGCGGCGTGGCAGCAAATCAAGCAACTGCAACCCGACATCGTCGTAACCGATATTTCGATGCGCGACATGAACGGCGCACAACTGACCAAGCGTTTGAAACAAGAATATCCGCACATTAAAGTTATCGCGTTGACCGGATTTGAAGATCAAAATTACTTACGGCAGTTGCTGCAAGCCGGAGTTTCAGGCTATGTTCTCAAGCGTGTCGCCGCGAAAGAGTTGATTAACGCGATTCGCATCGTCGCCAACGGTGGCTTCTATTTAGAGCCGTCATTGGCGAGCAGAGTCGTCGAAGGTTACATCGGGCGACAGTCGAATACCAGCATCAATCCCGGCGGAGATTTGAGCGAGCGCGAGGAGGAAGTTCTCCGACGCATCGCACTCGGTTACAGCAACAAAGAGATTGCCGCGCAACTCGACATCAGTGTGAAGACCGTCGAAACATACAAGACGCGCTTGATGGAAAAACTCGATTTGCACAGTCGCGTTGACATTGTGCGCTACGCTCTGCAACAAGGATGGTTGCAAAAATCGTAAATCGTAAATCGTAAATCGTAAATTGAAAAACGAAAGCTTAGTAAAAATCAGGGCAAAACCGAAAAACTTTTCGGACAAACTAACGATTTACGATTTACGATTTACGATTTACGATTTACGATTTACGATTTACGATTTACGATTTACGATTTACGATT
>JAYVFJ010000211.1:0-7567 GCA_043773225.1 Chloracidobacterium sp.
GTCCGACGTAAATAATAATCGGGGATGGCAGTCGGCGCTGATCGATCTTTCATTCGAGCCCATTTTTGCCTGGGATTGGGATGAAGGAATTATCGAGTGGAACAGCGGAGCCGAAATACAATACGGCTATGCCAGAGATGAAGTGCTCGGCAAAAATAGTCACGAACTGCTTGCCACAAAACACCCTGTTTCACTACGCAGATTTCAGAAAAAACTTGCCGCCGATGGTCATTGGGTAGGCGAGGTTCGCCACACTACGCGTGACGGGCGTGAGCTTGTTATCGAAAGCCGACAACAGATTATTCTTCAGGATGGACGCCGGATTGTCGTTGAGAGCAATCGCGATATCACGGAAAGGCGTGAGGGTGAAGGCCAGAGAGCTCTATTAATAATTATCGGCGATTTAATTAGAAAGATAAACAATCCCGACGAGCTGCTGTATGCCGCCTCAAAAGCGGTCGGTGTGCACTTTAGCGCAAAACGATGTTTGTTTAATGAGATTGACCAAAAAAATGACCTAGAGATCATTCATCGTGATTATTGTCAAAAAGTTAGATCGGTGGCGGGCAGGCATAAACTTTCGGCATATAGTTCGATAACTTCAAAAGAAATGTCCGCAGGCCAAACTGTCTTCAATGCCGACTCCAAAATTGATCCGCGGACCTCAAAATTTTATAAAAAAACGTATGAACCCGCAGGAGAACGTGCTTATGTTGCCGTTCCGATGATGCGCGACGGCGAGTGGAAAGCATCGCTTTGGTTAAGCGACGACAAACCTCGGGAATGGAGCAAGTCGGAAGTTACTTTGCTTGAAGTCGTTGCTGAGCGCGTTTGGCTTGCCGTCGAAAAATTACGAAATGAGGAAGCCCTCCGAAAATCACTGGAATTTGACGAAGCCGTGATGCGCAACATGAGCGAGGGGTTATATACGGTCAATTCCGAGGGACTATTAATGACCATGAACCTTGCCGCCGAGAAATTATTCGGTTGGACGATCGAGGAATTGCGGGGCCGTAAAATGCATGATGTAACGCACCATCATTATCGCGACGGCCGTCCGTTTCCTTCAGAGGAATGCGCCGGTTTCCGGGTACTTCAGCAAGGCGTTCCAATTACCAACCAACAGGATGTTTTTATCCGCAAGGATGGCACCTTTTTTGATGTAGTTTACAGTTCCTCACCACTGCGGGACGCAGCCGGTAAAATTCTTGGCCTTGTCGTAGTTTTCAACGATATGACTGAGAGCATAAGAGCTAATGAAGCATTGCGAGAGTCAGAGGAATCCTATCGAGTGTTGGCCGAGTCGGCCTCGGACGCAATTATAAGCATAGATGAGAACAGCAAAATTGGTTTTGTCAACACAGCGGCGACAAGGATCTTTGGTTATACCGATAAAGAAATGGCGGGGCAATCTTTGACCATGTTGATGCCCGAGAATCTGCGTGAGCAACACCGTGCGGGATTTGGCCGATACCTGAAGTCAGGCGTAAGAAAATTGAATTGGGAAAGCGTTCAAATAACGGCCCGACACAAAGACGGCCGGCACTTCCCAATCGAAATTTCGTTTGGCGAGTATGATCGCGGCGGAATGCGATTCTTTATTGGAATTGCCCGCGATATCACAGAACGAAAAAAGGCTATCGAAGACCTTCGCGAATCCGAATCACGACGGCAGCTAGCGCAAGATGCCGGAAATATTGGCATCTTTGAATGGGATATTCCTGCCGACAAAACATATTGGTCGGAAACGATGTGGTCTTTTTACGGCGAAAACCGGCGTGATATTAATCCCGATGACGCGTTCTGGAGCGCACATCTCCACAATGATGACCGCTATCGCGTAAAACGCAATCTTCAACAAGTCTTATCAACAGGCGGCATCGAATTTCGCGATGAATTTCGCATCGTTCGTTCTGACGGAACGATCCGCTGGATCGAAGCGAGAGCCAGAGTTTCGCGTGACGAAGCAGGCAATGCGATGCGTTTATACGGTGTAAACAATGACATTACGTTGCGAAAGGTGGCCGAAGAAAAGATCAGAGCCAGCGAAAATCAACTGCGACTGGTGACTCGTTCTGTCCCGGCGCTGATCTCTTATGTGGACAAAAATGAGCGTTATCGTTTCGCCAATGAGAGATTTACCGATTGGTTTGGGGTTCCGACCGACAAGATTATTGGCAAGCGCCCGCGCGATATATTTGGAGCTGCTGCTTATACGGTATTAAAACCTTGGATAGACAAGGTTTTATCGGGAAAGAAATGCACGTTTGAAACTGTTTTGAAATACAAACAGATCGGCGATAGATATGTGAGCGTTTCGTATATTCCGGACATTGGGGCGGGAGGAGAAGTTTACGGATATTACGGTTTGACGCACGATTTGACGGAGTTCAAGCGTTCCGAAGACCTGTTGCGTTCCAGCGAGGAACGCAACAGTCTAATGATGGAAAGCCTCGCTGATTATGCTATCTTTTTTTTCGATGGCGACGGAGCAATTAATAGCTGGAATCGAGGTGCAGAACTTATTTTCGGTTACACGCCGGATGAAATTTTGGGACGTTCTCACGAAATTCTTTATACGCTGGAAGATGTTGCCGTCAAGGTTCCACAAAAGGAAATGGGCGTCGCACGCCGCAAGAGCCGGTCTTCAGACGAGCGATGGCTTTTACGAAAGGACGGCAGCCGTTTTTTTGCCAACAGCGTGACGATGCCTTTGCAAGTGGGAAAAACACTCACCGGTTACGCAAGGATCGTGAGCGACCTGACGGAAAAGAAACGCCATGCCGAGGAGCTTCAACAGGCTCATGATGAACTTGAAATACGGGTAAAAGAGCGAACAAACGAACTGGCCGAGTCTAACACGGCGCTCGTTCAGGAAATGCGCGAACGCGAGATAGCCGAAAAGCAGCGCATTGAATTGCTTGGAAGACTTGTAACCAGCCAGGAATCTGAACGCCGCAGATTTGCACTCGACCTTCATGATCAAATGGGACAACGGCTGACCGCTTTGCGATTAAAGATCGCATCGCTGCATGAACTGTCGCCGGGCGACGAGCAATTCACGCAGCGTGTTAACCGGCTTCAGGAAATTGCCGAGCGTCTCGATTCCGAGGTAAGTTTTCTGTCGTGGGAGCTTCGCCCTGCGGCTCTAGACGATTTGGGATTGCTTGATTCGATCAAGACTTTTGTTGACGAATGGACCCGGCATCACGACATCGCAGCTGATTTTCACTCTGCCGGGCTTTCCGGTCAAAGGCTTGACCGCGAAGTCGAGACGCATCTTTACCGCGTTACTCAGGAGGCTCTCAATAACGTGGCGAAACACGCCGATGCGAAACAAGTCACGGTAATGCTTGAAAGAATGGAACAAAGCGTTATCCTTATTATTGAGGATGACGGAAAGGGATTTGATGCACCCGATAAACTTGCTTCGAGTGAATCGGACAAAACGCTGGGGCTTGTAGGGATGGGCGAAAGGGCTACCCTGATAGGCGGCGAGATAGAGATCGAATCCTCGCCCGGTAAAGGCACGACGATCTTTGTGCGTGTTCCTTTTTCTAATTAATCTATTTAAGTTATGAGCGAAAAGCTGAGACTGCTAATTGTCGAAGATCACCAGACAGTCCGTGAAGGGATAAAATTGCTCGTCAATGCTCAGGCCGACATGGAAGTCGTCGGCGAAGCAGGCGACGGTGAAATTGCTATTGCAAATGCTGAAAAACTCAAACCTGACGTCATCGTTATGGACATTTCGATGCCCAATTTAAATGGACTAAAAGCGACGAAAAAGCTGCGTCGAAATGATCCGGGCATAAAAATTCTGATACTCACGCGGCACACGGATGACGGTTATTTGCAGCAATTGATAGCTGCCGGAGCAAGTGGCTATGTGCTAAAGCAAAGCGCTCCCACCGAGCTGATAAATGCCATTCGCTCCGTCGCGGCTAATAATTCTTATCTTGACCCAAGCCTCACGCGAAAGGTAATGGGCGGTTATGTGAACCGCTCAGAATCTCTGAGGGGCGAAAAAAAAGGCGAACTTTCCGAACGCGAAAACCAGGTTCTCCGCCTAATCGCGTTTGGCTTTAGCAATAAAGAAATCGGCGCCAAACTCGAACTTAGCATTAAAACAATCGAGTCCCATAAAGCTAATGCCCTGCAAAAGCTAGGGGTTTCAAGCCGGATTGACATCGTCCGCTATGCTATTTTGATGGGTTGGCTGCAGGACAACTAGGGTTTTTCCCTGATTCGAACATCCCATTTTCCCTATAAAAATTTCCCTTTTCCCCGATTTCTCCAAAAAACGCTTCGACGCATACTTTAGTCATTGAACGGGCTAAAAGCGTTTTCGCTTGTGATGGAGCGAAATTGAATAAAGGGGTCGCCTGTTCAATGTCCAAGGGGGGCGGGCAAGGGGTTGGGAACAATCCCTTGCCTATAAAACTAACAAAACAAATTTAGATTTTTAGGGGGAAAGAAAATGGATTTCAGAGAAACATCACTGTCGGGGATTAGTCAGGATTTTACAGATTCTTATACTGGCACAACTTCAAATGTTGAGCCGAAGGTATCTAATTTGATATTAAGTTCTCTCCCTATGGAATTATCAAGAATTTTAAAACCATCAATAAAGCCGGTTCTTCTAAAAAAAGAGCAATTTATCTATCAGGAAGAGGACAGGCTTGAATATATTTATTTTCCTGAGACCGCCGTTATTTCGGAATTTAAGATTCTTGATGACGGACGCATGGTAGAGATAGCCGTTACCGGAAAGGAAGGCGGCGTCGGGCTTTCGTCAATGTTTTCTGATTCGCATTTTGCTCAAAACTGTACCCAGGTTTCTCAGGCAGGAACGGCACAGCGTGTTGAGGCGGCAGCTTTTGCGAAATTGCTCAGATCAAATGAAAAAACTCGTATCTCGATGAGCCATTTCGTTGACAGCTACATCAGACAGATCTCGCAAAAGGCGATTTGCAATATGTATCACTCTGTTAAAGAGCGGCTGTGCACATGGCTTCTGATGCTGCAGGATCGTTGCGGCAAGAAGATCTTAAACCTCACTCATGAGCAGATCGCCCGAACGCTTGGCGTTTACCGGCCAAGCATCACGTGCATTGCCCAGGAACTGCGTGAGGACAAGCTCATTAATTATTCCCGCGGTGGCATTATGATTCGCGACCGCAGACGCATTGAACATGCAGCCTGTTCATGCTATCTCGAAATGGGTTACGCGGCGCCGACTTTCTAAACGCCGCATGTATTTGAAAATTTTTTCCACGATCTGCAAGTAATTATATAAACGCTTGCATTTAGAAAAGGCAGGGTAACTTTTACCCTACCCGTTTGGCGGAGACCGGCCAACCAGAACATCCTCACCAAAATTGTTCATTCGGCCTCCGCCATCCATTATTTTAAAGGAGAGATAATGTCCAATCAAATCATACATACCAACGGCGAGGACGTGGCGGTTCGCGAGGACACTGCTAAGGCTTTCCGAGGCGTCAATTGGGCCTTAATTTCTATCGGGGCGTTTCTTTTGATCACAGCATCTCTATTCCTCTTTTTTTTCTGGGGCTCGGCAAAGGATGGAACGGTCGAATCCCCGTCGCAAATAGAGCAACAGCGCGCGCCTTAAAGGTAAAAAGTAAAAAGTCAAAGTCAGAACTCAATGCTCTGCTTTGACTTTTTACTTTTTACTTTTTACTTTCCCTTTTTACTTTTTACTTCAAATAAGATGGCAACTCGTCTCAACATATCGTATTCTAAATCTTGTCGGATGCAGTTGATTTCGACAGCCATCACACTTCTGCTCATTTAATTCCGACGTATTTCTAAAGATAAAGGAACATTGGCCGTGTTACCCCCGCTAAAAATGGTGTGTGTGCTTATCGGTCAAAGCAAAATAAATATGATCGGAAAATTAGTTAAGGGTTTTATTATTTCATTAGTAGGCCTCTTTATAGTATCAACAGGGTTCTCACAAACGTCGCCAAACAAGAACTTCCCGAACATTGAAATAAAAAATTTCGGTCAGATGGACGAGCGATTCTATCGCGGCGCAAGGCCCAAAATAAAGGATTTTGCAGCTTTAAAGCAGCTGGGTATCAACACTGTGATCGATTTGACGGAAGATAAAAAATACGATGCTGGGGACGTCGAAGCGGCGGGAATGAACTACGTTAATATACCCATTCGCGATAAGAGTTATCCGACTGAGGAAAACATCGCAGCTTTTCTCGCCGTAATAGACGACAAGGACACAGGCGTTTTCTACGTCCACTGCGCCGGCGGACGTCACCGAACCGGAGACATGGGTGCTCTATATCGCTTCACCAAGTATGGCTGGGATTTCGACAAGGCCTATCAGGAAATGAAAAATTACGATTTCTATTCTTCATGGGGCCACGGCAAACAAAAAGACTTTGTAGTCGATTACGCCGCAAAATTAACAGCCCAAAAAGCGGCTGCGACAACCATCGCAATATCAACACCAACATCCGCGCAGTAAATCGGCAGTCCGTGTGGTCGGAAAACCACGTCATATTCGGAAAGTTACGTCATATTCGGAAAGTTACGTCATATCCGGAAAATTGGTATTTCAATTTGCCTGAAAATTTGCTAGCTTGATGCGGGAATAGATATTTGACAATTTTAGGTCTTGGGTCTTTGGTCTTTGGACTTTGAACCTTCGACTTTGGACTTTGCCTTTTGACTTTTTACTTTTGCCTTCGCCGGCGTTGTTCCACCAAAGATCGCCGCGTTCCAAAACCATCGCTTGAAGCAAATGCTCTATTTATTGGAGTTATCAGTTTTTATCGCACAATACGATGTTTTTTTTCAAAATCGTGGAACGGAAGGCCGAAAAACACCATAACTCCAATAAAAACAGTGAGTTGCGTTGTCCCACGCCGGTTTGGGACAGAATGGGACAGGTTTTCAGTTGGCAGTGAGTCGGCAGCAAAAACACATACTGACCACCGGCTACTGACCACCGGCTACTGACCACTGACTACTGATATATGTCCGCCGCGCTTTTTGTTTTTGACCATTGTATGCCTTCGGTGTTGTCGGGGTCGGCGGTCAGGATGCGGTCGCTGAGTTTGTCTGTGGTGAGGTTAAGCCGCAGGTTTATGTAATAGGTGATCGAGCCAACTTCCTTTTTCTCGTCCGGCGGGACGATCTCGCGGACTTCGGCGTCAATCTTGAGACGGCGAAAGATCTTTTTGAGTATATCCTGTGTCTTGTCGGGGTCGCGGGTTTTGACTGTCAACTCCATCGAACGCACAATTTGCGAGCCCTCGTTAAATTCGAGCAGCCACAAGAGTCCGAGAGCAAACAAACAGAGAGCAATGCCCAAGTCCCAACGCCCGACTCCGGCAGCCAAACCGAGAGCGAGGCTGATAAGCAGGACGGTGATTTCCTTTGGATCGCGGATGTTTGTTCGGAACCGAACGAGCGACGCCGCTGCAAAGATCGCAAATGCCCGCGCTGTGTTATCGCCAACGATCAGCATTAAAGCTGCGGCTACGACGGCGAGCAAAATTTGTGTTTGCGATACGAAAAGGCT
>JAYVFJ010000212.1:0-3975 GCA_043773225.1 Chloracidobacterium sp.
TCCGTTAACTCTCATATTGCCGTTGGTGCTGGCACTCAAAGATGTAACCGGAAGGCCGTAAACCGAAGATGACCAACCTGCCGGAGTTGGAATGGCAACTACAAAATCGTCGTCATCCGAAAGCGGTATGAAAGTTCCACCCGCCGGAATCGTTTGTCCGGTCTGAGTGGTGGGCAAATAACCACTGACACAAGGCGTCATAAAGTTGAATACCGTCGAATACGCACCGGTGGCGCAGGCGTTTACCGCCCGGACACGCCAGAAGTAAGGCGTATTAGAAAGAAGCGGCGAGGCCGGTGTAAAGGTCGTAACCGTCAGACCAGTGGCCGACGCAACGACGTTTGTAAACGCGGCATCCGTTGCGACCTGGATATCGTAACTTGATGATCCGGCTACCGCTGCCCACGTAAACGTGGGCGAGAGTGAGCCTGCTGTCGAACCATTGGCAGGCGAAGTCAAGGAAGGCGCCGCCGGTGTGCCGCTTGCGATGTTTAGAGTGACATTCTGATTTTGCGTGAGAGCGCCGGACGTGCCAAGAACGTTGATCGTGCTCGGGCCCTGGGCTGCTGCGCCGGTGTTGCTGACGGTCATTGTCGAACTGTTGCCGGGTATGACCGGATTTGGCGAGAATGTAACGGTTGTGCCTGCAGGGTTGCCTGTGGCACTCAAAGTCACAGGATCGGTAAATCCTGAGATCGATGTCGTATTGACCGTATAGACCGCATTTGCAGGTGCACAAATAGACTGGCTCGCCGGCGTTACCGCCAATGAGAAGTTTGGCCCGAGCGAGCAGTTTGGAAATTTGAATGAACCGATTCGCAGCCGCCATTGACCACCGGCGGGGATATACTCGTTGGTGTACCAGAACGTGCAGTCGTCCACGGGATCAACAACCATATCGGTGTAATCACCCCAACGTTGACCGCTCGTCTGTGAAGCTGCTCCGTTGACAACCGACGCTTCACCCTGCGGCATCGTGCCGAGAGGGTCGCTGGCGAAACGGCCTGTGTACCATGAACTGGGGAAAGTGGTCGTTGAGGACGAAGCGCTAAAGCCTAACGCCATGTTGCCAACTGTGTCCATCGCGATGCTTCCCATCCAGCGATGAATGCCGTCGGTCAGCCCCGGGGCATAAGTGCCTTCCTGATGGATAACCGGGCTGGAGTTCGGGCTTCGCACTTCCCACCAGCGAATGCCGGACATTGTTGCCGAGGCCTCGACCGATTGGTTTGTCACGATCGATTGGTGGCTGCCAAAATTACGATAAGCCGCGCGGAAAAGCGGGCGTTGGCGATAGCCGAGATGGTCAATCTTGTTTGTTGTGCCCGGCTGATCAACGCAGGCTCGGCCGGCACAAAAAGCCGGGACCGTATCGTATGCAGCGATCGGGATCGTATTGGCAAGCGTGAATGATGAACTCGCCGGAGTCACAAAATTGGCGGTGAATTTCCAAAGCGTCAGCGCATCCTGCGGCGCTCCGTATGGGCCGCCCTGATCCATGCTGCCGATAAAATAGTTTGGCGAGCCGGCCGGCGGCGGCGCCATTCCGTCCAGATCGGTGGGCACGAGGCCGTCGCCGACATTGAACGCTCCGCCGGCGCCTGCGGGTGACGCAAGAAACGAGATCAATTGTGCTGCCGGGTTTCCGGCGACCAATTGGGCGCGGTTGACGGCATAAGCACCTACGCCGGCAAATGACGCACCGGCGAATTCACGCGTGCTGATATACAGCGCGTCGTTCCACATTCCGTATTTCGGATAATCCGGAAAGTTTGATCCGGTCGTAAAAGCATAGCGGAAATAACTCCCGGTCGGATCAGGAGTGGTCGAGATCGCAACGCAATTAAAGTATGTCGGGCCGGCAGCAGTGAACTGTGTCAGAATCCAGCGATCATCTAATTGATCGTAGAGCACAACCGGATCACCGGCGTTCTCAGTCTGGCAGGGACCGCCAAAGCCAGCCCACAGGGCGTTGCTGTTCGTCGGCCCCATTAGCGACGTTCCGGTTTTACTAAAGATCTGAAACTGCAAGTTGCCCATCGCCACAAAGTGGTTCGGGCCAACATCGCCGTTCGGGTCGGGCGGCTGGCATCCGCCGCAGCCGATAGTCGAATCGAAACTGACGATCGGTGTCGGCATTACATTCAGGCCTTCGCCGCCGACTAACATTTGGACTGTCTTGTCGATATCCTGCGGGCCTAACGCGCCTTCATTTCCCGTGCTGCGTTCTTCAAATTCTCTTAATTTGCTCAATTCCTCAACCGGTGAGCCTTTCATCGTCCTGAGAGGCGGAGACACGTCAAAATGAACAGCCGTCTGCACGCCGCGATACATTCCGCGCGGGTTGTCCTGCGGCTTGGCAACGCCGGATTGCGTCTTTGGCGCGTTAGCCAAAGGATTGGCTTCCAATGCCATCTTTTCCTTACGCTCACTTGCGGACATCTTCGGTTTATTTTCCGATTTACCCGTGGCGCTGACCTGCCAGGCGATAAAGCCCGACGCGGCAAAGCCAAGCATGACAGCCAAAACGATGACTAAATTTCGATTCAAAGCAATAAATGACCCGACGGATTTTTTCATGACGATTTCTCTGCTCCTCTAAAAATGTTTGGTGTGCTCAAAGTCAATTAACCATCCCGCGCGGAAATCCACCTGTCAGATAACCGCTTACAAAAACTTTAGGAAAAAAATATTTTCGTAAACCGGTTATGCAGCGCAACTGGTTATTCAACAATTAAGTGTGATTGTATTCCCGACAAATAAGTATGTCAAACAAGGGAAACTATCGGTTTGCGTATTTTAAATTGACGCGAATACAAATTATTTTTCTGCCGATTCCATCGAGCGGTCGAGGACTCGTTTGGCGTCTATCACAGCCGCGATCTTGTCTTTGGTCGAAAATGTTTCCCAGCCGCGAAAAAAAACTACGCCGTAATCCTGCGGATATTTGCGCCTTTCGTATTGAAACCATTCGCTCATGATCATTTGGGGATCGTCCAGACGCTGCACGGCCGCTTCCACATCAAATATGTCTCGGGAGTCTATTGTTCCAAGGTCAGGTATTTTTTCTATGTTTAAAGCCGCCAGCTTTTGATCTATCATTTGGCCGATCTTTTCTTCGAGAAAACGGCCTAGCCCAATAGTCGCAGCCTCACCGGCGTATTTATCGCCGGTGCCGATCAGGAGCCAATTCAGCGACACGCCCGTTTCATTGGCGATCTTTATCAATACTTCGGGAGCAGGCAAGCGGCCCTGATAATAATTCCGAACAGTAGCATGAGGAATATTCAGCCGCCTTGCAACATCTGCCATAGACTCATTATTGAATGCAGCTTGTAATCTTTGAATAAATTCCCTGTTCATAATCTGCAACACGTGTTGTGATGTTAACACCAAATGTTACAGCCACAAACTCGGCAATCAAAATCTTTGCACAGTATTAAAAACTATCCACTATCAACTAACCACTATCCACTGAAGAAAACTGTTTTCTTTCAGTGGATAGTGGTTAGTTGATAGTGGATAGTTAAGAATCGAATAAGAAATACACTTGACATAAGCCGCGCCGGAAACTATATTCTGAATTTCGGCCTCGCCGGAAGATCACAAAAAATGACCTGTCCCGTCATGCCGGCAACAGGCCATCTTCAAAATAAGCCGCCCTAGCTCAGTTGGTAGAGCGTTCGATTCGTAATCGAAAGGTCGTCGGTTCGACTCCGATGGGCGGCTCCATAATTTAATCGGCTCTTGCCAAAATCTCAATCAGTCCGTCAGATGCTTTTGCTCGCGGGTCGCCTTCGTTGAACATGATTCGTTCAAACTGAAGCGGCGATGCCGAGCCGGGTGTTCCGACGGCGGTGAATTTTAGGTTTATAAGAACGCCGTTGCCGGTGAGAGCAATCGGGCCATACATGACGACACGCAAGAGTCCCGGTTCGGATGCGTTTACAACAGGCGTCAGGCTGCGGCTGACCG
>JAYVFJ010000213.1:0-3877 GCA_043773225.1 Chloracidobacterium sp.
ATCTAAAATCGCAAATTAGTAAATTTCTGCCAAAATTTCGCCGCCGACATGTTCTGCCCGCGCACGCTTTCCGCTCATCAGTCCTTTCGATGTCGAAACGATATTCACGCCATAGCCGCCAAGTACCTTTGGGATCTTTTCGGAACCGACATAAACACGCCGGCCCGGCTTCGAAACCCGCGACAAATGCGTGATCGACGACGTTCCCTTCGCATCGTAGCGAAGAAAAACGCGGATCATATACTTAACGCCTTCGCCCTTGGTCGAAAAATTGTTGATGTAGCCTTCCTCCTTGAGGATTCGTGCTAACTCCATTTTCAGTTTTGAGCCCGGGATATCAACGCGTGGATGATTCGCTGCAATCGCATTGCGAATCCGCGTCAGCATATCGGCTATTGGATCTGTCATTCTTAAAAACTCCGTTTTACTATTTTCGATTTTCGATTTTCGATTTTCGATTTTTTTTCAATCGCAAATCGCAAATCGACATTCGCAAATTCCTCTACCAACTCGATTTAACAACGCCCGGTATCTGTCCTTCGAGTGCCAGGCTTCGCAACGCAATGCGTGAAACACCAAACTTTCTTAAGTAACCGCGCGAGCGGCCCGATTGCGAACAGCGGTTGCGAACCCTCGACGGGCTGGCGTCACGCGGCATTTTTTGAAGCCTGATCACCGCCGCATCAACATCTTCAGGCGTCGATTTCGGATTATTGACGATCGCTTTCCACTCCGCACGACGCACCTTATAAAGCACGACCATGTCCTTGCGTCTGTTGTTTTTTACTACTTTGCTTATCTTTGCCATAACTTATTAAGTTCAAAGTTCAAAGTTTAAGGTTCAAAGTTTAAGTTCAAATAACCTTGAACTTTGAACTTTAAACTTTGAACTACTGCCTGAACGGCATTCCGAGCGCTTTCAAGAGCGACCGGGCCTCATCGTCATTTCGAGCCGTTGTAACTATCGAAACATTCATTCCGCGCGTCTTATCAACCTTGTTAAAATCGATCTCCGGAAAGATCAACTGCTCGCGAATTCCAACTGTGTAATTTCCGCGACCGTCGAACGCCTTGCCCGAGATACCGCGAAAATCGCGCACACGCGGCAGAGCGACCGAGATAAGACGATCGAGAAATTCATACATCCTCTCGCCTCGAAGAGTGACCATCGTGCCAATAGCCATTCCCTGACGAAGCTTGAACGCCGCGATCGATTTTTTTGCCTTCGTGATCACAGGCTTTTGTCCGGTGATCGACTTCAACTCTTCGGTGGCGACATCGAGAATCTTTGCGTTAGCGCTCGCTTCGCCCAAACCCATATTGACGACGATCTTTTCGATCTTCGGAATCGCCATCGGATTTTTGATCTCAAACTCCTTCGCCAACGCCGGAGCGATCTCTTTCTTATATTTTTCTCTTAACCTGGCCATTATTCTTTTCCTTTGTTTGGGTTTCGGATATTTGAAATTTCAAATTTGAGATCTCAAATTTCACCGTTTCCAAACGATAAATCTACTTCGATTCTTCTTCGGCTGCTGCTGCCGGCTTCTCTTCGTCGTCTATCTCTTTCTTCTTCTCGCGCTTATAGGAAGCATTCTCAGAAATCACCTTGCCGCTCTTTGCAACGCGAACCTTTTTGCCGTCCTGAGTCTCATATCTCACCTTAGTCGGCTTGCCTGTCTCAGGATCGATCAGGGCAACATTCGAGATATTGACCCATGCTTCCTGTTCGATGATGCCGCCTTCGCGGTTCATTTGAGGCATCGGTTTGCGGTGACGTTTGACGATCATCGCGCCTTCGACCTTGACCTTGCCAAAGCGTGCATCGACAGCAAGCACTTTGCCGCGATACGGCTGTCGCTTGCCGGCGCTGTCGTAGCGGTTAAATTCTTTGCCTGCGATAAACACGACCTGGTCGCCGCGCTTGATCCTGCTTTTAGTTGTTCCTGTTCTTCCAGTCTTCATTTCTTTAATCGAACATAGGACTTATATGTCCTATAGGTCTCATATGTCCTATATAACCTCTGGAGCCAAACTCACGATCTTCATAAAATTCTTTTCGCGAAGCTCGCGGGCTACGGGGCCGAATACACGCGTGCCGACCGGCGTGCCGTCGTCTTTGATAAGCACGGCAGCGTTCTCGTCAAAACGAATGTAAGTGCCGTCTTTACGGCGAACTTCCTTTCGCGTTCTGACGATAACGGCGTTGTAAACCTTGCCTTTTTTCGCTGTTCCGTCGGGTGCCGCTTCTTTTACGGTAACCTTAATGGTGTCGCCAAGCCGTGCGATCTTTCCCGTCGAACCGCCGACCGGCATGATCATCTCGACCCGTTTCGCTCCCGAATTGTCCGCGACCGCTAACGAGGTCTGCATCTGAATCATAACTTTCTCACTCCGTTCGAAAAGTTCGTTGAGTTTATTGAGTTAATAGAGTTTGTAGAGTCTTTCTCAATGAACTCTATAGACTCTATAGACTCTAAAAACTCTACAAACTGTTTTAGAGTTCTGCTTTCTGAATAATCTCAACCACACGCCAGCGCTTTCTTGCCGATAGTGGACGCGTTTCCACAATTTTCACCTTGTCGCCGATCTTCGCACCCATGTCGTCATGGGCCATAAATTTCTTACGCTTTCTGACATATTTGCGATAGACCGGATGTTTGACCAGGCGATCAACGCGAACGGTAACAGTCTTCATCATCTTGTCCGACGAGACGATGCCCACTTTCTCGGCGCGTTTGTGGACTATTTTCTTCTCACCCGTCGCACCGGTCGCCGCAGCACTCTTTTCAGCCTTTGGTTTCTTGGCTCTTGCAGTTTTCTTCGGCTTCTCTTCGACAGCCGGAGCAGTTTCCTCTGCGGCAGCCTCAACCGGTGCGGCATCATCTGCCGCAGCTTCAACGGCTGTTTCTTCAACTGCCATTTCCGCCGTTTCGACTACTGTCTCTTCGCCTTCGTCATTCTTCTTTCTTACCATTTTCTTTTCTCTGCGGCCTTACGCTTCTGCGCTTTTGGCTTCGGAACCTTTCTTGTTAAGCAAGGTGTAAACCCTCGCCAAAGTTTTCTTTTCTCGCCGTATGTCCTTAACTACTTCGCCGACGCCAAGCGTTTTGCGGAACTTGAGCCTGAACAGCGATTCTTTTAGAGCATCCGCCTGATCAGTTAGCTCCGCGACAGTCATTTCTCCGAGTTGCTCGATTTGTTCTTTCCGTTTCATTAATTAACAACGCCTCCTTCGAGGTCCGCACGCGTTACGAATTTGGTCTTGATCGGCAGTTTCTGTGCAGCGAGATTCATAGCCTCGCGTGCCAAAGCCTCGTCAACGCCCTGGATCTCATACAAAACACGCCCCGGCTTTACGACCGCGACCCAGTGATCGGGAGCGCCTTTGCCGCTGCCCATACGGGTTTCGGCGGGTTTTCGCGTGATCGGCTTGTCCGGAAAAATGCGGATCCATATCTTGCCGCCGCGCTTTACGTGACGCGTCATCGCGATACGAGCCGCTTCGATCTGGCGGTCAGTGATCCACGCCGCTTCTAATGTCTTGAGACCAAAATCACCAAAGCTCAGCTTTTCGCCGCGTGTCGCTTTGCCGCGCATGCGGCCTTTCATTACTCTCCGGTGCTTGACCTTTTTTGGCTGTAACATAATCTCTCCAGTTGTCAGTCGCCGGTTGTCAGTTGTCAGTAAAAGCCGACCACCAAATCCCGCACCCTAACTCAAAATTTTCATTCGTCATTGCCTTTCGGAAAATCCGCTGTCTTAACTGACAACTGACCACCGACAACCGACAACTATCTCCTATCGTCTCGACGCGGGCCGCGATCATTTCGCCTCGCACCGCGTTCGACTTTAACTTCGTTCATCGGGTCGGTCG
>JAYVFJ010000214.1:0-4714 GCA_043773225.1 Chloracidobacterium sp.
AAGGGACGGAAGCATCGCGATAGTCTACCGGAAAAAGACGAATACTTTGAGGCGTCGGTAAAATTGCATCAAGACCTTGGAAGCAACCCGTTTGCAAAAAGAATGGCGTATATCGTGCAAAGCTTCGCATTGAAGATTCAACGTTGATCTTTGTCTTCCCGGCTAGAGTGGCGGCACCAGTTCTCGATGCGGACGAGTGGAACCGAAATATTACGCAGCGAGGCAACGAAGCTCTGGAAGCGTTCGGCGGCATCGAGCAGTTGAAGGCCTGCGCAAAATAGTACGCCTCCATTTACCGTCACCTAGAATTTGAATGCGATCGGCAGGAGATGTGCTGAAAATGACCGTCAAAGAACTTGCCTATCAAAAGACGCCGCTTGGCGACCTCACACTGCGCCGTCGTCCGGAACCTCTGCTGCAGAACGAGGAAGTTTTTGAAGTCAAGCTCGGCGACGAATATTTAATGTCGAGCCTGTTTACCGAAGCGGAACGACAGATGGCAACGCTTGGCCTTGCGCCGCTCGAAGGTGATCTGGATGTCGTAATCGGCGGTTTGGGGTTAGGTTATACCGCCGCCGAGGCCTTGAAAAACAAGATGGTGAGCCGCTTGCTCGTCATTGATCTTTTTCAGGCGGTGATCGATTGGCATCGGGACTGGCTGGTGCCCATGGGCAGGGTGCTCAGCGAAGACCGCAGATGCGAACTGCGACAAGGTGATTTTTTCGAACTCGCCCGCGCGGGCTTCGACACCGCTTCGCCCGAAAGAAGGTTTGACGCCGTCCTGCTCGACATCGATCATTCGCCCGAACATTTTCTAAACGAGCAAAATCGCTACTTCTACACAGCCGAGGGACTCGCTTCGTTGCGAAGCCAATTAAAACCGGGCGGTTGCTTCGCTGTCTGGTCCAATGATCCGGCCAGTGACGAGTTTACCGCACGTCTCGGAGGGGTATTCGGCTCGGCAACGGCCCACAACGTCGAGTTTCTGAATCCGTACACGAACGCAACATCCGTCAATTCCGTCTATGTCACGCAACTAATCGGTAGGTAGGAGCATTTTAACGGTATCCTATGTGCCGCCTTTTCCGGAAGGTCTTAGAATGCGGGCTGCGCTGTTGCAGGGCGGAAATCAAAATCAGTGGTTTAGTCTTTATTGAGTTGTCGCGCAAATTCGGCGACATCCGTGAAACTACCGGCGTAAAGCTCGCCCGTGAAACGCCTGTGCATATCGTCGTCTTTAAAAACTCTACCGCCTAGAAGAACCGGAATTTTCAGGTTGGCTATTCTTTCTCTGAAATCTCTGTAATCGCGCGTTAGCCGTTCCAAATCATTTATTACGGTTGCGGAAATGCACACGAAATCTGGAGAATGCCGCACAACCTCGTCAGCCATGCAATAGAGCGGCGTGGCTGCGCCAAAATTTATAACTTCAAAGCCTTCGTTTTCAACCGCTATTTGCGCCAAAAGCGTCGGCAGTTCGTGAAGGTCTCCTTCCATCGCGCAACAGATTGCCAATCTATTCTTCATTTCGGGAATCGGAAGGGCGTTTCTAAGTTTGGATATGGCGGCCATAACGGTACGAGTTGCCAGATGTTCCTGGCTCACGCTTATTTCCTCTCTGTGCCACAATTCGCCGATCTCCTGCATCGCCGGACAAATATGGCGATCAATAATTTCCGTCAACGGCTTGCCTTCCAAATGCGCAGTTATTAATGCGTTCGTTGCCGCTTCTTCCCCTCCATCAATCAGTGATTGAAGAAATGTCGAATCGGAATAAATTTTGTTATCACGGACGCGATTTGTCGTCCTTCTAACCGATTCGTCGCCGTGACTTTGCTTTAGCCCTAGTCCCTGTTCGCGCTGAAAACGAGCTACCTCTTCGGCACGAAAACGCCGATGACCGCCGCTCGTCCGTTCGGATTTTAAAAGTCCGGCTTCTTCCCACCGTTTAACGGTCGCGTCGCTGACGCGGCACAAGTGAGCGACTTCAATTGTAGTAAAGCCTTTTATGTCTGCCATCTTTATTGCTATGTTACGAAAATTTCCCTGACTCTCAAAGGTGAAATCAACATTTATGCTGTCCATATCATGATACATAAAACGCTCAATTCGCACAATAAAAATATTCGGGCAGATGCCGGACCTTAAACTATTTTAGTGGTGAGTTATCTTTTTACTGGAGTATGTGAAAAAAATAATACTTCAGGGGTTGACTCCTATAAATATTTTGGATAACATTTGAATCGCACAAATCGCACACAACGACTGAATGCAATCGTCAAGTGTTTGCGGAGACAAAGGGGAAACACGAACAGGAACATTGAGCATTACTGCTTAATAAATTTTCAAGGAGAAAAAATAATGACTGGAACAACAACACAACACGCAACTACAAACGAAGCACGGGACCATTCAGAAGGTATCGTCGCCCGATCGATTGAGCAACAAACGGCTAAATTGCCATCAGACATATTTCTTTGGGGCGCACTCGGGTCTATCGGCATTTCGCTTTTTTTTGAAATGAAGGGCAATGCGGAAAAAAGTCGCTTTGTCGGTCAGTGGGTTTCACCATTTCTGCTGCTTGGAGTTTACAACAAATTGGTGAAATTGGCTGGTTCGGACCGCGTTAACAAATAGCGGGGCGCCTATCTTTCGAGCGAATAAGGGGCCCGAGTGGACTGTTGGAATTCATTTAGAGATTCTGTCCATTGTTTACATTTTTCGATTTTTTATTAAAGGAGTTTATTTATGTTCAGCAAACCAGATTACATAATTTTAATTGCAGCGTTCGTTTCTTTTTTATTCTCGGTTTCTCTATGGTTCGGTGTGTTTGGCGCTGACAATAGAGATGCCGGAATCTTTGTCGGATTATGGGTGCCTTCCATCATTGGCCTTGGTCTTTTCTTCAAGACGAGTGCGAAAGGAAGGCAGGTATAATGACAATCTTCATCTTTATAGTAGGGCTACTCGTGGGCACAGCGGTTTGTTATGCGCTGTTCGCCTACACAATTCATGAAATGGGTACGAATCACACAACAAGTAATACAAATAGGGAATAATAGGAGGCGGTAAAATGATTGTAAATTTGAACAGTTCGCCTGTAAGTTTGATGCGTCAGCGGGTTCCACAATTTATCTATGCCCGTAATGAACAATATCAATCAAATAAAACCATTGAGCGCGCAGCCGAAGCGAAGTTGCCGACAAAATTCGGAGAGTTTCGGATTATCGGTTACCGCTCCCTTGTTTCTGATGAAGATTTTGTCGTTTTGACGCGAGGTATTCTTGAGCCAGAAAGTCCGGCGCTCGTACGCATTCATTCGCAATGTTTAACGGGAGACGTTTTCGGCTCGGTTAAATGCGATTGCGGGCAGCAGCTCCAAGCAGCTATCGAGCTGATCGCTAAAGAAGGCTGCGGGGCGCTTGTCTACCAGCAGCAGGAGGGACGTGGCATCGGCATCATAAATAAAATTCGGGCTTACGCCCTGCAAGACGATGGAGCGGATACTATTGAAGCCAACGAGCGGTTGGGTCTAAATGTTGATTTACGCCGCTACGAACAATGCGCCGAAATTCTGCTTGATCTTGGTCTAAATTGCATTCGTTTGATGTCGAACAATCCTGGAAAAATCAGCACGCTGAGAAATTGCGGATTAGAGATTGTCGAGCGCGTGCCGCTTTTAATCAAGTATCACCAAAATCTGACACGCTATTTGAAAACAAAGCGGGATGAAATGGGACATCTTATTAATCTACCGGTAGGACTTTATGATTAATTTGGAAGGAAAAACTGTTTTGATCGTCGGGGCCGGTCGCGGTATCGGGCGGCGCTCAGCCGAGCTCTTTTCTGAAGCTGATGCCAACGTCGTCATTAGCTCACGCAACGAAGCCGAGTTAGCGGAACTCGAATACAAACTCAACACGAACGGCAATCAAAACGTATTGGCTGTAGCAGCTGACGCTAGCATAGAGACGGACGTGAAAAAACTTATAGATGAATCAATTGAAAAATTCAGATCGATTGATTATCTTGTTCATGCGGCGGGAATGGGCGTCCTCAAGCCGTTTAGCGATATTACGTCCGCCGATTTCGATAGTTTAGTAAACGCCAATGTCCGGACCGCTTTCAATGTTCTGCAAGCCGTTTTGCCCCATATGGCGGCGCAAAAATTCGGGCGCGTCGTAGCGATTCCAGGCATTCTCGGCAAAGCGCCGATGATGCAGGCTTCCGGCTATTGTGCGGCGAAATACGCGCTCACCGGTTTGATTAAATGTCTCGCCCAGGAATATAAACGCCACGGCGTCCGCTTTTCTTTGATGCACTTCGGCGGCGTTGATTCCTCATTTTGGGACAGCATCGAGATGAAAGTTCAACGCGACAAGATGCTTTCAATTGACGCGGCTGCGCGCAGCATCTACTTTGCCGCGACGCAGGAAGGCGAGGGCGTGATGTCAGAAATTATCCTCGTACCTGAATCGCATCAGATTATTTGACGAAATGTCGGCATGTAAGTCTGCATGATAATCACGAGGTGAGCATTTCTCTTTCAGACCCTTAGCGCGCCGCGGAACGCCCTAGCACCATAGTAAGACTCTGCACCGTTGTGATACACGAAGACACGGCCGAAGCGGTAATCGGCAAAGACGGCACCGCCGAGTTTTCTGATCTCAGAAGACGTTTTGATCCAACTCGACGTTTTCGTATCGAAATTTCC
>JAYVFJ010000215.1:0-3078 GCA_043773225.1 Chloracidobacterium sp.
GATAAACGGTGCCGAAGAGACAAAGGCCGAAGTGACGACGGGCTTGCCGCAGTTACAGGTAAAGCCCGACCGGGCGGCGATAGCTCGTTACGGACTGAACGTCGAAGATGTCAACGATCTGGTCGAGTCGATCTTTGCCGGAAAGAAAGCGGGCGAAGTTTTCGAGGGAGAACAGCGTTTTGATATCGTCTTGCGATTAAATGAACGCGCTTCGCAGAATGTCGAATCGGTCAGAAATCTCGTGTTGACAGCTCCAAATGGTGCGCGGGTGCCACTGTCGCAGGTAGCCGCGATCACTTTGAGCGACAGTGCTGCCCAAATATCGCGTGACGACACGCGGCGGCGGATCGTTGTCTCTACCAACGTCCGCAACCGCGATGTTGCAAGTTTCGTTGACGAAGCAAAGAAAAAGATCGAGAAAGAAGTAACTCTACCGCCGGGCTATTACCTGAAATGGGGCGGCGCGTTTGAAAATCTCGAACGTGCGACCGGTCGGCTGTTGATCGTTGTTCCGATAGCTCTATTCCTAATCTTTATGATGCTGTTTTCGACTTTCGGATCGGCAAAACAAGCGTTGATGATTTACACCGGAATACCGTTCGCGATTGTCGGAGGCGTCGTCGCACTCGCCGTTCGGGGCATGCCATTCTCGATCTCGGCGGGAGTCGGGTTTATCGCTTTATTTGGCGTGGCAGTTTTGAACGGTGTAGTGATGATAAGCTTTATCAATCAATTGCGCGAAGAAGGAAAATCGGTGATTGATGCCGTCAACGAAGGCTCGATGACGCGCCTGCGTCCGGTTCTGATGACAGCCTTGGTTGCGAGTCTCGGATTTATACCGATGGCTTTGGCGACGAGCGCCGGTGCCGAAGTTCAGCGTCCGCTTGCGACCGTGGTCATCGGCGGTCTGATAACATCGACATTGCTTACGCTCTTGATACTGCCGACGCTTTATGCGTGGTTCGAGAAGGACGCCCCCGGCGGGCGCTGCGAATGAAGACGGCGAGGTGAATGATTCGGATAAAACCGTTAACTCGGTTGACGAGGTTAGCGCTAGTTGATGCGAAGATCTCTTTGAGGCTGCGGTGGCGGGTTGAAGCGAGTCGTCAGCAAAATTTGGCAAAAAATCTATTTTTCCAGATGGCTTTTTGGGTGTTTACAAATGGCTTTTTAGCATTTCCAAATGGCTTTTGAGCCTTTCCAAACGGCTCACGGGCCGTTATTTGTGCGTAACTCGCTGATTATTAAGCAGCTATCAAGTTTGTTTTTGTAAAAACAGCCAAAAACGCCCACGCCTCCCGTTCCGCCCGTTCCGCCTGGCGATTGTTCCCATAGTCACACAGATGTCTTTTTGATAGTCCCTCATTTATGCTATTTTCATAGGGAATGATAGAATTGTGGCTTGCGCTAAAGGCCGCCGGATAGCGGCGTTTTACTATACAAAACTCAAAGTAACCGAAAGCAGGAGACGACGAGGTTTAAACGTCTTTCTTTATTGAAATGCCGTTATAGCTTTGTCTAAAATTTAATAATGCTGGCTTTAATTTATTTGGTTCTGATGTTCATCCTCGGTGATTCGATATGCCGGCGATTTTTTTCGTTTGTGTCGATCCCGCATCGGCTTGCGGCGGCTTTTCTTAGCGGGCTGCTTATCAGCAGTTGGTGGACATATCTCAGCGCGCTGCTTTTTTATTGGACGTCGGTGCCTCTGATGTTGGGCAATCTCTTGTTTTTTGTCACGTCAATCGCCTTTATTTATTGGCTGCGAACACGGCCGCCAAACGACGTCCTCTTAACCGACGCTGACCGAACCGATACGGAATTCCGCAAATGGGACTGGATCGCATTCGGCGCCGTCTTTCTCTTGGGGTGTTACTTGATGTTCACCACCTTTGGCATGAAGGACGGCAACATGCTTATCGGCATCCACCAATCGAGCGATTACGGTTCGACGCTCTCGATAATGCAATCGTTTGCCCGCGGGCATAATTTCCCGACCGAGTTTCCGCATTTTTCCGGCGAACGCATTCGGTACCATTTTCTCTTCTATTTCCAGGCCGGCAATCTCGAATATTTAGGCTTTAGCCCGGCGTTCGCTAATAACATTCTCAGCGTTTTCTCAATGGGCGCGATGCTGATTCTGGTGATGACGCTGGGTGCCTTGGTATTTGCTTCGAGGGTGGTCGGACGCATTGCCGCCGCGCTTTTCTTCTTTTTCGGAACGCTTTCCTTTTATACGTTTTTCAGTCAGCTTAATTGGGATTGGAGAGCGATCTTGGAGAAAATACTCACGAGCCCTGATTTCATACCTTCGGGTTATGAGTATCGCGGCGAAACGTGGGGTGTTTGGTCTTTGGTCAATTATGCAAATCAGCGCCATCTCGCCAGTTCCATCGGCCTGTTCCTTCTCGTCCTGACTTTTCTGATCATTCGATATAGACGCGCCGAGGCATTGAAGGCCGAACGCCGCGCCGCCGAAAAGGCAATTGAGGATGCGCGCCGTGCGGAACAAGCAAGAATTGCCGCCGAACAAGCTCGGATCGCGGCTGAAAGGGCGGAACAAGACCGGATCGACGCCGAGACTCGTGCAATGGAACAGCAGAGCGAAAGCCCTGAGACATGGGAAGGCGGGCAGTTTGGGTCTATTGGCGGCGATGTTCCGCCGCCCGTTACTACCGATCCGTTTGCTGCCGAAGCACAAGAAAAACCTGTCTTCGCTGATCCTCTGCATTCCGATGACGTGACTTCGGACGCGGACATCCTCGAGTTAGACGAACCTCTGCCAGATAGCGAGGCCTCTAAAAGAACCGATTTTGGTGATCGCGAAAAGTTCACCGCCCGCGGAAATGTGTCCGATAACGACAGTGATCCTGAAACCGAAAACCCGGAAACACTACCGGATGATAGTCCGGCCGGAGACGAAGGTGTCTCAGACGAACCGATTCAAAGCGAAGAATTTCCTGCCGACGAACCTTTTGACAATGCAGCCGAGTCGTTCCAGGAAGACATCCTGCCCGAAGCTCCGCCGGAGATAAAAAAACCGCGCAAGTCAGCCAGTGAGTGGCTCGGTGAGGGGAC
>JAYVFJ010000216.1:0-16839 GCA_043773225.1 Chloracidobacterium sp.
GCCGAAATCATCCTCAAATACAACGATGCAAAACTTGATTTCGTTGATGCTTGTATTTTCTCGATGGCTGAACGGTTGAACATTACGAAAATCCTGACGATTGATAGGCGGCATTTCCACATTTTCCGACCGGTTCATTGTGACTCATTTGAAATCTTTCCCTGAGACAAATAAAATGGCCGATACGACGACAATTGAAAAAGAGATATCTGCTGCTGAAAACAACGGCCATGCGCTTATTTCCACAAATGAACTTGCGATCGCAAAACAAATTACGAATGCGCAGTTGATCGAGGAAGAGCGTGAGCTGCAAAAGGTCGAGACTGCGGTTGAGGGGCGTTATCACGGCGTTCGCGGTTATTGGCGCATATTTGAGGTTTCGCGGGTTATCTCGATGCTGGCGCTTTATCTTTATCTCGATCAACTTGAACTCCACCGCGCTCATCAGGAAAAACAGAAAAAAGAACGTCTGGAAAGGGCGATGCGGCTGACCAGAGCGGCCGTCTATGGGGAAACGCTTTATAGTATCCGTCTTTGGTTCCTACAGAGTTTGATGCTTTTGCTTCGCCGGTTTTTTGTCGGCAATGCAGAAAACAAAGAAGCGAATCAGGAAAAGCAGGCCGTCTGGCTAAAGGAAAAACTTATCGAGCTTGGGCCGACATTTATCAAGATGGGCCAGTCGATGGGCACGCGGGCCGACCTTTTGCCGCTGCCGTTTGTCAAAGAGCTGGGCACACTAGTCGATCAGGTTCCGGCGTTTCCTAACGACGTGGCGTTTTCGATCATCGAGCACGAGCTTGGACGTAAGATCAACGAAGTTTACGCCGAATTTGAGCTTGAGCCGGTCGCCGCCGCTTCGCTTGGACAAGTCTATCGGGCACGTTTGCATAGCGGCGAAGAAGTTGCAGTAAAAGTTCAGCGGCCAAACCTCGAAGCGACGATCAAGGGCGACATCGTTATTCTCAAAAAGGTAGCCAACTTTGCCGAGCGATTTCCGCAGCTTAACGAAAATGCCGATTGGTCGGGAATGCTCCGCGAATTTGATACGACGATCCACGAGGAGATGGACTATGTCGCCGAGGGCAAAAATGCCGAGCGGTTTCGCGACAATTTTAAGAACTGGTCGAATGTTCATGTCCCAACGATCTATTGGAACGCGACCACCTCAAAAGTGCTGACTATGGAATTTATCCACGGCACAAAAGTAACCGATCTCGAAGAACAGGCCCGCCGCAACATCTCGCCGGCAAAAGTAAATCGTTTGCTCATAAAAACTTACCTCAAACAGCTTTTGGAAGATGGCTTTTTTCATGCCGATCCGCATCCCGGCAACCTGCTCGTAATGCCTGACGGCCGCGTTGCATTTTTCGATTTTGGGATGGTGGGCCGCATCACGCCTGAGCTTCAGGCAAAAATGATCGACGCTTTTTTTCACGTTGTTGACAAAGATCCCGGCGGCATCGCCGAAGATCTCATCGAGCTTGATTTTCTCAAACCCGGGACCAACCCAAAAATTGTCATGCCGGTCGTCGAAAAGATGTTCGAGTTTCATTTCAACCTGAAACTCAAGGATGTCAATTTCAAAGAGTTAACCTACGATCTGGCAGACGTGATGTATGATTACCCGTTTCGCCTGCCGTCAAATTTCACATACATAATGCGTGCCCTGATGACGCTCGAAGGCATCGGCATCGTCACCGATCCGGAATTCAATTTCTTCGAAACAGCCAAGCCATACGCCAAAGAATTCATGCTCCGCCGCGAGGGCAAGGACTTTCGCAAAATGTTCGTCTCCAAAATCATGGGCCGCGACGAAGGCGGCAAGATCGACTGGGACCGCACTTGGAAACTCGCAAAGATGGCTTTTCGGACGGTTTTGAATACCTCATAAAAAGTTCTTGCATCGATAGTGATAGCGTTTACAATAGGACTATCGACATGGAAACCGTTACACTATCATCAAAATTTCAGGTTGTCATACCTCGAGAGGTTCGAGAGCGAATGAAGCTCAAGCCCGGCACCCGTTTCCGCGTTATCGACATTGGCGGCGGCCTTGAGTTGATACCGGTTCGCCCTACTGAGGAGTATCGAGGGATACTCAAAGGAAAGGGAATAGGGACGAACATCGAACGCGATGACGACCGGTTGTGAGCGATGTAAAAGTCGTCGATTCATCCGGTTGGCTCGAATATTTGTCGGCAGTGACGGGCAGCCTTACCAATTTGCTGGTAATAACCCGCAAATTTTAGATCTATTATAACGGCGTTGGTGTTAGTAAGTAGTTAGGCGCGTATGCATTGGGTTCTGATCGTTGTTTTGCTTGTCATCGCGGTCTTCTGTTTCTTTAGGTGGGCTAACCACCAAACGAAGAGACAACATGCTGCTTTTACAAAGAGCGACGTCATCGCTGCGATTGAGAACGTTCTGTCGAGTGGCTATCACGACGAGTGGGACTTATTCTTGGCTTGGCCCATTGGAGACTCTTACCTAGAGTCAGTGAGACAGCGGTGTATGGCCATTTCCAGTGAGTATTCGGGCACTGAGAAAGGTAAAGACATCGCAACCAGCGGAGAGACCAAATTGCATTTAATTCTCAATGAGCTTAAAAGTCACGCCTAACCATACGCTGCTGAAACTCGGCGACTCGCTGCTATGGGTCGAAGATGCCGGCGGCAACACATGGTGGTATAGACTTACCTCGGTCACCCTACAGGCGGCTGAGTTCAAACGTGAAACGTCTCGCCTTACAAGTTATTGTCATCTGCATTTTAAGCGTCGGGACAGTTGCGTCCCAGAATAAAATGGCCAATTCGACTCACCTGACTATCAAACATATCCTTAAAGATTTTTCGATCGGCCGGCTCGATGATCCGGCTTGGAAACGCGCGTCCCAGAGTGTCATAACCAAATACTGGTCGGGAAAAGCGGCCCCAACCGGACGGCAGTTTACGGCGAGGCTATTGTGGTCGGACACGGCGCTTTATGTTCGATTCGATGCGTCCCAGAGCGAACCGCTTGTAGTCAGTGAAAAAGCAGATGTCACAGAAAAGATCGTTGGCCTGTGGGATCGTGACGTTTGCGAAATATTTATCGCGCCGGATGCGTCCCAGAGAAATAAGTATTTCGAATTTGAGATCGCGCCGAATGGTGAATGGATTGATCTTGGTATCGAAATACTTGCGTCCCAAGAACGGAAGACCGAGTGGGATTACAGGTCCGGGATGACCTCGGCCGCGAAGATCGGACGAGACAAAGTCGTGATGGCGATCAAAATTCCGTTTGCGTCCCTGGGAAAAACACCAAAGATTGGCGACGTCTGGCTCGGTAATCTGTTTCGCTGTGTCGGAAAAGACCCGACACGCGGCTATCTTGCCTGGCAGGCGACCGAAACAGGGAAGGCAAATTTTCACGTGCCTGAGAAGTTTGGCGAGTTTCGGTTCGTGAAATAGCGCGTCCCAGAGATTTGAAAGTGAAAAAGGTGAAAAGTGAAAAGGTGAAAAAGTTGTTGGTAGCGATCTCATAACTTTTGCGCTTTTGCGCTTTTTCACTTTTCACCTTTCTCGGCGCGTCCCAAAATAAATTTTCAAATATCCAGTTGATGACTTCGGAATAAGTGATAAGTGACAAGGCATAAGTGGTAAGTTGGGCAGGCTTATCACTTTTTACTTTTCACGTATCACTTATTCCGAAAAGGGCGTGAAAAGCTATCGTCAATAATGGTTCACGGTGAACCGCGTCCCTCAATGTAGGCTGCAACGGCGGACGATTGGCAAATGCGATTTCGGTTCATAGCCTCAACATAACATCAAAACAGATTTATTGAAATACCAACTTTCCGGATATGACGTGGTTTTCTTAATATGACCTAACTTTCTCGAAACTACGTAGTTTTCCGAATATGACGTATCTTTCCGAATATGACGTGGTTTTCCGATCTGTTTCACGGAAAAATGCAGCTCGATTTTAGTCTGTAACTTCCAATTCTTCTTCGAGGAGCTGGCGTTCGTAGAGGTCGGCGTATTCGCCGTCGAGAGCGAGGAGTTCATCGTGGGTGCCGCGTTCGATTATGCGGCCCTCTGACATGACGCAGATGAGGTCGGCGTCGCGGATTGTTGAGACTCGGTGCGAGACGATGAGTGTCGTTCTGTTTTCTCGGACATCGCGGAGGTTGTGGAGGATAGTTTCCTCAGTGTATGTATCAACTGCGCTCAGTGAATCGTCGAGGATGAGAATGCGCGGGTCGCGCATGACTGCCCGGGCAATTGCGGTTCGCTGCTTTTGTCCGCCTGAGAGCGTGATGCCGCGTTCGCCGACGAGTTGTTCGTACTTGCCCGGAAATTGCTCGACGTCATCGGCGAGACCGGCGATCGTAGCGGCGGCTTCGACGCTAAGTGGAGAGTGGAGAGTGGAGAGTCGAGAGTCGGAGGTCGCTCCGTTACTGTGTTTCTCCACTCTCCACTCTCCACTCTCCACTCCGAAGGCGATATTGTTCGCAAGCGTGTCGCTGAAGAGGAAAGTTTCCTGCGGGACGAAGCCGATTGATTTTCGCAATTGTGCGAGTGGGTATTCGCGTAATGGCCGGTCGTCAACCAGAACGCTCCCGTTGGATGCGTCAAGCAGACGCGGAATGAGGCTTACAAGCGTCGATTTACCGCTGCCGGTTTTGCCTACGAAGGCGACGGTTTTGCCTTGCTCGACGACGAGATTGATGTTTTTGAGGACCAGATTGTCGGAACCACCTGCGGTAGCGGGTGGTTGATCAACGTCGTCGTTCAAGGCCGAGGTATTTCCTGACAGCGTTAAACCACCCGCTACCGCAGGTGGTTCTGACTTGTATGCAAAATCAAGATCGCGGAATTCGATCTTTCCTTTTATCGGTGATTGTTCGCGGACATCTTCCGCGTCTTTGATCGCAGGTTCGGCTTCGAGGATCGCGTTAAAGCGTTTGAGCGAAGCGGTGCCGCGTTGGTAGAGGTTGACGACGTAGCCGAGCGCGATCAGATACCAGATCATCCGCTGAAGATAGAGAATGAAAGCTGTAAAATCGCCAGCGGTTATCTCGCCGCGAACGGCCATTGGCACGCCTACAGCGACGATGATGACAAAGCCAAGGCCGATAAAGAAAAACAATAGTGGGCGCATTGCTGCGGCGTATTTTACTAGACGCAGGTTTTGCGCGGCGTATTCGCGGTTGAGAATCTGGAACTGTTCGATCTCGGCGTCCTCCTGAGCGTATGCACGGACGACGCGAACGCCCGTGAGATTTTCCTGTGTGCGGGCAGTGATGTCGGAGAAAAATTCCTGTATCTTTTCGAATCGTTTGTGAATTTGCTCGCCAAGATATTTGACGGTCAGCGAGACGAGTGGCAGCGGAATGAGCAGAAGCAGCGTGAGCTTGACCGAGATGTTGAGCATTATCGGCAATGAGATGCACAACGCAAAGATCGCCTGAAAACTGTAGAGGATCATCGGCCCGACGATCTGGCGGATCGCGGCGAGGTCGTTTGTCGCACGCGCCATGAGGTCGCCGACGCGGTTTTCGTGGAAATAACTCATCGGCTGATCGACGAGCGACGCATAAAAATCGCGCCGCATGTCAAACTCGATATGACGCGATGTGTTTATCAGCAGACGGCGTTGCAGAAACAAAAACACTCCGCTTATCGCGCTGATGCCGAGGATAACGAGCGGGTAATAAATGATCTTTTCGCGCGTTATCCCCTTGCCAAGATTGTCAACCGCCTGGCCGACCATATAGGGCACAAACAACCCGAACGCCATCGACACAAGGATGCACAAAATGCCGAGCAAGATCGTGCCCTTGTAGGGCTTAAAATAGCGTGCGAATTTTTTTAGCTGTTCCATTTTAACTTTTGCCACCGATCACACGGATCAAACGGATAAACCCAATCTATTTATCTGTTAAATCTGTGTAATCGGTGGCTAAAAATTTACGCGAGGTTGACAAAAACATTCGAGTCTTTAAATTTTAACATAACGATCTGGATGGATAATAACGACAAGAATTTGCGTGGATGGCAGAGGCGGTTTATTAGGAGCGCGGCAATGATCGCTCCGCTCACTCCGTTTTTGCTTTTGCAGGGGCAGATCACGCGGTGGAAGGTCGGTATTTTGCCGGAAGCGGGCGGCGACAAACATGGAAAGTGTGGCGAAGGCGAAGACGCGGCAAAGCTGTTGGTGATAGGCGAATCGACCGTTGCGGGTTTGGGCGCAAGAACGCATGAATTAGCGCTTGCAGGCCAATTTGCACAACAACTGAGCGAGCGGATCAGGCGGGCGGTTGAATGGAAAGTGATCGGAAAAAACGGCGTCACGGCGCGGCGGACGATTGACGAGTTATTGCCTCAGATGCCACACGAGAATTTTGACTTTATACTGCTCGGCATAGGCGGCAACGACGTGATGAAACTCTCAAGCCCGCTCAAATGGCGGTGTGATATGACGGAATTGCTCGGCCTTTTGCGAGAGAGCAATCCTGACGCTGTGATCTTTATTACAAATTGTCCGATGATAGTCGCTTCGCCGATAATGCCCCAGCCGATAAAAACAATATTGTGGGAATTGTCGAAGATGCATAATGACAATATCCTTGAATTTACGCGTGAGATGGATCGCGTTTTTTATTATCCGCAACCAACTGAAGTTATTAGAGACGGCTTTTTTGCCGACGGCATTCATCCATCCGAGCAGGGCTATGCCGATTGGGCGGCGGCGATGGTAAAATATTTTGCGGCGAATTATAAATGGTAAATGCGGACGAATTGCGAGAGATTGTTGACGGCCGTCACGAGTGGCTGCTGGTTCGTGATATCGGCCACACTTTTCCGCTCGAAAAACATGAAATAGACATCGCCGAAGACGGTGAAAAAGCTCATTTCGGTTTTCTTGACGACAAAGGTTTTCACTCTTGGCGGCTGAACGGGTTTGGTCACAATGACGGCGAGATAACGATAGACGTTTCAGGTGCTTTTGCTAAGAAACAGGAGACGATGCGGCTTATTCCGCGTGTGCTTGCGGCAGAGCTTACGGCTGAAGTTGAGATCGCACGGCTTGAGAAAGCGAACGAAATCGCGGGAATGATTGCAGATAATTTAGTCGGCTCAAAACTTGGCCGCGTTGCACTCAACATAGAAAACGGCCGTCTCGCACAGATCAATTGTGACTCTGCCGAAAAAGTGCCGATGGCCGCTATCGCCGATGTGACATCGACGCTTACGGTCGAAGCAGTTTTTACTGCTGCAATTCTATGGCTGGAAAAACTCGGATTGAGAAAGAAAAAAACGGTCAACGAAATTTGGATCATCTGCGAAAAGCGGCAGGCAAAAAATGCGCAAAAGCTGCACGCGCTTTTGACCGAGCGTTGGAAGGCAAAGATCACCGTTGTCGAGATAGACCGCAAACCTGAGCAACCTCGTCTGACCCTCTTGCCGAAAAGAAAAATCCGCGAGCTGTGGCGTGAAAAGGCGAAGAAACTCAAGCTTCCCGAATCGCCCGAACCGAGCATTACTTCGCAAAAGATCATCGAGCTTTCACCTGACAAAATAGATGTTGTCTATTCAAAACAGGGCGAAACTTTGAGGTTTATGGGGCTGCCGTTTGCTCGTGTTCGCACGATGATCGGTATCGAAAAGGCATGGTTCGGTGTCGGGAGAGAACGGCATATTTTATCGGATGAAAGCTGGGATGATCTGGCAGAATTGGTTGACAGTCTTGAGATCAGTCGTTCGGCTGACGCCGTGAATAAACGTCACGAACACTATCGCACGGCACCCGAGGCGTGGCTCGAATCCATCCTTCGCCGCAACATCAAACTGCTCGACGACAATCTGATTCTGTCGCCGATCTACAACCAATTTCGTTTCGTCAGTGACAAGATCGACCTGCTCGCGCTTCGCAAAGACGGGCGTCTTGTGATAATCGAGCTAAAAACGCAGCCCGACAGAGAGATGATCTTTCAGGCCGCAGACTATTGGCGAAAGATCGAATTGCAGCGTCGTCGCGGCCTGCCCGATCTGTTTGAAGGGCGCGAAATTCTCGACAAACCTGCACTCATTTATCTCGCCGCCCCGGCGTGGAGCTTTCATCGCGACTTTGAATTTTTTGCACGAACAGTTTCGCCCGAGATCGAGCTTTGGCGGTTTGAACTGCACGAAAACTGGCGGAAAAATGTAAAGGTTTTAACCCGGCTCAATTGTGCAGAAAACCATTTGCATTCTAGCTGCTAGCCGCTAACTGTCAGCTCCTAGCAAGAACCGATAGCCGACGCCGCGGACGGTTTGGAGGATCTTTGGGTTGTTTGGCTCGTCCTCAAGATGTTTGCGGAGGCGGACGATAAAATTATCTATTGCCCGCGTGTCGGTGTCTTCCTGGAGGTGCCAGACCTCTTCGAGAATGGCTTTTCGCGAGACGGCGCGGCCTTCGTTTTCGATTAGGTATTGCAGGAGTTTTGTTTCCATCAGCGTGAGGTGAATGGTCTCCTCGCCGTTTCTGAGTTCGAGATTTTCAAAATCTATGTAGCGGCCATTTATCTCGGCACCGGTCGGCGGGTTCGCAGCTTTTGATTCGTCGCGGAGCCACTGCCGACGCCGCAAAAGGCCCTTGAGTCGTGCGAGAAAGATGTCGAGATCGAAAGGTTTTGGAAGATAATCGTCTGTCCCGGCCTCAAATCCCAGAAGAACATCTTCGGGCCGGCCGCGTGCCGTGAGCATCAGGATCGGTGTGTAATCTTCACGCTCCCGCATCTGTTTTGCCACTTCAAACCCATCGACCGTCGGCAGCATAACGTCGAGCACTACGGCGTCGAAAGTTGTTCTGCTTAGTTTTTCGAGCGCGACATCACCGTCCGACGCGATCTCGGCCTCGTAGCCCTCGGCTTCAAGATTAAATCGCAAGCCGTCGGCCAGATGTTCTTCGTCTTCGACAATGAGAATTTTCATCCTAAACTAGTGCCTACAAGTCTTTAAGGTCGTCGAGATCGGGATACTGAGCGTTTATCACTTCCAATAATTCCATCTGAATATCTCCAATCGACAAGCCTACTCCTCTTTTAATAAGTTCGAAATCTTCAGCCGAACATTTACCAATCGATGAATTAAGCGCACGACTCAATGACTCAACCGCTTTGAGAGCGTGTGCTTGAATTTCAATTGCTGCGTCTCTTTCAATCATATTTCTCGATTTATTTCATTGGATTCTCGGCAGTTGCACAAAAAAAGTCGTCCCTTTCCCTTCGCCTTTGCTCTCGGCTTTTATCTTGCCGCCGTGTTTTTCGATGATCGAACGGACGATGGCGAGGCCGAGGCCGGTGCCTTTTGCGGCGCCATCAGTTGCATTCGGCACGCGGTAAAATCGTTTGAAAACGCGCTTTAGGTCGGCGCGGGCGATGCCGATGCCATTGTCTTTTATATACACTTCGGCAGTTTTTGCTCCCGATGAACCTAATCGAACAGAGACCTTTGGTTCTCCATCAGAATATTTGATCGCGTTATCGAGAAGATTTGTTATCGCGGTCCGAAGTTCGGAGCGGTCGCCGAGCACCTTTATACTCTCAGCGGGAACGGAAAATCTGATCGCCGTTTCACTGAGATGCTGTTGTTCGCGGACGGTTTTTATTGTGTCGCTGAGTAGATCGCTCATATTGATCTCAGCAAGATTCATCAGCCGCTGTTTTTCGCGTGTGCGGCTCGCCTGGAGAACCTGTTCGACAGTGTTGAGCAGACGCTGGTTATCGGCGAGCATTATGTCGTAAAACTCGTCACGTTTTTGTTTGTCGAGGTCGCGCGATTTTAATGTTTCGAGATATAGCTTGATCGAAGCAATCGGCGTTTTCAATTCATGCGTAACTGCATTTAGAAAAGCGTCGTGCTGTTCATTGCGGCGAATCTCGCGAACGAGAAAGATCGTGTTCAATATCAAGCCGGTGATTATCAAAGCGAAAAAGATGATGCCAAAAACAAGCAGGGCGACTTGGCGAAGATTGAGCAGAATCCAACCGACATTTAAAGCGACCGCCAGCACCGAGAGGCTGATGCCAAATATCAGAAAAAAAATTGCGGTTTTGCGCCGACGCATGGCTTAAGTAAAAAGTAAAAAGGCAAGAAAGTAAAAAGGCAAAAGTAAAAAGGCAAAAATAGAAGCGAGTTCTAGTTTTGCCTTTTTACTTTTGCCTTTTTACTTGCTTTACGCGGCTATTTTTAGTTCCTTCGGAGCTTCGGATTCGGTCGCAAGGTCGTATGCGTAAACGTTGTTGACGAGGCCGAGTTTTTCGAGAATTTGCAGTTGATACCAGTTGATGTCAAATTCCTTCCATGTGAGGCCGTGCCGCGCGCTGCGTGGAAATGCGTGGTGATTATTGTGCCAGCCTTCGCCAAAAGTGACGGCGGCGACCAGCGCGTTGTTTCGTGAATCGTCGCGCGTGTCAAAACGGCGACTGCCCCACAGATGCGTTGCCGAATTTACGAGCCAGGTAAAATGCCAACTGACGACGATCCTAAAAACAACAGCCCACACGACCATCGTCCAGCCTCCGACGGCGAACAAAACAATGGACATGGCAATTGTCGTCAAATAATAATAATCATCGAGAAATCTCAGATACGGGTCCTTCATCAGGTCGGGCGAGTATCTCTGCTTTGTCGCTTCTGAATGTGCCTGGGCGGTGCCGCGAAATATCCATCCGATGTGCGACCAGTAGGTGCCGTTGCGCGGGCTGTGCGGGTCTTTTTCGGTCTCGGTAAATGCGTGATGGATGCGGTGCGTCGTCACCCAAGTGATCGGCCCCGATTGCAGACCGAACGTGCCGCATGTCGCCAGAAAACGCATCATCCATTTCGACGTCGTAAATCCGCGATGCGTGAGCAACCGGTGATACGCTATGCCGACGCCCCAACTCGCCGCGACCCACCAGCAAATAAATGCCGCCAATAAATTCTGCCAGCTAAACGTAAACAGCGCCGCAACCGCAACAACGTGAAACAATCCCACAAAAATTATCGTGTTCCAATTGTATTTCCCGGCTCGTGACGGTGTAAATTCTATGATGTTTTGCATTGATTATAAATCCTGATGATGGTGACTACTGCCGGACGATTGATCGCCCGCATTTAACACTAACAGGTTTGAGAGGTCGTAATTGTAAGAGTTTCGTAATTTCGTAGTATTTACTTGGATCGGTAACGAGGCCAAACGAAATGTCAGTCTTAGTAAAATGCCGTTGCTGGGGGATTTCGCTTCGATTACCGATCCAAACCAACCCAGACCAAAAGCGCGGCTGTGGCAAGAAACTGCCAAAACGGAAAACCTTACACGGAGGAATTATGGCTCTAAAACTAATACCCAACCAACGCGAGATACAGAAACTTTCACCGAAAGACAAGGCCTATTGGAGAGGATATTTTGACGGCTTTCGAGATTCGGCCGTCCGCTCCGAGCGGCCCCCGGCCCCGGCACTGCCCCCGCCATACGGAGAGAGCGTTACCGTGCAACGAAATGGCCGCAGCGTAACAATCTACGATCACCCTGAATCGAGCGCAATGTTTACCAGGTTTAAGGCCGAAGCCGAGGCTGATCATGTGGCTTGAAAAAGTGCTGACCGAGAGCGGCGTAATTCCTTTCGCGGCGCGCCGGAATGCCCTTGACATTATTAACCGTATTATTCAATATAAGTTTTGTTAATAACTTACACAAAAGGAAGGCAACTTTCATAATGATTAAATCGAACATATCAGGTCAATCACGGTTCAAAAGGCGGACGACTGTAAGTATCCCAAATATTTCCGTATCCACGGCGATAAGTGAAGCCCGCGCCGCCCGGAAAAGAGAGAGACAGCAATCAGTGACGCCCGCCGTTAACGGGCTACTTTCCTTACTCAACCCTGCATTTGCGCCATGCCCGTCGTGCATGTGGCCGTTTGTTAAAGCTAAAAAGAAAGCCGGTCGCCCGAAAGCCAGGCTGGACGTTACCACCGGAAAATTGGTAGGTCTTGGGAAACGGCCATGCGACGTTATCTATCTTTTTTGGCAAACAAAAAACGTCGAGGCCGTTCGTTCTAATCTCCATCCGACAAGTAGAAGGGAAAGCACGAAAAAAAAGGAGCGGGCCCAAATAAGGCGTATCTTGCGGAAATATAAACACTTACTAAAACCGCCCGAATGACACTAAATAATTTCCGGTTGGTTCTTTTATTCCAGCTATATATTTGGTCGTTTGGAATGTTCTAGTCTGTTGGGCAACAGGTCAGACCTGAATTTAACAACCAAAAGGAAAAAATTATCATGGCAACAATTAAAGAACTTAAAGACGCGATAGTGCAGGCGGTGGCAACGCTGGATGAATCAGACGGATCGAGAGTCTCGACGTCAGAAGCTATTGACAGTGCAAGGGAGACTCTCGCCGAGGCATATGGTCCCGCGTTTGAGGACGATGTTTCCGAATATCTCGGTGAAGACCCTGACAGTCAGGACGAAGACGAAGCCGACGACGATGGAGAGTAGTTGTCAAGACGCGCCACGCGGTGCGTCTTTAAATCTTTTTTCATTTCTACAAAAAAGGCGGTAAAAAGCAATGTTCAACGGATTTAATTTTAACGGCGACGACAATCTCGGCTGGCATTTTGGCGATCCGCCGGAAAACGGCGGCGGCGGTTCCACAGGTTCCGGCGGCGGCACGACGTCTCCGACCTACAACACAGGCGGCGGCAATGCGCCCTGGTGGGCGTCGTTCATCAACCAAGGATTTGGGCTGACATCGCAAATCATTGGAGCATACGGCCACAACCCGACGCAACAGATCGGTTACGGCCTCCAGTCTTACGGGCATGGCGGCTATGCGCCTCAGCCGCAGGCTCTGCCCAGTGGCGGCCCACAAACTGGCGGCCCGCCTAATGGCGGACTGGCCGAAGATGCCTTTGGGAACCTCACCGATTTTATCGGGAAGCATCCGCTACCAATCGCCGCCGGTGTGGTAGGCCTCTATTTATTGATGCGCGAGCCTCCGCGTTCACGGAGGTAAGCAATGAACGTGCTCAGTAATTTGGCTGATCAAATCAGTATTGTCCGGGCTAATAGATGGAAGCTCTCTCAAGTGAAGCCGCAATTGGCGGCGGCTTGTTTTCAGATTATTGAATATGTGCGAAGCAAAGGGCATTGCTTAGTTGTTGTGCAGGGGTATCGCCCACCGGAAATACAGGATTGGCTTTACGAACGAGGCAGGTCTCGGCCCGGCGACATCATAGTCAACGACCGAGCCAATGAATGTAAATACACAACGGGTGAGGCGGTGGCGTTTGGATTTTTTAACGCGGGCAGCACCCCGGAACCGTTTCATTTGATCAACGAAGCCGCAAACAAACTGGGCTTGATTTGTAGCGATGGGTGTGACGTTAACGCTCCAAAAGGTCAGCATGTAGAAATGCCAAGCGCTAATTACGTCATGCCCACCGTTGAGCTAGTTCCCCGTTTTAGAGCGTTGAAAATTATTGCCGCCGCCGCGGTTCTACTGGCTTTGATCGTGATCTTGATAGGACTTTTTAAGTAGATCGCCGGGATGGTTGACGGTAAACAACCGTCACGCACCGGCAAACTACGCGGAAAGACCGCGCGACGTAACACTAGGGCTACGGTCAACAAACAGTCGAATTACTTTTATGGAACAAGCAGCAAACGAAGAAAAGCCGGGCAAACCCCGCAGGACTCGCCAACCCAAAGCCGAGCGTCGAGTTGTCGTATATCGGGTGGTGGACGGCAAACAGAAAGAGCACGGCTCCTATCCTGAAACGGTAATCGGCGATCCGTTGGAACGTCGATTGCCAACCTTTCTGAACGAAATGTGCGGGGCGGGCGATTACAAGGTGGACATCCGCAATGCGAGGGGCCATTTTGAAGAGTCTTTCACTATCGAAATTCCCGACACAGAACCGATGGACAGGGAAAGGATAATCGATATTGAGCCGGAAGATCATCTCGATACCGATCAGGAAGAATTTTTATCGGCAGCCGATGCCGGGCAGTTGAACGCCGCCGAGGTCGAAAATCTTCTGTTGAAAGAGCGACTGCGGCGTTTAGAGGAAGATGCCCAGCGACAAAAGCACGGCACACAAAGCGAGATGCAAACGCTGATTTCGGCCTTAGAGGAATCGAGACGCGAGCAACGCGAACTGATGATGCTAATGATCACGCAGGCCCAAAAGCCGCAGCAGGACGCAACTACGCAGGCAATGAACATTCTCGAAAAGAGCCTGGGGATCGTTACCAAAGCAAAGGCGATCAGTGAGGAAATTGCACCCCAGCAGGAAAGCGGATCGAGTGAATCATTTATGGGCGGTGCGGCCCGTCTGATTGATAGCGTCGGAAAAAACGCCGGGACGTTTGCCCCGCTGCTTTCGAGCCTGATCGGTGGGAGCCGGCCGCCGGTGATGCCTACGCAGCCGAGGCCCGCGGCGCAGCCTGTCGAGCAACCCGCTTCAAACGGCAGCGGCAACAACCCCGGCGAGCTTGCCGATCTCGCTGCGAAAATTCAGCAGAACGGCAAACCCAAAGAAACCAAAAAGGAAACTGCAAACAAATGAGTGACAAAATTTTAGACGCACAATTTGTCGAGCAAGCGGAGCCGATGACACCTGATGAGTTGATAGCTCACTTAGTGCAGGACGTTGTGGCCGATAGTGAGCTGGACGAGCTTGCCGAGGAATTTATTTCCGAGTTTATTTTGACAGATCGGCCCGAGTCGGGACAGATACTTTCGCTGCTCGATACACCGTCGGAAAGCCTGGTCGAATTGGTAAAAGGTTTTGTCGGTCAAAGCTATCAAGCGACAATCGACGCGCTCGATTCTCGCGGTGTTAGATTTTTGGACGAATTAAGAATGAAAGTTAAGGAGCGAATGACACAGTTGGCAAGCGACACAATATAGGTTGTTTTGATTTTGCCGTAGTTGTGCCGACTTTGAATTAACACAATGGGCGTAAGCCCCTAAAAAAGGAAAAAACCCTCTTCCGGCAAAGGCGAGGGCAATTTCCAACTCAATGACGATTCCGGCGTCATTTGTGAAAACTATATCACAATCCGCGCGCATCGTCTAGTAAAAAGGCGGTGCTTTTTTCGTTTTAACCGCAGCCGCAGGCCAAATAAGGAAACAATATATGAGACTAATACCAAAACAACACCAACTCAAATATCTATCGGCAGAAGACCGGGCATATTGGAAGGGTTATTTTCAGGGCTTCGCAGATTCAACCGCGCAGTCTGAGAGCCGTTTCAAGCTGCTGTCGCCGATGAGTTGGGACGAATTATTAAAAGCAACGCAGGGCATGTCGGCGCAGGGCATGTCCATCTTTGAAAAGTTCGAATTTTTGAGGGAACGCAATAGATCACGGCACGGCGTCACGCCGGCCGAAACAAGGAGATCAAACCATGCAGCTTGAAGAAGTGGCTCTGCGGTATCCCGATCCCGAAAAAAACGGTGACGGCTTCACGGCTCACTGTCCAAACTTTCCCGGCGAGGCGGTAAGGATGACTATTCGAGAGGCCGACAGGATGATTTATCTCGAATGTGATAAGAAGTGTTCGCCACCGTCGCACTGGGGGGCAGTCGGTCTTACCGTCGAAGATCTCTGTCCTATAATCGCGCCGGTCGATGTCGAGGTGGAGATTAATGAAATCGCGCATGAAATAGCCGCCGCGAAGCCGCGAACGGAGCATGACGCAAAAGTAACCCAAGCATCACGTCTAATGAAACTAGCCGAGGATGTTGAACTTTTTCATACGCCGGACGGTGAAGGGTTCGCTACGATCGCCGTCAACTCTCATAAGGAAACATTCCCTTTGCGATCAGGTGATTTTCGTAAATGGCTTTCATACCAATATTGGAGCATAGAGCGGGCCGTGCCGTCGTCTCAAAGTGTCCATGACGTTATCAGCGGCTTAGGTGGTAAGGCTTCATTCGAGAGCGAAACAAAGGCCGTAAGCCTGCGTGTCGCTGAAAACAACGGCAACCTATATCTAGACATGGCGAACGATCGCTGGCAAGCTGTCGAGATCACCAAAGACGGCTGGAGTGTGATCGACAACTCGCCCGTAAAATTTCGGCGGACACGCGGAATGATGCCATTTCCATTGCCGGAGCGAGGCGGGAACATTGACGAACTAAGGCGATTTGCAAATGTCAACGACGAAGATTGGAGTTTGTTGTTGGCGTGGCTCGTCGCAGCGTTCCGGCCTAATAAACCGTTTCCCGTGTTAGTGCTTCACGGCGAACAGGGGAGCGGCAAAAGCACGACCGCAAGGGTAATTCGGCTTCTCACCGATCCGAATAAGGCTCCGCTACGCAGCACTCCGAAAGATGAACAAAACTTGATGATCGCAGCCAATAACAGCTGGGTCATATCGCTCGATAATCTCTCTTCTATGCGGCCGGAAATGTCAGATGCTTTATGTCGTCTTTCCACCGGCGGCGGCTTTTCGATTCGTGAACTTTACAGCGACGGCGACGAGATTCTAATGAGCCTGATGAGGCCGATAATTCTTAATGGCATCGACGAAGTTATCAGTCGATCTGACTTGCTCGATAGATCAATTCTGCTGCACCTGCCGAGACTTTCCCGGCGCTTTGATGAAACAACCTTTTGGAGTGATTTTGAGACCGCGCGGCCGCGATTGTTGGGATCCCTACTCAATGCCGTTTCTGCCGCTTTGTCGCGGATAGATGAGGTAACGAAAGCGGCCCGAGACCAAGAAACCGATCTGCCGCGGCTTGCTGATTTCACGCTCTGGGGAATGGCAGCTGAAACCGGAACGGGATCGACGCAGGGGCAGTTTTTAGAC
>JAYVFJ010000217.1:0-7786 GCA_043773225.1 Chloracidobacterium sp.
TTTTTGCCGTCGTCATGGGCGATGTATAGCCCGCAGGTGTTCGATTGGTCGATGTTTATAGGCACTATCGGATTTTTCTTTACGCTGATCTATTTGTTCGTCAGGTTTGTGCCGATCATTTCGATATTTGAGGTCAGGACGCTTTTGCCCGACGCGAATGTTCATGGCCATCAGCAGGATTTTGACGAGAGCGTTCTTGAGGTCGAATATACATATGATAGGACGGATCCGCCACAGAAAGATTAGGGGGCTTATCGTCGGAAGCTGATTCGCACGATGTTTTCGCGATGAGAGAAGGAGAAGGGTATTTGAAAAAAGTAGCGGTCATAGGCGCCGGGCCGGCGGGAATGACGGCTGCCTATCAGCTCTCAAAACAGAAGGACGTAGAGGTCACTTTATTTGAAATAAGCGGCAGCGTGGGCGGGTTGGCAAAGACAATCACGCTGTGGGATCAGAAAGTTGACATCGGGCCGCACAGGTTTTTTTCATCCGATTCGAGGGTGAATGAGTTTTGGCTTGAGGCCGTTGAAAACCAATATGAGATGGTCGCTAGAATGACCCGGATCTTTTACAACAACCGGTTCTTCTATTATCCGCTCAAGCCGCTCGATGCGTTTGCAAAACTGGGCGTTTTAGAAACGGCCAGATGTGTTTTTAGCTATTTGAAAGAGAAATTGTCGCCGACCGAGTTCAAAGGAGACTTTGAAACGTGGGTTACGAGCCGTTTTGGCAGGAGGCTTTTTGAGGTTTTCTTCGAGACCTATTCCGAAAAGCTGTGGGGAATAAGCTGCACCGAACTGGATGCCGATTTTGCCGCACAGCGGATCAAGAAAATGTCTTTAAAGGAAGCGGTGAAAAATGCATTTCTAGGCGGCGGCAACAAGGAACATCAGACCCTGGTTGATCAGTTTGCGTATCCGATGGGCGGAACGGGAATGGTTTACGACATGATGGCCGCGAAATTTCAGAAGAACGGCGGCAATCTGAGACTCAACACCGGCGTCGAAAAGGTCGTGACAGAGAACGGGACGGCTACCGGCCTGATACTTACGACGGGCGAGGACTTAAAATTCGACTACGTGGTCTCGACGATGCCGCTCACGCTGCTGGTTACACGGCTTGAAGAGGCTCCGGATGAGATCAGGGAAAAGGCGCAATCGTTGAGGTTCAGAAACACGATCCTCGTTTATCTGAACATAGATTCGACGGACCTCTTTCTGGACAATTGGCTTTATGTTCATTCGCCGAGTTTGAATTGCGGGCGGATAACAAATTTTCGGAACTGGGTGCCGCAATTATACGGTGATGAAAAAACTTCGATTTTGTGCATGGAGTTTTGGTGTCAGGAAGAAGATGAGCTATGGCACATGCCCGATGAAGAGCTGATCGAGATGGGCAAAAAAGAGATCAGACAGACAGGCTTGATCGGACATGCCGAAATATTGGATGGCAAGGTTTACAGAATTAACCGTTGCTATCCGATATATTCGAAGGGTTACAGAGACGTTTTGGAGCCGGTCGAAAATTATTTGAGAACGATAAAGAATTTGATGCCGATAGGGCGATATGGAGCTTTTAAGTATAACAATCAGGATCATTCGATACTGATGGGCCTTTTGGCCGCAGAGAACATTTTGAATAACAAGGGAAATGATCTCTGGGAAATAAATACTGATTACGAGGAGTATCAGGAGGCCTCGATAATAACCAAGACCGGATTGCAAAAGCAGTAGTGATATGAAGGAACATCTTCACGGGATAATGGCTGAATTTGACACGGCGACCGAACTGGTTGACGCCGCGCGCAAGGTGCGCGACGCCGGTTATCGGAAGACCGACGCTTTTTCGCCGTTCCCGCTGCACGAGATAGATGAAGCACTCGGCATCAAGCGGAGCATATTGCCTTATTTGATATTCGTCGGCGGCATCACGGGACTGATGTCCGGTATTGGGCTTCAATATTTTGTGCACGTGATCGAATGGCCGATAATCGTCGGCGGCCGGCCGCATTTCAGCCTTCCGGCGTTTATTCCGCCGGCATACGAATTGACGATCCTTTTCTCGGCTTTTACAGCGGTTTTTGGAATGCTGTTTTTGAACGGGCTGCCGGCGCCGTATCATCCGGTCTTTAATGTTCCGAGATTTGCTTTGGCGACGCGCGAAAAGTTCTTTCTCATTATCGAATCGGTTGATGAGTTATACGATTACGAAAAGACAAGAAGCTTTATGGAAAGCCTGGGCGGGCAGGAGGTCTTTGATGTTCCGGAATAGAGGTCAGAAGTCAGAAGTCAGAAATCAGCACAGAAATGGCCGTGTCTATGTCGGCTTAATTCTGATTTCTGTCTTTTGTATTCTCAATTCTGCTTGTGGTGTTCGTTTTGACATGCAGGATCAGCCGCGTTACAAGGCTTATAAGAAGAGCGAGTTTTTTAGCGATAAGAGGGCTTCGCGCGATATGCCTGAGGGGACTGTGGCACGCGGACAGCTACGCGACGATAAGGCGTTTTACACCGGCAAGATCGATAATCCAAATCTAAGCGCGCCGGTTGCCACGACGACCGACGCTTCAGGCAACACGCTTGTTTCCAGTTTCCCAAACGACATTGACGAATTTCCGGTTCCTGTGACGAAAGAACTGGTTGATCGCGGCCAGGAGAGATATAACATTTACTGCATCGTCTGCCACGGGCCGGTAGGGAATGGCGACGGCATGATCGTCCGGCGCGGTTTTCCGCAACCGCCAACTTATCATGATGACCGTTTGCGAAATGCTCCGGTCGGCCACTTCTTTGACGTTATGACAAACGGTTGGGGCAAAATGAACAGTTACGCTTATTCAATTCAGCCGGCGGATCGCTGGGCGATAGCCGCATACATTCGCGCGCTTCAGGTCAGTCAGAGCCCGGAAGAAAATTTGAAGATGGATTCAAAGACCGAAACAAACACCGAAACGCATAAAGCCAGTGATACTCACGGAGGGCAAAAATAAATGGCTGATCCCGGCAATTATTTTGCTCCGAAAGAGTTAGACCGATTGCGAACGCTGGCGCTCGGCGTCGGCGGCATTGCGTTGATTCTATGGGCAGTCGGGGCTTATTTCAACACTGAACAGGCTTTGCGCTCCTGGCTTCTCGGATTCATATTTTGGGGCGGTATCGGCATCGGTTGTCTCGGCGTTTTGATGCTGCAATATTTGACGGGCGGCGCTTGGGGCGTTGTGATACGCCGGATGCTTGAGGCCGGAACGCGGACTTTGCCGTTGATAATTTTAATGTTTGTTCCGCTTGCGATCGGCGTTTGGACTCATCAGTTTTATGAATGGACGGCCATGCCCGCAACCGACCATTTTATTAAGGAGCGCGGCATCTATTTAATGCCGTGGTTTTGGATCGTGCGCTCGATCATATATTTTGCGATGTTTGGCCTGATGATTTATTTGCTCAATAAATGGTCCGCCGAACAGGACACCACGAATACGGTCGAGGAATCGCGGCTCGTTCTTGAGCGAATGTCCCGATTCTCCGGGCCCGTTCTTGTGATCTACGCGCTGGTCGTGACATTCGCGGCGGTCGATTGGATGCTTACATTGGATCCACGGTGGTTCTCGACGATCTGGGGACTGCTTTTTGTCGCAGGCTGGGCTTTGAGTTGTTTCTGCTTTGTCGTTACCATTCTCTCCTTTTTGTCGGATAAGGCTCCGATGGATCGCGTGGTCGGGAAACGCCATTTTCACGATCTCGGCAAATTGATGCTCGCATTGACGATGGTCTGGGCGTATTTCAATTTTTCGCAGTTTTTGATCATTTGGGCCGGAAACCTGCCCGAAGAAACCGGTTGGTGGCTCACCCGTATGAAAGGCGGCTGGGGTTTTGTCGGCATCGCTTTGATCGCGTTTCATTTTGCATTCCCGTTTCTCGTTTTGCTACAGCAGGATTTTAAGCGAAAGGCACGGTGGCTGGCGACGCTTGCTATATTTATATTAGTGATGCGCGTCGTTGATATGTTTTATCTGATCGGGCCGAGCAATCGGGTCTTGCCGGGCGGCATAGAGCAGGGCGCGTTTTATGTTCATTGGCTGGATCTCGTGGCTCCGGTTGCTGTGGGCGGCATCTGGTTGTGGTGGTTTTTTGGCGAATTGATGAAACGCCCGATGGTGCCGATAAAAGATCCTTATTTGGAAGGTGCGATCGAGCACGGAATAGGACATTAGGAAACGAATATTTGAGATTTCAAATTTGAGATTTGAAATCATGGCCGAAGTTTAGGATTAGATATGTCATCGAAGAAACATTCAAACGCTGCCGAGCAAAATGCTCCGTATGAGCAGAACGAGATACAGCTTAAGGGCATATTGGGCTTTGCGGTCGGGTTGTTTCTGCTGATCGTTATCACGTTTGCTCTAATGTGGGCGTTGCTTGGGGCGATGAAAGATTATTCCAGGGAAACTGCCGATCCGGCCAATCCAATGGCGATGAAAGAGAAAGAGCGGCTGCCGCCCGAACCGCGACTTCAGCTTGCTCCTGGATTCGGCGTTGAATCGGAACGCGGTTGGGTGAACATGGAATTGCAAGCTCCTGCGGCCGAATACATTGAGATGAAAAAGCAGTGGGAAGATTTATGGGAGCACGGCCAAAAGGACAAAAAGACCGGCGTGGTGAGCATGATGCCGATTGAAAAGGCTAAGGAAAGATTTCTTGCGGAAAATGTAAAGGCAAAGTCCGGCGCTGATGCGGAAAAATTCTTTAAGGATTCGCACTCGATAGTGTCAGATTCGAGTGCGGGCAGGCTTGCGTCGGAAAGCAGACGGTGAAGTGAAAAAGTGAAAAAGGGGAAAAGGGAAAAAGTTGGTTTGAGGAGAGATGACGCAATGCGTTTCCGTAAGGCGGTGTGTGTTCTTTTCATTTTCACTTTTTCACTTTTAAACTTTTTCACCGTTCCGGCGTGGGCTCAAAAGAACGAGCATTACAACTCGCCGCTTTATTCGCCAAAGACATATGATCCGGCGGAGTTTGCGGCGACGACGGGGCTGCCGAATGCGCTGAAAACTGTCGGCATCGAGCAAAAACTTGGCGAGCAATTGCCGCTTGATACGGAACTTAAAGACGAGGACGGCAGGACGGTAAATTTGGCAACATATTTCAACACCGGACGGCCTGTAATACTCGCATTTGTTTATTACGAATGCCCGATGCTTTGTAATCAGGTTTTGAATGGTCTGACCGGTTCGCTTAAAGGGATGTCGTTTGACGCCGGAAAGGAATTTGACGTTGTTGCGATCAGCTTTGACGCCCGCGAGAATACAATTGCCGATCTCGCAAAAAACAAAAAAGCGAGCTACATGGAACGATACAATCGTCCGGGTACGGAAACGGGCTGGCATTTTCTTACGGGAACGCAGGAAGCGATTGAAAGGGTCACTTCTGCGGCCGGTTTTAGCTACAAATGGGACGAAAAGAGCGATCAATTTGCTCACGCTGCCGGTGTGATGATCGTCACGCCCGACGGCAAACTTTCACGTTATTTTTACGGCATTGATTATTCGCCGAAAGACATAAAATTCGGCATTATGGAATCTGCCGAGAACAAGGTCGGCAACCCGGCGGAAAAGTTGTTCCTGTATTGCTATCATTACGATCCCGCGACCGGAACTTACGGCTTTGCGATCCTGCGGGCAATACGTTTGGGCGGCGTCGTGACAGTGATCGGCATGGGGATGATGATTTTTGTGTTTTGGAGAAGGAATAAGAAGAAAGAGTTGGAAAGTGAAAAAGTGGAAAAGTGAAAAAGTGAAAGAGGGTTGTTACTAGCTGCTAGCCGCTAGCTGCCAGCTACTAGCCACCGGCCACTGACCACTGACGAGTTATGCAGACTACAAATTGGGTACCATTATTTCCGGAACAGGCTTCGACTTTTGCGTGGCAGGTTGACCTTTTGTATTTTTACCTGATCGTGATCAGCATAGTCTTTACGATACCTATTGTCGCTGCCATCTTTTTCTTTGCCATCAAATACCGCGAGACCGAAAAATATGCAACGCCCGAGGAAATGCACGGCTCGATGGTGCTCGAAACGGTCTGGTCGATCATTCCGTTTGTTGTTTCGATGACGATCTTTCTTGGCGGGGCGATCGTGTTTTTTAACCAGTTCACGCCGCCTGCTGACGCGATGGAAATTTACGTTGTCGGCAAACAATGGATGTGGAAGGCACAGCATGAAACAGGCCAACGCGAGATAAACGAGCTGCACATACCGGTCGGGCGAAAGATAAAGCTGACGATGACGACCGAGGATGTGCTGCATGATTTTTCGATACCGGCTTTTCGGACAAAGGTTGACGTCGTGCCGGGACGTTACACTTATCTGTGGTTCGAGCCGACCGTCGCCGGTAAATATCATCTTTTCTGTGCGGAATACTGCGGGCTGAACCACTCGGGAATGGGCGGCTATATCTATGTGATGGAGCAGCGTGATTTTGACAACTGGCTGAGCGGAAATGTTTCGGGTCAGACGCCGGTCGAGGCGGGCAAAGATTTGTTTGCAAACAAACTTGGCTGCGCATCGTGTCACGCTGGCGGCCCGGCACAGCGCGGGGCAAAGCTTGAGAACATTTATAACCACGACGTTAAACTTGTCGGCGGTGCAACGGTCAAGGCCGATGACAATTATATCCGCAACTCGATCCTCAACCCGTCGTCGCAGGTTGTCGAAGGGTTTCAGCCGATAATGCCAACGTTCAAAGGTCAAGTGACCGAAGAGCAGCTAAATTCGCTTGTCGCATATATCAAATCGCTCAGCCCTAACGCCGCCGCGGATAGCGCCGCCCCGGCTGCGAACGCTAACAGTGTAGAGGCGAACAAAGCGGCACCGAAACCGGCCGCAAATAGTAATAGCAGTAAGTAGGTTTTACAAGATTTATGCAAACGCAGGAAGCAACAACATCAGTTTACGCATCAGGGGCAAAGCTGAATTACATCACCAACGGCTCGACGATCAAGTCGTGGCTGTTGACCAAGGATCATAAACGCATCGCGATAATGTATTTGATCACGGTGTCGATGTTTTTCCTGATGGGCGGGCTTTATGCGGCTGCGATTCGGCTTGAGTTGCTAACGCCAAACAGCGATCTGTTTGAAACGGGAACCTATAACAAGGTCTTTACACAGCACGGCATCCTGATGATCTTTTTCTTCCTGATCCCGTCGATTCCGGCAATTCTCGGTAATTTCATGATCCCGATAATGATTGGTGCCAAGGATCTTGCTTTGCCGCGTATCAATCTTTTGAGCCTTTATATCTACTGGCTGGCGGGCGGCATGGTGCTGTGGGCGTTGATGCAGGGCGGCGTCGATACCGGCTGGACTTTTTACACGCCTTACAGCACGACGTTTTCAAATACGTATGTAATGGCCGTCGGGCTTGGAATTTTTGTAAACGGCTTTTCGTCTATCCTGACGGGCTTGAATTTTATAGTCACGATCCACACGATGCGTGCGCCGGGCATGACATGGTTCCGTCTGCCGCTGTTTGTCTGGGCGCATTATGCGGTCAGTTTGGTGATGGTTCTCGGAACTCCGGTTATCGCGATCACGGTGTTGCTGCTCGCGCTTGAGCGTTTTGCGCATGTTGGAATTTTCGATCCATCAATTGGCGGAGACCCGATCCTGTTCCAACATCTTTTCTGGTTCTACTCACATCCGGCTGTTTACATCATGATCCTGCCGGGAATGGGCGTCATCAGCGAACTGATGTCGAACTTTTCCCGAAAGAAAATATTCGGTTACGAATT
>JAYVFJ010000218.1:0-7220 GCA_043773225.1 Chloracidobacterium sp.
ATATACTTATCACGAATCGAGCGGGCTGCGTGATTATTTTCGGTCGAGCACGGCACACAATACAATGGCGGTTGACGGACGTTCGTCGTCCGAGCCGGGCAACGCTTTTAATTGGATGACACGTGCCGAAGCCGTGAAGAAAACGTGGATCTCCGAAGACAAATTTGATTTTTTTGAAGGCTCCCATAATGGCTATGAGAGACTTGCCGATCCGGCGACGCATACGCGGAGCATATTGTTTTTAAAAGGCGACTACTGGATAATGCGCGATCTTGTCGAAACGGCCGGCGAGCATGAATTTTCGCTGCATTTTCATTTCGACCGCGATCTAAAACCGGAGATCGGCGAAAACGGCAGATGGGTTGGCGAAGATCATCACCGTCTTTTTGCGTTTGGCGACAACGGCGCTTGGCAGCAGAAGGAAAGCTGGATATCGAATAATCACGCAAACAAGGTCAACGCGCCTTTTTTGAGATTTTTGTCGAGCGGGCAGGGAACGCAGGAATTTTTTACGTTTATTTTGCCGGTGGCCAGCGGCGTCGCTCCGCCGGAAGTAACAGAAATTCCAACGCAGACCGGACGAGCTTTTGTCATAAAATACAACGGTTACACAGACGTTTTTGTTTTTAATGACGATAAAGAGAATGTTGTTGAAACAGGGTTATTCGATTCCAACTTTCGATATTCGTGGGCGCGTTTAAGCGAGGGCGAAACTTTCCCGGACGAATTTGTTTTGATTGACGGCAATAAGCTTGCAATTGGAGCAAATGAAATTCTTCATGAAGAGAATGTTGCTCATGCATCAGCTAGGCGGCTCGGCCATGAACTCTATATAAAAACAGAGAATAAACGCAGGACTTTTTTGCTCGAACAAAATACTACGCAACCAAAATTAGACGATGGGATCGAACGCAGGGCGAGTAATCGTCGGCGAAGTTCTTCTGACCGTCGGCGGCCAACTTCGGATCGCCGCGGGCCAGGCTCGAAGTGAAGAAAAGAGTCCTACAATTTATCGGCAGTTTTCATCAGGGCGGTTCCGAACGTCAGGCGGTCGCATTGACGCGGCTTTTGAAAGACGAAGGCTGGTTCGATGTTTTTGCCGCGACGCTTAATAATGAAGGCGTTTTGCGGACGGAAATTGATAAAGTCGGACTGCCGGAAATTCCCGAGTTTCCGCTCACCTCCTTTTACAACGCGAATTTTGTCCGCCAGGTGCGACGGTGTGCTAAATATCTGCGTGACAATAGGATAGACATAGTTCACACGCACGATTTTTATACAAATGTGTTTGGAATGGCGGCAGCGACACTTGCCGGAGTTCGGGTGCGTATCGCTTCAAAACGCGAGACCGGCGGCATGAGATCACGCGCGCAGAAGTGTGTCGAAAAGATTGCTTTTTCGCGGGCAAATGCAATCGTAGCGAACTCTGCTGCGGTTCGCGATTATCTGATGGGACGAGCAATACCTTCTGCCAAAATTCGCATTATTTACAACGGCATCGATCTTGAGCGTTTCGGATTTGCTGATGATCGGGCTTCGGTTTGCAGGCGATTTGGATTGCCGACGGATGAAAACATTCGTTTTGTCACAATCGTTGCTAACTTGCGGCATACGGTGAAAAACATACCGATGCTGCTGCGGGCGGCGAAACGTGTCGCCGAAAGACATGCGAATGTTCATTTTGTAATTGCCGGTGAGGGTGCACTCGAAATGGAACTAAAGCAACAGGCACAAAGTTTAGGCGTTGCCGATAGAGTTCATTTTATCGGACGCTGCACTGATGTTCCGGCATTGCTTTCGATCTCGTCGGTTTGCGGGCTGACATCAACAGCCGAAGGATTTTCAAACTCGATCCTTGAATACATGGCGGCAGGGAAGCCGGTTGTCGCAACAAATGTCGGCGGCGCAGCCGAGGCGATCATTGAGGGCGAGACAGGTTTTTTAGTTGCGTCCAATGACGATGTGGCGATGGCTGAACGGCTGACAGAGCTACTCAATGACGACGTTACGTTGACCCGATTCGGGATAAATGGAAAAAACGTAATTACCGAAAGATTTTCCTCCAAAACACAGCTTATTAGCACTTTAGAACTCTATAACGATCTCCTTCAAAGATGATGGTGTCGTTGCAGAGCAAATTTCTTACTAACTATTTGGTGCTTAGAAAGCACGCCTGCCTTATTTTTCGCAGATCGCTCAGATTTAATAAATGAAACAGGTTATTCGCAAAGGGTTAAAGGATATTATCGTTGACGAAGTTGCCGACCCGATGGTCTCGGCGAACCATGTGCTGGTGCGGCCATTTTACTCGCTTATCAGCGCGGGGACGGAAACCGCAGACATTCACACCGACCACATCGTAAAAGAAGTCGCCGATAATCCGTCGCATCTACAGACGGTTTGGAACGTGATGAAAAAGACCGATCCCGTGAGTACGTTCAATGAGGTTCGGGCGAAATTTAATGATTACGCGGTTTTGGGATATTCGGGAGCCGGCGTGATCGTCGAAAAGGATGCGCGGGTTGCGGATTTACAAATCGGCCAGCGCGTGGCATACGGCGGCGAAGGCACGGGGCACGGCGAAACGATAAACGTCGGCCGCAACTTGATCGCCCGCGTGCCTGACAATGTTTCGTTTCAGGAAGCATGTTTTACGACTCTCGGCTCGATAGCGATGAATGCCGTTCGGCTGGCTGAGATAAATATCGGCGATGTGGTCGCGGTTATCGGGTTGGGGCTTGTAGGACAGTTGACCGCACAGCTTGTTCGATGTCAGGGCGGCGTTGTTATCGCAATTGATATAGACAAGAAACGCGTCGAGTTAGCAAAGGAAATGGGTGCGGATTATGGTGTCGTTGCAAGCGATACTTCGATAGACGAGGTCAAGTCTTTGACATCAGGACGCGGAGCGGACTGCGTGATAGTCGCTGCGGCGTCCAAGTCGCCAAAGCCGCTCCAGGACGGCGTTTTTATGTGCCGCGATCGAGGCCGCGTCATTATGGTCGGGGCGTGCCCGATCGAGATTCCGCGAGCGGAGATGTATGTAAAGGAATTGAGCTTTATGGTTTCGCGTGCCTATGGGCCGGGAAGCTACGATCCGAAATACGAAAAACAGGGCATTGACTATCCGATCTCATACGTTCGCTGGACAGAGAACCGCAACATGGAAGAATTTTTGCGGCTCATCTCGACGGGGAAAATAAATGTAAAGTCGCTGATCAGTCACGAGTTCGACATCGACGACGCGCCAAAGGCCTACACGACGATCATGGGCAACGGCGGCGGCAGCATGGCGGTGGTTTTGAAATATGCAGCGAGCGAAATGGCAGATGCGATTGAATCGTATAAACCGACTCGAAAGATCGTCGTTGATTCGTCGCCGCTCAATAAGGACGAGATAAGATTTGCTCTCGTCGGTGCGGGCAATCTTGCAAAATGGGCGCACTTGCCGGCGCTCAAGAAAATCCCCGGAGCGCGACTTCACGCCGTCTATTCTAATAGCGGCGCGCGCGGCAAATCTTATGCGATGCGTTTTGGGGCGTCATATGCCGGCTCGGATTATCAGGAAATTTTGAACGATCCGGATATAGACGCGATATTGGTCGCCAGCCGTCATAAAGATCACGCACAGCAGGCTGTTGACGCCTTGAACGCCGGAAAGCATGTTTTTATCGAGAAACCGATGGCTGTGACTCTTGACGAATGTCGGGCTATAAACGCCGCTGTCGAATCGAGCGGGAAGCGGCTGATGGTAGGATTTAACCGGCGGTTCGCGCCGTATTATGCGGCGATGAAGAAAGAACTTGCGCATAGAACATCGCCCGCAGTGATCTCGGTCAGAATGAACTCGCCGGGCATACAAAACGGTTGGGCAGCAGAGAGCGAACAGGGCGGAGTCGTTTTGGGTGAGGGCTGTCATTTTGTTGATCTGATGTATTGGCTGCTCGACAGCGAACCGGTGAGCGTTTCCGCATACGGGTTTGACGGCCACAATGTCGCGGCCTCATTTAAATTCGCCGACCGCTCGGTTGGTAATTTTATCTACACGGTCGTCGGAAGCGAATCGTCGGGCGGCGAAATGGTCGAAGTTTTTGCTCCCGGTTTGGGACTGACAACCGAAGATTTCAAATCGTTTTCCGTGAAGAAAAAATCTCGAAAGACGAGTTCCAAATTTTTTGCGGCAAAAGGCTATGATCAGCAGCTCGCTTCTTTTGTAAAGAGTTTGAGAGAGGGAACAGAGACCGATGTTACGGTTCGGGACGGAACACGCGCGACACTTGGATGTCTGCTGATGTTGGAGGCGATCCAATCAGGAATGCCTTGCAGATTTGATCTAAACGAAATTTTAGACGGATGATTTTTTATTTAACGCAAAGACGCAAAGACGCCAAGTCGCAAAGAAGTTTTATTTGTTTACTTTGCGTCTTTGCAACTTTGCGTCTCTGCGTTAAAAATCCTTTTTAACATGCACGTTTTGCAGCTCGGGCCGTATCCGCCGCCGGAAGGCGGGATAAATCGCAACATGCTGGCGATTCGAGATGAGTTGCTTAAAGCAGGTCATCGCTGTTCGATAATCGCCACTTCGCGCAGTTCAAAAATCATTGATGAACCCGACGTTTATCATCCCAACTCGCCTTTCGCTCTTATAAGACTTTTATTCACGATTGACTACGATATTTTGCACCTGCATGTCGGCGGAGTGGTCACGAGCAGAGTTTTGGCACTGATCTTTGTCTGCTCGCTGTTTCGACGCGGCAGGAATGTTCTGTCGTTTCATTCGGGCGGCTATACGGAAACAAATGAAGGCAAAGCTGCGAGGCGGATGACGGTTCGCGGATATATCTTTCGTCGTTTTGCACGCATTGTAGTTGTCAATCCGCTGCTGGCAGATGTGTTCGAGCGATACGGTTTGCCAACCGAAAACGTCCGAGTCATTTATCCTTTTGTTCATAAACTGCCGGACAAGAATGTTGAAGTCCCGGCAAAACTTGCTGAATTTGCGCGCAGATCGAAACCGTTCCTTTTGACCGTCGGCCTGCTCGAAGACGAATACGATCTCTTTATGCAGATCGACGCGATGGAAAATGTTTTGGAGCAATTTCCCGAGGCAGGACTGATGATTGTCGGGTCAGGCTCGCTGCATGACAGGCTTGCCGCAGCGATCGCTGGAAAACCCTACGCCGAAAAGATTCTTCTTGCAGGCGATGTTGAGCATGCAGTTACGCTGCACTTGATAAATAACTCCGACATCTTGCTGCGGACAACTGTTTTTGACGGCGATGCGATCTCGGTGCGCGAAGCGCTTTTCCTCGACACGCCGGTCATCGCCACCGACAACAAAATGCGTCCCGATGGCGTTCATCTTATTCCGATCAGCGACAAAGCCGCGTTCATTGAGACAGTAAAAACTGTCGCAAACACAGGGCGAAGAGAAAAATGTCAAAGAGAAGCCGATAACCAGAACATTCTTGATATAATGAATTTATACAACGAATTGAATTAGCCGAATTGTAGAATTGAGTTATCGTCCACCGACGCTTTTTGGGTCGAGGTTGGCTCCGATCTGATTTCCGTTAAAACCTTTCATTAAGTATGGACCGTCGCTTCGCAGGCGATAGTCGGAATTGGCGGCATTGGCAAAACCGATTTCCGCGACGGTCGAAAGATAGAAATTGCTGTCGCCGTAATTAAGAGATTTGTCGCCGACAATAATGTTGTTTGTGATCACACGGTCCGGAAAATACTTATCGAGCGCAGGTTTCTCACTGCCCAGGCCGTCGCCAAAAAAGCCGTATGAGTTTTGAAAGACGATATTATTGCGAAAGATAAAACCGTAGATCGGGTCGCCGTAAGCAATAGTTATGCTGCCGTCGTGGATGACGGTGTTGTTCTCAACTATCAAATCCTTCCACGTTGAAGGTTTTAGAAAAAACCCGCGGCCTTCCCATTTTTTTGAATCTATGTCCTCGAAAACGTTATTGCGGATGGTTAGTCGTCTGCCGCCGCCAGCTTCGCCTCCGAAAACAGTGACGGCGCTGCCGGTGCCGCGCACGATGTTATTTGAAAACTCGACGTCTTCGATAAAGGAATGTTTGCCGCTGTCATCGTGCGTGCGAAAAAGAACGGCCGTGCCTTCCTGTGCCATAGTCCAATTGTTGGTCATCAAGTTGTATTCGATCTTTATATTTTTGCCGCTTTTGATCTCAAGAAAATTTTTGACGACCCATTTCGTGCCGCGCCATTCGAGCGATTTGTTGAGCCAGTTATCGCGGACTATCGCATTACCGGGAATCAAGCCAAGTCTGGATTCTGCACCGCCAAAAAGAATGCTCTCGGCGGCGGCTTCGAGATAATTGTTTACGATCTCAATGGGTCCGTCTGCCGCCCAGACTGCTATTGCCTGGCTTTCTTCGCCTTCGCGTTTGAAATCTGAAAAATAACTGTTAGAGATTTTTATGTTGCGGCCGTTTGCGGCGATTCCGCGCCGCTGGCCGCATGTTGAATCTCCGTGAACATAAACGCGGTCAAACTCGATGTGGTGCGGCAACTCGTTGACCGAAGATTCCTTGCTTGTGCCGATCTCGATAATATTGAAATAACCTTTGGTAGTCGGGCCAAACTCGATGCCGACAAATCGGTAATGATGCGCGCCGTTTGTCGCGAGAATTGCGGGGCGTGTCAAAATTCCCGGATTGATCGTCGCCATTGACGATTTCTGAGCGGGACTGACGCGTTTATCCGCAGGCAAATCTTTAACGCCGGACGACTGAATCGTAACAAAATCTGTCAGCGGTTTATTTGGCAGCGTTATCTGGCCGGAATAAACGGCGCCCGCCTGTAGCTCGACAATATCACCGCCTTTTGCTTTTTCGATGGCGGCCTGAACATTTCCACCCGGCGGCACGCGGATGATCTTCGTCGGGCCATTCTCGATGATCTCCGGCTGCGGCCCGATAATGCCGAGCCTGCCCGAATTCATGTCATATCCGAGAATAGAGGCCGCACCGAAAACAATGGCCGCAATCAGCAGCATCCATGGCCGCAAGATTATTCGGCTCTTTTTCCGAACAACCGGCTTACTTCGGACCTTCACGGCATTTTCTGCAATCACATTTACCATACACGCATCTCTGGATAAGTTAAACGCCGAAAAGAGGGCAAAATCCACTTGGAATATTCTTTTCTTTGCGTTCTTTGCGGATTTGCGTGAAGTTGTCTCA
>JAYVFJ010000219.1:0-5414 GCA_043773225.1 Chloracidobacterium sp.
TTAGCGCCTGCGGCTGTGATCGTAAAAAACATTGCACTGATAACAAAAAACAAACCAATGCGGCCAAATAACTTACGCGACGGCATTTTGCCACTCAACATAGACTTTTACCTCACCAACTAGATTTTAGAGTTTGAAACTAAGTCCTGCGATTATAAGTCAAACAGCCCAAATGTCAAGGCGACACGAGTCACAATTGCGGATTTTTGCAGAAAAATCAGAGACATGGAAGAAGCGGGGGTAAACCAGCATAGGCGCCAAGTTAGGACTGTAAATGATTGAAAACAAGACTGTTATAACCCTGAAAGGGATAGATATAATAACGTCGGGAGAATCCAGACGAGCAATGTGCAAAGAGATTGTGTCCCTGAAAGGGACAGATAAGTCAGTAAAACCAACCATTCGTCCCTTTCAGGGACGGGGTCATGATGTGATTTTTATCGTCGGGATTCTCCCGACGCGATTACATGCGTCCCTTTCAGGGACACTAAACTCTGTAGAATGAATAAATTAGAACCTTAACCCGTCTTCCTGACCGCGAGGGATTAAAGGTCTTTATTTTTTTTCTAATCTGATAATTGAGCACCTTGAAAAACATCGCTTAAGTTGCTTCAGAACAGTGAGGAAGGCGGGTTTACCCCCGCTCTTGTGAGTAACCCGTGATCTTTCGAACGCGGATCGCGCGGATAAGGCGGATGAAGACGGATCACAAAAAAATCCGCTTAATCCGCCCAATCCGCGTTCAAAATTGCATCAATTTAAAACTGCTTTCTTATTCGCGATGATTCGCGTTATTCGCGGGCAAAAATTATGTCTTCATTAAACATAAACCGCTCAAACACCAGCGGCGGCATCGAGTCAGTTGCTCCGACGGCATAGAATCTGAGATTCAAAAGAACGCCGTTGCTCTTTAATGGTATCGCACCGTAAACGGCGACACGCAAAAGTCCCGATTCCTGCGCATTAACAGCAAACGAAAACCCACGGCTGATCGTTCCCGCCAGATCGACAGGGAAGTCCTGCGGCCGCAGCACCGACGGGTCATATCTCAGATCAAACTCATACGAGATAATTCCCTTGTTCGCCACGCCTTTGACCGAGACAGGAATAACGACTTCATTGCTTGTCAGTTTTTTTAGACTAGTTAGCGTAACCTGCATACTGCCAACCGCCAACTGCCTACTGCCAACCGGCCTCGCTCCGCTATTCGCCCAGTTGCCCGAAACTTCGCCCATCAGCAGGGCACTGTAATCCTGTCCCGGGATGTTCATAGTGATTGACGGATATGTCATGTTAACCGGGCTGAATATCCAATTGCCGCTCGACCCGAATGGCGGCGTTCCGACCACAAACTTGGCAACCTCCGCCGCGTCGAACGACGAGATAGTGCCGTTGTTGCTGACGTCGGCGACGATCAGTTGACTGCCCGTGAGCAGAGGCGGCACGCCGGCAGCGTGCTGTGCGATCCTCGCCGCGTCAAATGACGTGATCGAGCCGTTTGACGCACCCGATTTTGAGGGCGTGACCGTGTATGAACCCGAACCAAAACCCGTGAGCGCATAAGTGCCGTCCGGAAATCCGGTCGTTGTCGAAACCGGCACCGAACCCGCGCCGCTCAACAGCACGTTCGACACAAAACGCGGAGTCGGTGTCCCGATCGCGTTGCCGTATGTGACCGTTCCGCTGATGACAGGCGCGACCGTCGGTGTTGCTGTCGCCGTATTCGTCGGCGTAAATGCCGAAGTCGCTGTTGCGGTCGGCGTATTCGTCGCCGTGTTCGTCGGCGTAAATGTCGAAGTTGCAGTTGCAGTCGGCGTATTTGTAGCGGTCGATGTTGACGTTGCTGTTGGCGTGCCGGTGCTAAACACTTCCACCGAACCTTTATCACAGTTGCCGCCCGTCGGTCTCGGACGAGGCTGGCCGGTTTGATCCGTATTGACCAAATTGCCGCAGCCATTTGTGCCGTTCGGGATTCTATCGACGACAACGCTGCCGACTCCGGGCAGATGCGTCTGCGTCGGTCCGCCGTTATTTGCGAGCGCTCCGAGTAACGGGTCGCTCCCTGTAACATCGTTCGCCGCCGAGACAAAAACGCCGCCGGTTGGGTTTTCGATGTGATTGTAATTTTGCGAATTGATCGTCCCGTCAATATCGGGTGCGGTCGAAGCCGAATTGTCGGCGACAACGGTATTTTTTATCGTCGTCGTGCCGCCGATCGTTACGTCCTGATAAAGCCCGCCGCCTTCGCCGACCGCAGTGTTTGCAGCTACTGTCGAGAAATCCAAAACAGTCGCAGCCGCCGCACCGTCGGAGTAGATCCCGGCCGCGTCGTGAGCGCTGTTGCCGGAAACGGTGGAATTTAACATATTCAACTGTGCGGCTCCGGTTGAGTCGCCGGTGTTTGTGATCCCGCCGCCGGCGCTTGCCGCGCCGGTCAAACTGTTGCCGCTGATCGTCGAACCCGTGATGTTCAAAAACGCATTAAAAGCTGCGGTGGAAACGTTGCTTACGCCGCCGCCGACCGAATCGGTGATAGTTGCGGTATTGCCGCTGACGGTGCTGTTAATCAAGTCGAGCGTGGAATTGGCCGTCGTCGAAGCAAGATTTCGTATGCCCGCGTGAAACCGGCTGGACGTGTTTCCGGAAATAGTGCTGGCGTTTATCGTTGTATGTGCCTGCTGATTAAAAATGCCGCCCGCAAATCCGACGAAACCGCCGAGCGCGTTCGATGTGCAGTTGCTGATCGTGCTGCCTGTGATAGTAACCGTTGCATTGAGCGCCCGAACGGTTATGCCTCCGCCAAAAGTATTGCTGACCGACGATTCTGCCCGGTTGAGGTTTATGACCGTGTTTGTGATCGCGGCGGTTTGACCCGCGACGGCAACATTGTCCTCGGAATCAACGGCAATCGCTCCGCCCGAAGCGGGGCTGCCCGCCACGCCGCTGCCCGCTTGATTGTTATTAAAAATGCAGTTGTTGATCGTCAGATTCGCTTTGTTTGCTGAAACGCCGCCGCCGCGGCCTTCCGAGAGATTGCCCGTGACTGTCGAATCGTTCAGCGTCAAACTTGCCGTCGCGCCTTCGACCCTAATGCCGCCGCCGCCAACAGCAGTCGCAAACCGGTTGACGCCATTCTGTATAGTCACGCCCGCAATCGTCACCGATGATCCGCCCGCGAGAATGTGAAAGACCCGTTCGTTTGCAGTCTGAATCACCGCATTTGCCTGTATGATCGTCGCACCCGCGCCCGCGCCGTTGATCGTGGTTGGCGAGGTGATGTCATAGTCGCCGTCGGCGTTCGCATTTTCGTTCGTGCCCGCGATCGTCGTTGTATATGTCCCGTTCGGAACCGTAATCGTGTCCGCACCCGCAAGCGCGTTCGCCTCAGTGATCGCCGCCCGCAGCGAGCAAGCTCCGCCGCCGTCCGCGCACACGCCATTACCCGGCGCCGCATCCTGAGTGTCCGCCGTCGTATTAACCACAAAAGTCGCGGCACTCGCGTTTACCGAAAATGCGCTTAAAGCAAAAGCCGCTGAGAAAACCGCGGCGAGTAAAAATTTCATATATTACCTATGTCCAAAAATTGGTTATTTAATAATCAAATAGACCCGCATCTTTGTCAACACAAAATGTCGGCAACGATCTTATTTCTATATTCAAAGATTTTCTTAAGTTCGCGCTCGACAAAAAACCGCGCGATGTCGCCGAGCGGCTCAAGCGGCAGACGGTAACGCACTTCGTCTTCCATCAGCGTCTTGCCCTCGCCCGTCTCGGTAAAGCGGTGCGTGTGTATCCACTGTTTATACGGCCCGGTGAGCTGGCTGTCGGCAAACATATGCGGCGGTTCCCACTCGGTGATCTCCGAGCTCCATTTCATCGGAAACCCGCGCATAGACAGCTTGTATTCAATGACCGTCCCCTTTCGCATCTCGATCGGCGTCGGCGTAACAATGTGAAACCCCAATTCCGCCGGCGTGATGCGCTCCAGATTTTCTGCGTCGGCAAAAAACGGAAACACCTCATCGCGCGGCAGACTGATAGTGAGAGTTGACTTAAACACATGCTCTGCCATTGTCGTTAATTATGTCACAAAACGGTGCACAGCGGTTCAATTCAATTGAAAATTGGTAAAGGAGAATGATATGATTTGTTTATGCCTAAAAGCGCGAACACAAGATCAAACGGTTTCACGGCTCGGGAGATGGCTTGGGCTAAAGAAATGTCTAAGTATGAAAACCTTTGGGTGGCGCTTTCAAAAAAAGGCGGTCGGGAGAAGGTGGTCGCGAGCGGAGTGCGCATCACGGACGCCAAAGCCGCTGCGGATAAAACTGGTGAAAAAAATTTGACATATATGAAAGTGCCTTCATCTCGTTCGATCTTAATTGTGTGATCGGTTCGGGCGCTGTGATTTTGGAACTCTGCTTTTTATTTCAAAACGCTCCTGATAAGCTCGAAAAATTACTTCATAATTTTCAAAGAAACCTGAATGTCCCAATAGCGGCATTTCGTTTTTCTCTGTAAAACCCGCTTCAAAAGTTATCCAAGTGTCAAAACCTGATAATTTTAACTGAATCTCGCTCTTATATCCTGTGATGCGAATATCTCCTATGCCTGTATAATTTTGTCGGGTTGATTTGGCTAAATCGATGCCGAGCAAATCGGCAATCTCAATGCTGAACAAGCTCTCGCTCGCTCCCGAATCTACGAGACATTTGATATCCAGTTTGTTTCGCCCATTTTTTAAAGTCACATTGACTATCGGAAATTTTACCAAATCTCCTTCCATGTTTGTTTTGTCAGAAAATGGAAGATACCTATATTTCACAAATTATTTACCACCTGATTTCAGATATTTTTTAGGGATCGGATTTTCGGGTGTCTCGTGTTGCCAGTAGATCGTGATGACCCACCAGCGCTTGCCGTCGTTGAGCAGTTGAAAACTGTTGATGCCGCGCATAAAGGGCGTTTTGTCTCCGGCAGCGTGGCGCGATTCATAGGTTGAGAAAACGTGGGCGATATTGCCATATACTTCGACGCGGCGCGCCTTTTCGGTTTCGTAAAAACCTTCTTTGGCAAAATACGGCTCGGCCTGCTTGATGTATTCGTCAGGCGTAGAAGCACGGGCGCCGGCGACGCCCGTCTTCGGATTTTTCCCCGTCGGGATCAATCGCGCGTCCTTGTGAAACAGGAGGCGAAACCGGTCCCAGTCCCGCGCCTTTCCCGCATCGCCCGAGATTGACGCATAGACCGCCTTCATTATCGAGTCCAGCGACCCGACATCCGCCGGATCGGCCTCTTTCGCCTGTCCGAAAACCGCTTGAATGGAAAAAAGGGTGATCAATATCGCAAGTATTTTTGTAGTCATAATGTTTTAAATTATCGCACAAAGATTATTGCCCGCGAAATACGCGAAA
>JAYVFJ010000220.1:0-4819 GCA_043773225.1 Chloracidobacterium sp.
TCCGAAGAGCAAGTCAACGAAGAACAATCCATCGGCCGCATCCAACCGCATTTTGTCGCCATCGCCGATACACACGCGTGGAATTTCCAGGCAGTCAGCTTTGCCGAAAAAAAACTCGGCTCCTTTGTCGAAAAGATATACGATCAATCGCTAACACTCGAAAAATCAGACAAGAACGGTGGCAAATATTTCACTTGGACAGCCGACGACGGGCGCAAAGCCTACGCCCTCGTTATCGACTCCGTTATCTATTTCGGCAACGACGAAACATCAATCGAAAAATGCCTCGCCGTCCGCCGCAACGAAGCCGACAGCATAACCGAAACCGGCAAAGTGCAGCCTACCGATCCGAAAACGCTCGCGTCCGGCTACGTTTCCACCGACGGCATCGCCCAAATCGCCAACATCATCGGCCTAAAATTCGCCTCCGAAACAAGCGAAGACTCCGAGGTCCAAAGCGCCATCGCAGGCATCCTGCCGCAGCTTCTTCGAAATTCGATCACCGAAATTAGCTGGACAGCAACCAAAACCGACCAAGGAATCGAGGATAAGTATTTAATCTCGATGCCCGATGATATTTCAAACGTATTGAATGAGACGATGGCACCGGCTGAGGCTCCTGATATTTCGGTTGCCGATCTTCTGCCGTCGGATCCCCCCAACGTCACTCTTTATAATTTCAGAGATCCGCAGATTGCATGGCGAAGCGTTCTTCTCTTATTACAAAAGCGATTGGATCCTACGTTGGGGGAGCTGTTAGTCGCGTATTCCTCGAGCGTGTTCGAGCCTTACGGTATTCGCGATCCCGAGGCCTTCCTGCATTCGGTAGGGCCGACAATACTTACGATGAAAAGCGCTGACTCCGATGAAAATTTCCTCGTTATCGCTCCGATAAAGGATCGACCTATCGTGGATCGGCCCATGGTCGAAGGGTCTCTTGACGCGGATACCCCGCATTTCAGCAAGGTTTCCGGCAACACGGAATACGTCGGCAATTCCTATATGTATGTTGTAAGAAATCTCTATTTAGGGGACATAGAGGCTATCAGAGATTGCAATCGCCGAGCAATAGACCTTTCGCAACGCGAGCCGCGAGCCAAACAGAGGCTTGGGGATATAGCCGGATCTATCACAACTATCGGAACGGACCGAACCATCGCATCCAACGTCGCTTCAGCTCTCGATCAAAAAAAAGCGGATACCGCGTCGAGCCCCGAGTGGTTCCGCACCGAAACCCGCTTCACAAAAACCGGCATCGAGCGCCGGACGGTTTCCGACTTGGGACTGATCGGCTCGATCATCGCGCAGCTAGCCGCGGAAAACTAAGAATTGTCTTTTCGAAATGACGAATAGTTAAGAAGGAACAGCGAATAACCGAAATATGAAGTTTATTTTCAACCTGACCCGACGCGAGATACGCTCTTCATGGCGACGCCTGCTGTTCTTTTTTCTCTGCATCGCTCTCGGGGTCGGTTCGGTTGTCGCGCTTAGGTCGTTGATACAAAATCTCACGCGTGTGGTAGGCAACGACGCGCGGGCATTGATGACCGCCGATGTCGAGGTCACCTCGACAAACGATTTCTCGCCGTCGGAAATTTCAAAGATCGAAGAAGTCATCGGCAGATCGCCGATCATCGAGGCACGCAACGAAACTATCTCAGCCGCATTGATGGCCCGGCCTGTTGATGCGTCAAACGTAAGCCTCGAATTTATCGAACTAAAAGGCGTCGAGGCGTCGTTCCCGCTTGTCGGCACGTTTACGATCTCGTCGGGCGAGCCTTTCGATTACAAACTGCTCGAAAACAACGGCGTCGTAATTGCCAAAATTCTGCTCGAAGAATTGAGGGTCAAAATCGGCGAAAAACTGAGCATCGGCGAGAGCGAGTTTCAGATACGCGCGACATTTGACGAAGAGCCGGGCGGGTCAAGCGGTTTCCGTCTCGGCTCGCGCGTTTTTGTCGAGAAAAAAGCATTTGAAAGCGCGGGCATCACAAAAAATAACAGCCGCGTCCGTCGCAGAATTTTGTATCGCACATCCGACAATCCAACCGAGCTTGTCACCGCACTCCGCGAGGCGTTAAAAGGCACGACGGTCCAGGTCAACTCATACCGCGAGCAGCAGGAAAATCTCAGCGACCAGTTTTCACGAATGGAAAATTATCTCTCGCTCGCCGGCCTGCTGATCCTCGTCCTCGGCGGCGTCGGCGTTTGGAATGTTGCCCGCGCATTTGTCGAGCAAAAACGAAAAACCGTCGCCGTCCTTAAATGTCTCGGTGCCGGCGGCACGAGAATTATCACTGTCTATCTGCTGCAAATTCTCGTCCTCGGCCTGATCGGAAGTTTGTTCGGCGTCTTTCTCGCACAATGCGGATTGTGGCTCGCCGAGTGGCGTTTCGTTGACGCTCTGCCCGCAAAGATGAGCTACGCAGTTAACCTCTCGACCGCATGGCAGGGCATCATTCTAGGCGTGTTAATATCGCTGCTCTTTTCTGCATTGCCGCTGCTGCAGATTCGTTCGATCAAACCAAAACTCTTGCTCCGCGATGAGAACAACGCCAGCATCTCAAAACTCGATTGGACAAAATGGTTATTCGGCGCAGGTTCGCTTGTCGGCCTGCTTGCCCTCGCCGTTTGGCAAGCCGGCTCGCTCACAGTCGGAGCGTTTTTTCTCGGCGGTTTGGCCGCTACGGGCGCGGTTCTTTACTTTGCGGCCGTGGTTTTGACATGGCTTCTAAAAAAGATAAAGCGGGCGAGTTCGTTCTCCGTTCGTCAGGCTATCAACTCGATGTATCGGCCCGGAAATCAGACGCGGATAATTTTGCTCGCGGTCGGCCTCGGAGCATTTGTCGTTCTCACCGTTCAGATAATGCAAACAAATCTTGTCCGCGAATTCGATTTCTCGCGCAATGAAAAGCTGCCGAGCCTTATCTTCGTTGACATTCAAAAAAGCCAAATTGATAACGTCGCCGCGATCATAGAAGAAAGATTAGACGAAAAGCCCGATGCGATTCCGACCATTCGCGGACGCATCGCGTTTATCAATGGCGAGCCGATAGATTACCAGCAGCGTGAGATACGCCAACAGCAAGGCCAGATCGGTCGTGAATTTGCGCTAACTTATCGCGAAAAATTGGAAGAAAACGAATCGCTGGTTTCGGGCGCGTGGTGGTCGCCAAACGATGCCGCCGACACGCCCGAAGTTTCGGTCGAGCAAGCCATGGCCGAAACGCTAAAGGTCACGTCGGGCGATTCAATGACGTTTGATATTTCGGGTCGAAAGATAACCGCGCGCGTCGCAAGCATCCGCAAGATTGACGTGAGAAATACGCGGACGGCGTTTGTATTTGTCTTCCGCCCCGGCGTACTCGAAACGGCACCGCAGACCTACGCCGCGACCGTCGTAAAACACGTCCCGCCAACCGAACGCCAGCGTCTCCAGCGCGATGTTCTCGACAAATTTCCAAACGTGCAGATTTTTGACGTAGCCGATATTGTTTCAGCCGTTCAGCGGCTTATCAATAATTTTGTCCTCGCGATCTCGTTCGTCGGAAGTTTTGTTTTGCTGAGCGGAATTTTGATACTGATCGGTTCGGTAGCTCTCACAAAATCGCAGCGCATATATGAAAACGCAATTCTAAAAACACTCGGCGCAAACCGCCGAAAGCTGGCAACCATCCTGCTCGCCGAATACGGACTGCTTGGCCTGCTGGCCGGCATTATTGCGGCCGCATTCGCCGTCAGCCTGTCATATGGCGTCAGTCGCTATCTAATGAACATCGAATGGCAATTTGATCCCATAACTGCGTTTGGTGGTGTGTTGATAACGACTTTTCTCGTAACCGTCGTAGGCGTCGCTGCCGGCTTTGACGTGCTGTTCCGAAAGCCGTTAGCTACGCTTCGATCGCAGTAAGAGTTTTCACCACAAAGGCACAAAGACCACAAAGACTTGTTTTTTCTTTGTGTCCTTTGTGCCTTTGTGGTGAATTATTTCTGAGAATCGAACGGATGTTTTTCCAGAACGGCGCGCATGCCGACTTGCCCGAACAGAGTTTCGAGATACGCTCCAAAGCGATGGAGTATCGGCACAAGGTCCTTGTTTTGTTTTGTGACCAAGATCTCTTCAACGAACCGCTCAAAAGTTTCCGTGTCTTTGTAAAACAAAAAATTGATGGTGCCGTTCATAAACTCGCGCAGCGATTTGTTTAACGACTCGATCTGCGGCTTTTCGGGGTTTTGTTCCGCCTCTTGCGTGAGCCGCACGAGTTTCCAAAGTTCGCTGCGCAGCGCAAGCGATCTTTCAAAATTGATCCTAAAACTGGGAAACAGAGTTATCAGTTCGACGGACGGATCGATGAGTCGTGCCAAACTTGCTAGTGTATGTTGAAAACTCTCATTGAGCATCGAATACGCCGTTTCCAAACTCGCGTGAATCGCCGGCGGCGGACGCAACCCTGACAACCCCGCCAACTCGTGCGCGTAAACCTTTTTCAATTCGATCGACGCGGTATAAGACGCGGCATCGAGCGACGCAAACAGCTCGGCATCTTCATTTGGAAAGCGTCTGAGCCGATTGTCTATATAACTCAGCAAATCGGAAATCTGATCGTTGACACGCGAAAACACAACCAGCGCGGGTTTGAGCGGCTCGTCCGATTCCAGCATTTTTCCGACGACGCTCAGCCATTTTAGAACCTTTGCAAATCGCGGCAGAATAAGCGCGAGTTCCGCGCTTTCAACAGGCATCGGCGATTCTGTCGCCGCAAAACTCTTTAACGGCTCGGGCAGAAACTGCTCGCCGCAAGTCTCGGCATAGCGTATC
>JAYVFJ010000221.1:0-11765 GCA_043773225.1 Chloracidobacterium sp.
ATTGCAAACTCGTCAGCAAAACGCTGAGGTAACATATTACCCAGAAAATTGCCCAGATTCATCCGGCTTTGTCGGTTGTCCGAAAGCTGTTTCAGCACATCTGTCTCAGGTGCGAGGTGAAACGAAACAGGTTCACCAGACCTCCAATAGTTCGATATTTGCAGTATCGCAGGCCCCGAAAGCCCTCGATGCGTAAAGAGGATATTTTCACGAAAGCTGTGTTTCCCTGTCGAGACAACCGCATCAATGGATACGCCGGACAATTGTTTATAATTCTCACCTTTCAGCACCAGGGCAACCAGCGATGGCCGGGTTTCAAAGATTTTCAGGCCAAATTGCCGGGCAATGCGATAACCAAGATCGCTCGCGCCTATCTTTGGAAATGAGAGGCCCCCACAGGCTATAACGAGGTTTTTTGCCTCAAATACGCCCTGATTGGTTTCCAGCTCAAAATTCTCGTTTTTCGAGACGTTCGTAACCGAACAGAGCGTTTTAATCTCGACCCGTGCATCGCGGCATTCACGCAAAAGCATTTCGACAATTTGACGCGAGCTTTCCCGGCAAAACAACTGCCCCAGTTTCTTTTCGTAATATGCGATCTTGTGCTTTCTTACCAAATCAACAAAATCCTGCGGCGTGTAACGCGACAAAGCAGATTTGCAGAAATGCGAGTTTTGCGAGATGAAATTTTCGGACGAGGTGTTAGCGTTCGTAAAATTGCAACGCCCGCCGCCAGAGATTATGATCTTACGTCCGACCTCGGCATTGTGCTCGATAACAAGAACTCTTCGGCCGCGTTTCCCGGCCTCGATAGCGCAAAATAGCCCGGCTGCGCCACCGCCGATGATGATGGCGTCATAATTCATTCAGGCGAGATAACGCTCGTTCAGAATGCGAATGTGATGCCGCACATGGCCGGCCATAGTGTAAATGAGGGCGCGAACCGAGATCGACTTTTCGTTGGCGGTGCCCGTGCGTTTTGAGGCTTCTTCGGAAAGATTATTGAACATGAGCATATTTGACCGCCGCTGCAGATCGAATTCGTCGAGCAGCTCGGCAAACGAGCGGTTGTTTGCGTTTGAATTCTCGATATAGCCGTCCTGCTCAAAGCCCTCGATTGGCGTCTCGTCACCGCGCGAGATACGCAACACACGATAAGCAAACATTCGCTCGCAGTCGATCAGATGACTGAGCAATTCCTTGATCGTCCATTTGCCGTCAGCATAAGCAAACGTGCCTTTTTCTTCCGGCACACCGGAAAATATCGCTCGAATCTCGGAAGGTTCGGTGTGTAAAACGGACAACACATCATTGCCCTCGATAAGAGAAATGTACATGTTGTAATACGGGTCGTATTCGTTTGTTTCTGGTCTGTTCATAATTGTATTGTTCTGGCCACAGATAACACAGATAATATGGATCAGGAAAATAAATATCTGTGTTTATCTGTGCTTATCTGTGGCTAATTTTTTTCCGATCTCGGCAAAAGGTATGTCATAGATCGCATATTGCTCCCAATCCTTGTAATCAAAATGCCACCATTCTTCCGAATAGACTGTAAATCCCTCAGCTTCCATCAATCGCCGGAGCAGATCGCGATTTGCTCGTTCCTCGTCGGTGCCGCCTTTGTAGTCGGGTGATGCACGTTCTGTAAATTCATCATAACCAGAAGGCATCGGAATAGCTTTGCCAGTCTTGAGATTGTAGATGCCGAGATCGACTGCGCAGCCGCGGTTGTGTTTTGAGCCCTTTGCCGGGTCGGCGACGTATTTACGCTGTTCGGGCGTGACGACATCCCAAAATAATTTAGTGATCGTCCACGGCCTGTAACCGTCATAGATAACAAGCCCCAAGCCCTTTTTCTTTAACAGCTTATGCACGCGGACAAGCCCTTCTGCCGCCGGACGCTGCAAGAATGCCCGTGCTTCGGGGTAAACAGCACGGCCGACAAAATTGTTGGCCGTCGCGTATCTTATATCGAGCTTTATCGTTTTATCGAGCTTTGTCAGTTCTATCAAATCGGCCTCTCGTTTATTGTTTTCTTTTGGCGGTGCATCTTGGGCAAACGCACAAGAAAAAAGAATAAGGCAAAAAGCCGCAACGGTAAATCTATGACAAAGTTTTTGCATTATCCGAATAGAAATTTTCCGATTTCTCGAAGACCTAATGTCCTTTCAATCATGAGTCACAACGCCAGTGAATCGAAGAAAAAGTTTGGATTCTAGCTACTGGCTGCTAGTTACCAGCCGCTAGCCAATCCAAAGCCATAAAATGTTTTTCAAAGAACTTTATCCGCCTATGATTGAAAATTACGAACAAAAAAGCTATTTTAAAGTTGTAATGCAGGATGAACCTACAAAACGAACTTGCCCGGCCCGCAAATGGACGAAACGCGCCGGTATAATTGCTTTCTTCTTTTTCCTCGGCAAAGGCCTCGTCTGGCTCGGCGCAATCGCCGCCGGTGCTTATTACACTTTCAATTAGCGTTCAGAGTGCAAGCTTTAGCTTGTCCTGACCACGCAATAGACAAGCTAAAGCTTGCACTCTGAAATCTACGGCTTCTTCGGTTCGGGTTCCGGCGTAACGTCGTCATCGAGTATCTTTACATCCGTCCCATATTTCTGATAATTTTTGAAACGACTTCTATTTCTACTTTCCAGCAGAGCACTTTGCTCTTTCGAAATCAGACTTACATCAGCTGAGATTGGAAGTAAGTACCTTTCGTTGCTAATTGTGACCCAGTCATAATCAATAGTCCGCCGAACACTGCGGACAGGATAGTCTGCGGGAATTTCAGTTGCTTGCATTTCAAATCTAATCACTCTAAAGTTCTCACGGTCAATCCATATTTTGCCCTGATAACCTGCGTGAATCACGCGACTCGTCCCGCCTGAGGCAATTTGATACGTAGCTTTTGCCGCATTGATTTCATATTCCCAAACGATACATTTTCGACCGCGCAAAAGATCAGTATCAATAAGCTGAAATTTTGTTTCACTTGCAGATTTGAAAACACCTGATAGAAAGCCAACAAACTCGCCGATAGAAGTATATCCGCCAACCTCACTAAACTGTGCAGGCTTAAGGGTTTCTTGAATAATTCCGTTAATGGATAAGACTCTATTTTCTTCGCCTCTAGTATCGCTGTAGCTAAGTGCTAACAGTAAGTTGTCACCGTCTATGTATTTGCCTGTTCCGGCATAAGCATATGCTCTCAATATTTGCTGTTTGACAACGAAATCGGGCATGTCGTCCAACGCCGCGAGTGTAGCCACGCGTGACTTTTCCAAAACCGCAGCCGCATCTTTTGCCGATGGCAGTTTTGCAGCCTCGGGATTATGTCGCCGCCGTTCGGCTTCTTCGAGTGCTCGTTTTAGTTCTTCGTCATTGGCTCCTTTTGAGCGGGTGAGGCCACGCAGCCCGTCATTCAGGACAAAATCAATGCCGCGCCTTCTCAACGCCTCGATAATGTTGGCCTTGCCGCCCGGATTCTTTTGAAGCGAGTAAAGCATCTTAACGTATTCGTCGCGTGTCAATGGCTTTTCCTGCGCGACGACAAACTGCGCAAAGCATAAAATAATAAATACAAAAACAATCCTATTCATCTCTCTTACTGATGTCCCACTGCCGTCATTAGTTGTAAGAAACGGCCGCAATACGCTGTCCCGACGTCCCGGCTTTTTTTTGTCCCATCTTGTCCCAAATCAGTGTGGGACAGGTTAAATGTTGTATCTAAGTGAGTTAACATAGCAAAAATGCCTCTGTCCCACGATTTTTGAAAAAAAGTCGCACATTCTAAGAAAAATTCTGTAACTGCTGTGGTTAGTCATGTTACAGCGTTCCACGTTTTTGGAACGCGGCGATCTTCGCTGGGACAACATCGGGCTTGCCGGCGGAAACGCGAGTGTGAACGAGCGTGTGGAGCTGTACCACGTGCTCGCTCCTTAACAGTCGCGTTTCCGCCCGTAGTGTCCCGACTGTCCCACGCTTTTTCTTACGTTCAGAGTGCGCGGTTTATCGCGTAAATACGGGCTGAAGCCCGCACTCTGAACTTTTGTCAAAGATCACCGAACCGCTGTGATTACAACGATCCCGCATCACGGTAGCACACGGGCCGGCAAAATGGAATGCCAACTTTCCGGATATGACGCAACTTTCTCAATATGACGCAACTTTCCGAATATGACGTAATTTTCCGGGCGTTGGACAAAGCGGTGGCGCTTTATCTGTCGCTGCATAATTTCTATTTCAAACCAATGCGTTTTATGAGTGCTTCAAACCGCGGGTCTGAACGCAGCGGGTCGTAGTTTGGGCTGACCTTGAGCGAGATCATTCCCTGCAGGCGTCTGTCAAAAGCCTTTTCCAGATAGACGAAGGCCTGGTCGAGATCACCGGTTTTGGTGTATAGACGCGCCAGGCGCATTAGCCTGGAATTACCGGTTTTTTCGGCTTCCCGTGCCTGTTCAAGTTGTCGCTCAAAAATGCCGTCCCAACCCGATTGAGCATAAGTTGTTTTCCACAACTCGATCTCGTCCGGTTTATCTTCTTTTTGCTGGAGCAGAAACCATTTGAAAGCCTCGTCATTGTCGCCCTTCATTAGATAAGACCCGATTAGTGTGTCGTAAACCCCGAGAAATTCAGGATCCATTTCGAGGGTTCGTTTTCCCTCGGCAATGGATTCATCGTAACGACGGGCATAAAATGCACTCTGCTGATAAATTTTATGATTTAAAACAGAAGCGGGTTCGAGGTCAATGGCGGTTTTGATCTCTGCGATTGATTCGTCCGGCCTGTCGAGAAAACTGAGCAGCAGAGCATACATTCGGCGGGCGGCTGCGGACTTTGGATTTAGCTCGACGGCGCGTTTGTGTTCGCGTTCTGCTCCGGCAAAATCCCACTCGAAATTGGTTTTTATCTCGCCTAAATATGAATGCGCCTCCGCAAGGTTGTCGTCTATTGCGAGAGCCTTTTCCACCGCTGTTTTTGCCTTGAGATATTGTTCGGTTGGGTTGCCGCCGCCGCCCATAAATGCAACGGCGGTGTGGACATTTGCCAATCCGGCATATGCAGGTGCATAGTTCGGGTCGAGATTTATGGCCTGCTCAAAGGCTTCGATAGCCTTTGCTGCATCGTTACGGGTTAGTTTGTCTGCCAAAGCCGAGCCCAGCAAATACAGCCTATATGCTTCTTCATTTGTCGTGTATTGCTTTTGGGAAATTGCTTTGGCATCGTTCGATTTTACGGAAGACGCGGGTTGAAAATTGAAAGATAACAGAAATATCAGGGCGATGGCAGTAGCGAAACCGACAGTGAAAAGTATTATCCGCGATTTTTGTTTTGGCTGGGATGCAGTTGGATTGGCGGCTTCATGGCTTGTGTCAGAGCCGGGAGCGCCATCTGTAGATGTAACCGGGTTATTACCGTCAGATGCTAGAAATCCGGTCGCTACCGCTCCCGGTTCTGAAAATTTTGCAACAAAACGATAGCCTTTGGTCGGGACGGTTTCGATAAATTTGTTGCCGTTTTCATCTTCGCCGAGAGCTTTTCTAATTGTGTGAATGGTGCGCGGGAGGTTTACTTCGTCAACAAATGAATCGGGCCAAATGGCCTGCATCAATTCGTCTTTGAGGACGAGATGTCCGCCGTGCTCAGCAAGGTAAACGAGCACGTCAAAGGCTTTAGGCGAGAGCGAAACCGGTTTGTCGTCGTGAAACAACTGCCGCTCGGCAACATCGAGCAGAAAGGAATTAAATCGATAGGAAGCGGTTTCATTGCCGTTCATATCAGCCTCGAATAAATTAACAAGAAAATTTGGAACTTTTCCGAAAGACATTTTGCACCCCCAGCAAGTAATTTGTTTACCAGAAAACAAATATCGCCGGTTGCTTATGGTCGCGAGGTGAATTCCTAAAGTTCCCCAACATTATACAGCAACCGGCGTCCAAAGGAAACAAAAAGATGGGGAAGCGGTCAGCCGCAAAAAAGCTGATTTCATAAAGACTTGTCAGCGTCCGGCCAGCTTCGGCCGACGCATAAAAAAACACTCAAATAAAGGAGAATATATGAACAAGAAGACTTTTTTAACAATTTGCATCGCATTGACGGCGGTGTTTACGGCGGCGGCGCAGGGGCCGTCACGATCTCATAATCTGGTGACCTTCTATGAGGACATACGGGGTGGAGCGTGCAGCGTTTCAAATGTCAGCGTTGGAGAAATCGGACCGGGCACGCCGGCGGACACGGTTTTGTTTAATCGAACATTTCGCGGCCAGCCTAACCCGCAATTTTGCGAGCCCGTTCTAAACCCTGACGGCAGCCAAATGACTCTCGGCCAATACACGACGATCGCAGGGAGATCGGCAGTCAAATGCATCAGACGCGGCACTCACACGGTGTTCAACTTCACGGGTTTGAGGCCAAATGGTGTTTACACGATGTGGATCGTCCTGCCGAACTCGGTTCCAGGACCGCCGGTCGGCGTTGGCGGCATCGGAAGTTCACCGGGCGATAACGGCTTTGTTGCCGATGCATCGGGCGAAGGTCAGATCGGACGAATAACACCCGAACAAGACCTTTCGATCTTCGGCCATGTCGGTGCGTGCATGCTGGATGCACCGCTTGTGTTCGAGTTGGTTTACCACTCCGACGGCCAGACGCACGGCGGCGACCCAGGCCCGCCTAACACCTGGGTAACGAACGCGACATTTTTTTACCCGTAAATGGAACGAGAATCACGACTGGAGCGCAAGCGTCCCGCCTACAACGCCGCATTTATTTTTGGACTGACGCGCTTTGGTGAATGTTCAACTATAAGATTAATCGCGGCGTAAGCGGTCTCGCGACCGCTGGCAGGCGGGACGCCTGCGCTCCAGTCTAGCCGTCGCCTTTTTTGCCTTTTCGTTTTCCGCCTTCGGGTTTATCAACAGGCTGTTCGGATTTGGGCATTGGCTGGATGACCGGTTGTTGTTTAATTACCGGAGGCTTGTCAGGCACATCATCAGGCGGCTTGGCTGCAGGGTTTTCAGGTTTTCCTGAGTCATTCGCGTCACCGGGAAGCGGGGCGTTGGGGTCTATCTTGGTTCCGGGCGAAACTGCGATCTTGGGTGCATTTGCACTAGCTTCCTGTAATGTTTCGAGTTCCTCGCGGCGGCGCAGTTCGGCTTCGCGCTTAATATCGGCAGGCATCGGCGGCGCGGCGGGGAATTTCTCGATGGGCTTGCCTTTCATAAACGGGACCATAAAGGCATTAAAAAATGGCAACGCCCCGTGGCCGCCGGTCATGTTGTTGCCGAGATTTTCCTTGCGAAGCGGATTTCCCATCCACACGCCGGTCGTATATGTCGGCGTGTAGCCGATAAACCAAACGTCAGTATGGTCGTTGACCGTGCCGGTTTTTCCTCCGATCGGATTGCCGCCGGCGCTGGCCGCCGCCGCCGTTCCGCCGCCGCTGCAAACCGCACGCATCAATTCGACCATCGTCAATGCCACATATTCGCTCGTCACTTTTGAGCTTGCCCCTTCACTTTCCTCGAGCAAGCTGCCGTCGCGGTTATAAACCTTGCGGATCAAATGCGGCGTCATGCGGATGCCCTTATTTGGAAATGAAGAATAGGCTGCAGTCATTTCGAGCAGCGAGGCTTCGCTTGCTCCGAGTGCGGACGGCAGGCTGGGCGCCATCGGGTTTGTGATGCCAAAACGTCTCACCATCTGGGCACCGGCCTGTATGCCAACTTGTTCGAGCAAATGAACCGCCGCGATGTTGTATGATTTTGCCAGCGCCTGTTTCATCGGAATATTTCCATGGCCGAGGCTGCCGTCATAATTATGCGGCTGCCAGCCGCCGCGTTTTATCGGGGCTCCGCTGACGACCGACTCGGGCGTCATTCCGGATTCGACGGCGGCGGTGTAAATGAACGGCTTATACGCCGAACCCGTCTGTCGCAATCCCTGCGTCGCGTTGTTGAATCGATTTGTATGATAATCATAGCCGCCGACCATGCAGACTATCTCGCCGGTGTGAGCATTGACAGTCGTTATTGCGGCCTGAATGTCAGGCACCTGCGAAAGCTCAACTTCGAGCGTCTGATTCTCAGCATCGACGCTCTTGACATGAAATTCGGCCAGGTAACCGGGCTTGAGTTCGTCTTTTGGCCGCTTTCCGCTTCGGCCCATATTAGCTGCACGCACCACGGCCTTGAACCGGCCAAACCGGACGCCGACCTCATCCGCCGCGTTGTTGACCTTCATCACAAGCCCCTTAATATATTCGCCTTCGTGATAGTCGTCGCCATACCAGTCGGCATGTTTGAATGATTCGAGAGTTTTGGCAATTTCCTTTTCGTCGGTCAGCGGCTGTTCGTCGGCATCGACGAGAATGTCTTTGTAATCCGACCGCCACTTGCGGCTTTTATCGAATGAGCGAAGGCGTTCTCGAACGACTTTTGTCGCGATCTTTTGCGCTTCGACGTTGATGGTTGTGTAAACCTTAAGGCCGCCCTGCGCGACGCGCGTCGTATATTTTTCTTCCAAATATTTGCGGATCTCCTCGACAGGGTAATCCCAGGCAGTAGATTTTGGCTGCGACTGGTAGTAAGCAGTATCGGCAAGCACGATCGGCTTTGCCTTTGCGGTTTCGGATTCGGATTCAGTGATATAGCCGTATTTCGCCATCTGATCGAGGACGAGATCACGCCTCGATTTTGCTTTTTCAAGATTTCGAGTCGGCGAATATTCGGGTGACTTTGGTATCGCTGCCAAAAGAGCGGCTTCTTCGATGCTAAGGTCTTTCAAAGATTTGCCGAAATACGTGCGCGAACCGGCCTCAAAACCATATGCCCCGGCACCGAGAAATACATAATTCAAATACATTTCGAGGATCTGGTCTTTTGTATATAATCTTTCGATCTGAAGAGCGACCGCCCATTCGTTCACTTTTCTCGCATAGGTTTGTTCCTTGTAAAGGAAAAGATTTTTAGCAAGCTGTTGAGTTATCGTCGAGGCGCCCTCGACCTTGCCGGTCGTAAGATTTTTAAAGACCGCGCCGATGATGCGGTAGGGATCAATACCGATGTGATCCTTAAAACGATAATCCTCGATCGCCATCAATGCGTTTTTCACATTGTCGGGAACATCCTGAATCTTTACCGGAATGCGTTTTTCGATGGCAAATTCGGCGAGGATAGTCTCGCCGTCATCCGCATAGATCGTTGTGACCTGTGGCGGGCGATACGTGGCAAGTGCGGAAACTTCGACGGAGTATCGGGAATTATTTAGATAGTATGAAGCCAGCACGCCTGTCAATGCGCCCGCTGACAAGGCGAGCAGCAATGCCGTTGACAGCAGCAACAAAGTTGACATGCCGCGCTTTTTTTCACCGTGTGAAGCGGCCTCGGCCGTTTTGAATTTCTTTATGTTTGCAGCCATTCTAATTCCCAAATTACTTATGATTGTCAGCTTAGCCGGAATAAATTTCGGAGGTCTCAAAACCAGTTTTCAAATCTTTGATGAAACCTTCACTGTAACCGGCTTTTGTAAATTTATCTATCAGATAATCGAGCGGACAGGCCATATCAAATTCTTTCAAGCTGTTGTCCATTTCATTTGGGTCTATGCTTAATATTGCCTGCATGTTATTCTCCTTCACCTAATTTACAAAACGACGCAATTTGACGCTGACAACAAACCCGATCGCAACAAATGTTGAAAGGATCGCCGATAGGCCTGCGCTCATGAGCGGGAGCGGAACTCCGATCACCGGCAGCATGCCGAGAGCCATGCCGACATTCATAAATATCTGAAACGCCATTCCGCATACGATAGCCATTATAACAAGCATACCCGCCCGGTCGGAAGCCTGACGCGCACCGGCGATAAGTTGGGATAAAAGCAAAGCATAGGCGAGAAGAAGCGATACACAGCCTATAAAGCCCGTATTTTCCGCAGTTACGGCAAAAATAAAATCGGTGTGCGGCTCCGGCAAAAACTTTAGCACGCTCTGCGAAGTTTCGGTCTCGCCCTTGATTCCCGTAAGGCCGCCTTTGCCGACTGTGATCGTGGATTGAATAGTGTGATAGCCATACCCACGCGGATCGACGCTGTCCGGATCAATTATCGCAAGGATTCGTTCTTGTTGATACCTCTTTATCGCACCGCTCTTAACGCCAAAAATATATGCCGTGGGAACAAAGATCGCCGCTGCTACGAGAGCGATAACCACATATCTGATCTTTATGCCTGAGAGAAAAAACATAGCTGCCAGTATCGGAAAATATGTTATCGCCTGGCCGGCGTCGGGTTCTAGCATTATCAAGCCAACCGGAGCCGCAAAGATCGCTCCGCCGACAAGCATCTCTTTTAGAGTCAGCGATCGTGCCTTTCGCGCGCCGAAATATTTTGCGAGCATCAGGACTGTCGGAATTTTTACGAACTCAGACGGTTGAAATTGGCCTATGATCGGAAGTTTTAGCCACGCTTTTTGGCCGTTGACCTGAACGCCCAAGGGAGTCAAAACCAGCAAGAGCAGGACAAGGCCGATGACATAAAATACGGGCGCCGCATCGATGATTCGCCGGTAATCGTTAAACGCGACCACGAGAAAAGCAACCACGGCGATGCCTATGCCGATGATCTGTTTTGACCAGTAGCTTTCGGTCGGAAGCGCGTTGTGTATCTGCCAGACGCCGAATGCTGCTATCGTCAGCGCCAGCAATGCTGTCTGCCAATCAAAATCACGGAAATCGCGTTTTTCGATGATCGCAACCATTTGTTATTTTGACGCAACTTCCTGAAGAGTCGGGTGTTTTGCCAAATAGGCCTCATACATGCCCTTTGCCGCGACTCCGGCATTTGAGGCGCCAAATCCGGAATTCTCGATCAGCGCAATCACCGAGATCTCAGGCTTATACGCCGGTGCGAAGCTTACAAACCACGAGTGATCTTTGTTCGCTCCCACATCCTTGCCGACCTCGGCAACCTGTGCGGTTCCTGTCTTTCCGGCGATCTCAAGATTCGACATTCTGATAGATCCGGCCGTCCCGCCTCCGTTTACAACGCCCCACATTCCCTTAATAACGAGGTCCCATTGGTCAGGTGCAAGCGCGATCAGTTTTGGTTCGGGGCTCTGGTATGCGAAGCCTTCTCGAGGTGGCGTGTAATTGACATCGCCCTCTCTGCCGACCGCGCCGACAGGTTTAAATTCTCTGAAAAAATGCGGAGTGTATTCTTTGCCGCGCATCCCGACGCTCGCCGCCGCGCGGAGCATCGAAATCGGCGTGACAACGACCGTGTCCTGGCCGATCGAAGCATATACTGTTCTTATATCACTCCATTTCCCTTCGTGTTTCAGGATATAGGGCATCCATGATTTAGGCGTTTGCGGCACTTTTTCATTTGGAAGGTCGATACCGGAACGACGATCAAAACCAAATGTCTCGATCATCTTTATGATCCCTTCAACACCCATTTTCATTCCTAAACGGTAATAATAACCATCACAAGAATGCACAATCGCCGGCGTGAGTGACGGCGTTCCGTGATTGCTCATGCAGCGGGTAAACTTGTTCCCGACCTTTAATCCGCCGCCGCAAGTAATACTTGAATGAGCAACAGTGATCGCCCCTTGCTGAAGTGCAGCAACAGATTCGGGTATCTTCCACGTCGAACCGGGCGGATAGCGACCCTGGATCGCGCGATTATACAGAGGCCGTTTTTCGTCCTGCCAGTAAGCTGCTATCTGCGAGCGTCCCTCGGGCGACGAACTGCCGCGA
>JAYVFJ010000222.1:0-17885 GCA_043773225.1 Chloracidobacterium sp.
TTATACCAGTATGCTGACCACGAGCCGCCGAGGACGAGCATGTCTTTGTAGATCGGGCCGCGGTCAAAGTAGGCGATCTCAACCGGTTTATTTGCGTCGGTGAAATCCATCACGGAAATGCCGCCCTGATACCATGCCTGCACCTTGATGTCGCGTCCGGGAATGGTAATGAGCGAGCCGTTGTGAGCTACACAGTTCTCGCTGTCGCCCTGAGCGGCGGGCAGTTTGTAATAGCTGGCAAAACTCAGTTTGTTGTCTTTCAGATGAAAGATCGAATCGGCCCCCCATTTGTTCGGGTCGGTCTCGCGGCAGCGAGCACCCATGCCTCCGCCCCATTCGTCTGTGAATACGACTTTTTTGCCATCGTTTGAAAACGCGGCGGAGTGCCAATATGAGTAGTTTGGATCGTTTACGGCATCAACCCGTTTCGGGTTTGCAGGGTCTCTTATATCCAGCAAAATTCCGTTGCCCGAACATGCACCGGCGGCGAGGCCGATCGCAGAATATACGGTTATATCGTGGCACTGGTCTGTGACGTTTGGTTCTTTCGCATCATGTGTCATGCCGCTCGAAAGGCTGTTGATAACGCCGGTGCGCGAGTCCATGAAGAGGCGCGGGCTTGAAACGATCTTTGCGTCCTGCGGCGCATTGACCGGAACTTTGATCACATCAATGCTAAAAAGCGCTGTTTTCGGATTTTTGTCAGGCATCTCATCCGAACAGCCGGCAAGCTCTTCGCCCGAACGAACATTTGCTGCTCCCGAGTTATAGAGGTAAACATTGTTCTTATCATTCGGGTCGGTTACAAGAGTATGAGTATGCGAGCCGCGACAAGTCTGCACCGCAGCCACTTGTTTTGGTTTTGTAATGTCAGAGATGTCGAAAATCCGTATGCCGCGAAAACGATCTTTTTCGGCTGCCGGTTCCTGTCCAGCAGCCGGTGGCGGAAAAGCCTGTTCTCCGCAATCGAGTCGGCCATTCATCTGCTCGACGGACATAAACATGAGATTTTTATAGACGGACACGTCGCCTTGTCCGCCGGGACATATCATTGACGTCACCAGTTTTGCTTTTGCGGGGTCGGAAATGTCAAAGATGTTCATGCCGTAAAAATTACCGAGAAATAAATGATTTCCCTGAAACGCAAGGTCTGAATTTGCAAAAGACAGTTGAGCAAAAACCAACGCGAGAGCGGGTGGAATTTTGGATGTATCGCTTATGCCCATGCCGCTGAGCGCCTTTTGAACCTTTTCACCGGCAACGTCTTCTGAGCCGAGTTGAAAAGCATCTGGCTTCTTTAACAGCGAGATGTGCCGTATGCCCCAAGCCGCTTCGCCGGCGTCGTATAGGCCGGGCGAGAGCTTTGTGCGTGGATCTTTTGCATTCGAGCCCGTCATGCCCGCTGGCAGCGGCGGCGCAGGTCTTGGAGCAAATGGATTTCCGCTATCCTGTGCCAAAGCCGCGGTTGTGAAACATAAAAATAAAAATACGAAAATAATAGTGTGTGCTCGATTCATTGTTTCTCCTATTTGGTTTTTCCGCCCAACATATTTTGCATAATTCTGATCTCAGCCCGCTGGCCTGTGTCAACGTCTGTTGTGAAATTGAACAGCTCGGCATCCTGTCCAGCACCGGCTGTGTCGAAAAGCTCTTTTACCATAACAAGCGCTCCGCCGTGATGCTGGATCATACCCGTCAAAAATAAACGGTCAAATTCCGCTCCTTTTGCTTTTGCTAAGGCCTCCATCTGTTTTGTGGTCAACATCCCCGGCATGAGCATGTCATGATGGTTCGACATATCCATTCCGGGCATATGATGCATGTTCGCCATCGGCATCGAAGTCGGCTCGCCCCTCATCCGCAGCCATCGTTCCATGAAACCCATTTCTTCCGCCTGCGAATGGCTTATACGCGCGCCGAGCAGGCGAAGCTCTTTATTCTGTGTGCGAGAATCCATAAGCGCCACCATCTCAACCGCCTGCGCATGGTGCATTATCATGCCCTGCATGAACTCTACATCCTTCTGTGAACGGGGCGGCAGGACTGCTCTTGTCGATGCCGGTAATGTTTTGGTTGGTTTTCCCGGAGCGCCGGGCTGAACAACAACCGGAGATTGTGTCGAATCATTTTGCTGCCCGCAGATCGGGAGCGCAAAGAAGCAGGCGAGCGCCGTCATAATTATTGCGGCATGAAAAGAAAACGACTGTGTCAGCTTGGGTCGGTGGTTCATTTTCGATAATACTTCTTTACAATACGTTATTTAATCTAAAAAGTTTAATTTCAAGATAACGCTGAGTCAGCCACGAATGCACGAATAAGAGAGATTTTTATTAGTGCATTCGTGGCTTAATTTTTTTATCCTGCATCTCCAATCACGCTGGGACAAATCCTACTTTTTCCTACCCCGGTCGGAATATATGTCAGTTTTTCCGACCATGAAACAGCAGTAAAACCTCTAACCTGTTGCGTATAAATGATTTACCGATTTGTCCCAGAAAAGTAGTCATTTTTAAAAGTTTAGCCTCGAAAACTATTTCTGCTAAAGAATCTTATGACAATCATACTAGCGTATTTTTGTGTAAATTGCAAGGAGTATTATCTATGCAACACGATGCTCAAGCCTGCGCGTGAGCAAGGGCGATACATCCAGCGTCGGTGTATCGCCTTTGCTTACGCGCGGGCTTGCGCGTCTTTGACCACACGATCAAATTGCCGTCAAATCTGCAAGGTTTCGCCGCAGCCAGTTTTGAACGGGATAATGTGCATTGCTGCTGATTGTATGAATTGAATAGGCTTGTCTCGATTTATTGCTCGTGTTTGGAAGACTGTAGTGAGGCAGCAGGCCGTCGAGCACGATGCAGGCTCCTTTTTTTACTTCAAGCGGCATCGCGCCTTCGAGATCGTAAGGAGTATCGTCAAAATTCTCAAACTCAGTACCACCGGATTCTTTTCGCCGAAACCATGATCGCAGCGGCGTTCGGTGTCCGCCGCGTTTTGCCCAAAGACAACCGTTTTCGACGGTTGCGTCCTCCAGCGCGAACCAGAATCCGACACATGATGCAGGTTCCGTATATAGAAAGGTGGAATCCTGATGAACATCAACAACCCCGCCGATTTTAGCGTGTTTAAAGATATACATGCTCTGGATCATCAAAGCATCTGCCAAATCCAGATCGGCGGCAACCTGCTTCATCTGAGGCGAACGCGAGAAACGGTTAAAAACCGGATCGAGGTCATGCAAAGCGTGGCCTATTTTATTGAGAGAATGAAAAAGATCGTTTTTGAGTTTCCCGTCAGTTTCAAAAGCGTCCTTTTCAAAAAAGAACGAAATCTTATCGCCCGAGTCGAGAAAATAATCATCGCTCGTTCGATCCTGCTCAGAAGTTTGGAAAACCGAAGGATGCCCGTTGTAATCAAAATTTGCAGTAAGCTCGGCAGCACGCTGGATCAGGCTGTCACATTCGGTTGCTGTATTAAGTTCCTCAAGAATCAGGAATCCGTCGGTGTTAAACTGCTTAAGCCTATTGGTCATAAAAAATAGGACATATACGTCGTATAGGTCCTATTCCGATTATTTGGAGGCGGCGATCGGAATTGAACCGATGAATAAAGGTTTTGCAGACCTCTGCCTTACCACTTGGCTACGCCGCCCTCTCGAAAGGCTAAAGGATAAAGGCTAAAGGATGAAGGCAAAAACTTTATCCTTTATCCTTTAGCCTTTATCCTTTCAGAAACTGGAGCGGGAGACGAGATTTGAACTCGCGACTTCGACCTTGGCAAGGTCGCGCTCTACCACTGAGCTACTCCCGCTTGTGGCAAATGATAATTTTAGCGTCTGATACGAGATTGTCAAGTAAATGTCCGCAACCTCTACTGAACCGTTATATTTTTTAGAAATGTCCAATCGCCGCTTGGGCTTATATTTATGTTGCCGATGCGTTTATTCGAAACGACGATATTTGCGGGATACCAAAGAGGGAAGAGCGGAACATCTTCACTGACCAATTCCCAAGTCTTGGCATATAATGCTTTGGCTTTTTCGCGATCAGTTTCATTTCGAAGTGCTTCCTCGACTGTTTTATCAACCTCTGTATTCACATAACGGCTTCGGTTGCAGCATGACACGCTGCCGCCGGGAATTTTGGTTGAGCTAAAAAGGTCGCGCAAAAAGATCGGGTCCTGATTGCCGCCGACCCAAATGCCGGTGAACATCTGATATTGGCCTTGTGCAAGCTGTGTCCGAATTGTATTGATCTCAAGCGTCTCGATGCGAACATTGAGTCCCGCTACTTTCAGAGAATTTTGGATCGCTTGTGAATAGTTATTCACCGCTGCGCTGCCCGAACCGTATTTGAAAACAATTTCCTCATTTTTGTAGCCGGCTTCCTGGAGCAATTGCGTAACTCTGGCAAGATCGTAAGTATATTGTTTGCCCGCGGAGTATGCCCAAGATTGAGGCGGCAGTATCGAACTTGCGATCTTTGCCTGGTCAAAAAGAAGCTCGCTTATTATTTTTTGCCTATCGATCGCATATCCAATGGCTTGGCGAATCTTGGCATTATTGAGCGGCGGCGACTGAGTATTAAAGACCAAATACTGAATATTGGAACCGTCGAACTGTTCGACTTTTAAATTGGCGATGCTGTTCATCGCCCTCAGCGTATCGGGAAGCAAGTTGCTCGGCTGCGGAGCGAGATCAACGCCGCCGCTTTGAAGTTCAGCCTGCAGCGAATTAGCATCTGTCACTGTCTTTACCCTGAGCTTTGGTATCTTAGGCGCTCCGTCCCAGTAATCCGTGTTCGCGGCGAATTCTACAATATTTTGCGACGCGTCAAAGCTGACAAACTTGAACGGCCCCGACCCGACCGGAGCGTCTTTTTGCTGGCCGGATGTTCCTTCAGGAATGATCGGGATCGCAACTAAATTTGATAACAACTGGTGTCTTAATATTGGACGATCCAGCATAATCACTATTGTTTTGGCGTCCGGCGCTTCGATGGATGTGATATGCGGAATGCGTTTGGTTGCATCCTTTTTACTTTCGTCAGCAACCGTGTCGAAGAATGAACCGGCTTTATAACCGTTGCTCTTAAATAACTCGTCGAGCGTATATTTCACGTCCACCGAAGTCATCTCTTTGCCGTTATGAAATTTGATGCCGTCGCGCAGGATAAACGTGATCGTTTTTCCGTCGTCAGAAGTTTTTATGTCCTTAGCCATCTCGCCGACGAAATCAAAATTCTCGTCCTTTTTGACCAGCGAGTTGAACAGCAGATTCTTGACACGCTCCGCCGCCGCATCGGAAGCGGTCGTTGTCAACGTATCAAATGTTGTGAATTTCTCGGAAAGGGCAACGGTCACAACGTCGCTGTTACGACGACGACAATTAAGCGCCGTGGCAAAAAATGAGAGGACTAATAATAGCAATAGTAGTTTTCGCAAAATGTTGCTTTTCTCCTTAGCTGCGGTTCAACTGGTCATTGAAGGCGGCGATTTCGGTGGATAATTCTTTGAGGCGATTTGGGTCGAATGTCGGTGGATCAAGCAGCATTATTTTTATGCTGGCGATGCGGATAAGCGATTCTTCGATGCGATCCATGGTGATCTCGCCATTGTTAACGGCCTGCAAAACTGCGTTGTAGCCTTCTCTAACGGCGTCGGGATTTGCGCAGATTGCGAGCATGTCCACGCCCGCCGTGACAGCCATTTTACAGGCGTCGCCGATGCCGTAATTTTTTATGATTGCTCCCATTTCAAGGTCGTCCGTTACACAGAGGCCGTCAAACTGAAGTTCGCCGCGAAGCAGTGTCGTTACAAAACTGTAACTCAATGAAGACGGTAAAAGTTTGCCACGTCCGTCTTTTTCCTGCAAGCGATGGTTTGGATAGGCGGCGTGTGCGGCCATTATTGCCTGCACATTTGTCGAATTTAGCAGCTCGCGATAAGGAAAGAGGTCGGTTGAGTTTAATTCAGTTTCTGTTATCTCAACCGTTGGCAATTCCTCGTGCGAATCTACCCTCGACGCTCCTAAACCGGGAAAATGTTTCAGACAGCCAACGATTTCGTTAGCCTGCAATGTCCGCAGAAATTCACCGGCCAAGTCAACAACGTCTTCTTTTGAATGTCCAAACGTGCGTGAAACTAAACCATTTGAGTATTGTGACCTCTCGCCATTGATAACATCAACGACCGGAGCAAAATCCATATTGAAACCGAGGATTCTTAAAGATTCGCCAATGAAAGAGGCCAACTGAGCCGCGTCAATCTCGCTTTCGATCTTGGTCGCCGCAGGCATCGGTGACATCACGCGTCGAAGCCTGTCAACAAGCCCGCCTTCCTGATCAATGCTCAAAAATGGAACTAACGGAAGCGTCGAACGCAAATCATCGAGCAAATTTCTAGTCTGTGAAAGTTCTTTAATGTTACGGGCAAATAAGCAGACGCCGCCGGGCGAGACTTCATCCAAAAGCTCGCGTGTCGTCTGGTCGATCTCCGGCCCGGCGATCCCTATAAAAAATAATTGTCCGATCTTTTGTTCGAGAGAAAGGGAATTGAGGTGTTCGATCATCTTTTGTCTTTTTGCCGCAAACGCCAAAACACAAGTTTACCAAAGACGCGATATTCAGACACGCGAAGGCCTGCGAATCGGTCTCTCGGCTGTTCTTTTGGACGTATTTTCATTTCTTCCGCCTTATTTCCTGTAATACAAATTATGACTTTTGTAATAATTTGTATTACAAATTGTTACAAATAATTTGGGCCGCATCCGTTTCGAAATAGGTAAGTCGTTGAAAAGATTGATGTTACTTGCTGTTCGACTGTTCCAGGTGTTCCACGTGTTCCGAGTGTTCCGGCCGTTCCGCGTGTTCCAGCGTTTTTTTTCGTGAGCAAAAGAAGCCAGTCGCTATCGCTCCCGGTTCTGACACTTTCCATTTTCAACTTTTCACTATCCACTACATTGGTCCCGCATCAACCTAGCAAATTCTAAGACAAATTGGAATACCAACTTTCCCGATATGGCGTAACTTTCTCGATATGACGTAACTTTCTCGATTTGGTGTGATTTTCGCGAGTCTGGCTGTGATCGGCACATTTAACGTCTTTTCGGCTTTGTCGAAGACGCCGGAAGGCTATGAAAAGAGGTATGTTACGAATAAACCTGTTACAACCGAGATAGCGGCACTCGCAATTAACACGGTTCTAATTACTTCGCGGTCAGCGTGAGCCTTCGCGCCGTTTCCAATCGCAAACACGCCAGGAGGGAAGAATTGATTAACAAAGAGCGTGTCGAAAGCAAAAAAGATAACAGAGAGCCCTAAACCAATCCCGATAGGTACCCAGTAAGTGAAAACTTCGCCCGCGGCAGGTGGGACCTTCATACGAAAAAGGATTAAAAGCACAAAGCACACTGCAACAAGCCTGGAGACTCCCCAGTATGTTCGACCGTGAAGAAATGCATACCAAGGCCTCAATCCAGAAAGTTTGCCAAGTATAAACTCGTAGTCTCTCTCAACTACCGATTCCTCGTCCGCGAACTTCATTGACGCTGTTCCCGACCGTAAGAATCCTAACGAAACACTTCGCGGATGGGATTTTCGGTAGACGTGAATACCTACCGAATGGATAGATTTAGCCGGTATGTTGTCATATGCAAGCAACTCGTCCAAATTCGCAAACATTCGCGTTACCTCGTCTTTACACAAAGCCCTAAATTCGATTCTTTCCGCGCCGGAAAAATGCTGACAAATAGAGCGAACATCGTCAGCAGTTAGGATAAAGGTGCACTTAATATCTTTTTCTTTCTCAATTTGCATGCGATTCCTATTCAAACGGTAATGTAACGTTGGGGGTCGGCGGCGCACTAGATTCGACTTGCTTTAAAATGCCGTCGAGGGTTTGGGGCATTTGTGTCTCCGACAAAGTCCTTGATGCCCTTGATGCGTTTGCGCAAGCCATTCTATCCTTTGCGTTCTAACCAATCGTGAAACTCCTCTCTTACCAATTCAGGATCTTTCAAACTGTCCCAGTCTTCGCCGTATTTTTTTCCGCCGAAGGAGTTAATTGCCTTTCGGTAACGATCTGATTCGGTTCGTTGTGCTCGTAATTTATCTTCCGCCGGGTGACAGTCTTTACAAACAACCAACAAATCGGATAACTCTTCCCGACCCAAACGGTCATAAGTTAAATGATGGACTTCCAATTCTTCGGTTCCATTACATTTTTCACATTTATGGGTAGCTCGTTCCAAAACCTGCTTGCGTATTTTTTTCCATTGAGGCGAAACAATATACTTCTTGTAGAAATTATCTTGATCTCTCGAAACGATAGCCTGAGTTTTTATTTCAGGTCCGGTCGGTTCTTCAAAAAGGCTTGGCTGGCTCATATTAAACGATCTTGTCTTTGATCTCTGCGAGAAGTTGTTTGGATTCTTCGGCGGAGAGGGTGGCGATGTCGGTGGTGCGGAGTTCGTCGATGGCGGTAGCGTATCAAAGCGCTTGCTCCAAAAGAAACTCCGAGGCGGTAACGATCCTGATCCCGCGATATTCCTTCAAATCAAGTAAATCTTTATCGCCGGAAACGATTGTTTCCGATTCGGAGGCAAGGGCACAAGCCAGAACCGCGTCGTCGTCCGGGTCGCGAGCAACACTGAAAGGCAACAGGACTTCTTCGACAACAATTGCAAACCCTAATAGTTCCTCAACCAAATCTTCGGGCGTAAATCCGACTCGCAAAAACTGCTTCGTAAACTTTCCGCGACCGAGAATGTCTTTAAGCTCGGCGATCAGCGCCGGACTAGTGTAAAGCTCAAAAAAACCATCGCGTGCACTATCGATAACGCGCCGCGGATTTCCACCCCATAATGCGGCGGATACGATCAGGTTTGTATCGGCGGTGACACGCATCTACGAGCGTCGCTTTTCTCGCCGGTAGGCCGCGATCTCCTCAGCGATCTCTTCCTCAGTAGGTTTGTCCGGCAGGGCGTTGAGTTGATCGAGCATCGAAAAAAAACGATTCGTCTTGCGGCGGCGAAGTTCATCCTTTAGCATCGATGTGATTATAAGAGGACGGAACAAGCCGTACTCTTCAGCTTCCTCGGCAATATCATCTGGCAATGTTAAAACTACTTCTGACATAAAATAATCTCCAAACAATATTATAACTCACGATGCAACTCAATTAAACGATCTTGTCTTTGATCTTTGTGAGAAGCTGTTTGGATTCTTCGGCGGAGAGTGTGGCGATCTCGACGCTGCGGAGTTCGTTTATGGCGCTCTCGTTTGTGACGGCGAACAGTGAGTATTGCGAGGCGGCGTGGCTGCCGGCGGCTTTGGCTAGGCCGGTTTTCTTTTCGTCGGCAAAGACGGCGAGTTCGTATTTTTCTAGTTTTTCGAGGACGCTTTTAGCGCGTTCGATAACCGTGTGCGGAAGGCCGGCGAGTTTTGCGACGGCGATGCCGTAGGATTTCGAGGCCTTGCCGGGTTGGAGTTTGTGGAGGAAAACAACATCGCCGTCCTTCTCGGTCGCGGTGATCTGGTAATTTTTGGCACCGGGCAGGTTTTCGGCCAATTCGGTCAGTTCGTGGTAGTGTGTGGCGAATAATGTCTTTGCAGAGTGCTCCTGTGAATTATGAAGATACTCGGCGACGGACCATGCGATAGATAATCCGTCAAAGGTCGAAGTTCCGCGTCCGATCTCGTCGAGCAGGACAAGGCTTCGGGGCGTTGCGTTGTGAAGGATCGCGGCTGTTTCAGTCATTTCGACCATAAATGTCGAGCGTCCCGAAGCCAGATCGTCCGACGCTCCGACGCGAGTCCAGATGCGGTCGAGTATCGGCAATTTCGCCGACGTTGCCGGAACATAGGAACCGATCTGTCCAAGTATCTGAATGATCGCGATCTGCCGCAAAACCGTCGATTTTCCGCCCATGTTCGCACCTGTGATAACGAGCAAACGGTCGGTGGAATTGTTCATCAGGATGTCGTTCGGTATGAACGATGCACCGAGCGACGCCTCGACTACCGGATGGCGACCGTTTTTGATCTCGATCTCGTCGCCGTCGTGCAAAACCGGACAAACATAATTACGTTTTGCCGCTGTTTCCGACAATGCGCAAAGAGCGTCAAGGGTGGCAAAAGCGCGGGCGGTTGATTGCAGTTTCCGGGTTTCTTCGCAGACCTTTGACCGCACTTGCAAGAATAATTCGCTTTCTATCTGAGCAATTTTGTCTTCCGCTCCTAGAATTTTTTGTTCCCATTCTTTTAACTGCGGCGTCGAATAACGCTCGGCATTTGCAAGGGTTTGCCGGCGCTCGTAATCGTCCGGCACGCGCGAAATATTGCCTTTTGAGATTTCGATGTAATAGCCAAAGACGTTATTGAAACGAATCTTGAGATTTAAGATTCCGGTGCGTGTCCGCTCTTTCTCCTCAAATGCCGCGATCGTTTGCTTTGCCGATGTCGAGATGCCGCGCAACTCGTCAAGTTCATTGTCAAAACCGTCGCGGATCACGCCGCCGTCGCTGACACTGATCGGCGGTTCGTCGCTAATTGCTCGGTCGATCAGATCGCGGACCTCGGACAATTCGAAAATGTTTTCCGACAAAACCTGCAAAAGCAGAGAGGCTGCATCTGACAGCGTTTCATTCACGAGCGGCGCCTGACCGATTGATCGTCTCAATGCGATGAGATCGCGCGGGCTTGCGGTTCCGAGATTCAAGCGGCCGATGAGTCGTTCGAGGTCACTGACATCTTTCATCAGGAAGCGAAGTTTCTCGCGCAGGATCGAATCGGAAAGTTCTGTCACTGCGGAAAGGCGCGTTTGAATCTCGCTTCGTTTTACGGATGGACGCATTAGCCATTGTTTTAGAAGCCGCGAGCCCATTCCGGTGACACATTCGTCAATTACGCCAAAGAGCGTGTTTCTGCTTTTTTCGCCGCGTGATTCAAAGATCTCAAGATTCTTGAGCGTCACCGCGTCGAGGACCATATAATCGGTCGATTCAAAATATTTTATTTCCGAGATATGGCCGGCCGCGGTTCGCTGAGTTTGCTGCGCGTATTTGAGGCACGCTCCGGCGGCGCTGACAGCGGCATTCTTTCCGCCCAAGCCAAATCCGGAAAGTTCGGCGACCTCCATCTGACGCTTGAGAAGGCTTTCCGCATCTTGCCTGTCAAAATCGGCATCATCGAGCGGCGTTAAGGTGATCGCCGGAAAATCGGTTGATCTTGATGATCTGTCGTCTTCAAAAAGCGTGTTTGAGTCAGTATTTTTTGGCGCTCCAAAAAACTGGCCGATTACCTTTTCCATCGATTTCGGATACAAAAGCTCGCGTGGGCAGTATGCCTCGATCTCATCGCATATCTCTTGCAGCGAATCGACGCCAACGATCTCGGTCGTGGAAAAATGTCCCGACGAAGTCTCGAGGAAAGCGGCTCCAAAGAGTTCGCCGCCGCCGAAAATGGCTGCCAGATAAACCGAATCCTTCGATTCGACAAGCTGCGGGTCGATCGCTGTGCCGGGCGTGATGACGCGGACGACCTCGCGTTTGACGAGTTTTGTTCCCTTAGTTGGGGTTTCGGTTTGTTCGCAGATGGCGACGCGGTAGCCTTTGCGCACCAAGCGGGCGATGTAGTTTGACGCTGCATGATGCGGGACGCCGCACATCGCGATCGGATTTGGCGTGTCTTTATGCCTAGCCGTCAGTGTTATCTCAAGTTCACGCGAGCCAACGAGCGCGTCCTCGTTGAACATCTCATAAAAATCACCAAGCCGGAAAAACAGGATAGTTCCGGGGTAGAGTTTTTTGATCTCAAGATATTGCCGAAGCATCGGCGTTGCGTTTTCCATTGCCTGAAGTTATGAATCAAAGTTTAGCTAAGTATGGCGTAACTTTCAAAATGCTTGTTTTCAAAGGCGATAGGCTTTTGTTACTATAATGGTTTACGTGCACTTTTGCTTTTCAGGAATTTAGTATGAAGTTAGCGATTTTATTGATACTTTGTGTTTTCGGTGCCGCGGCGGCCTTTAGTCAAACGACGGCACAGCAGATTGTTGTTCCGGCAACCCCGGTGCAGGAAGAAGACCGTTACAGAATTGGTTTTCAGGACATTATTGAAATCGAAGTGTTCAACCACTCCAACCTCAATCAAAGGGTTGCGGTTGGCCCGTCTGGCACGATAGCTCTATTTAGATTGGAGCACCCTGTGCCCGCGGTCTGCAGAACCGAAAGGGAACTGGCGAGCGACATTGCAAACGCCTATAAGGAAAAATATTTAAAAGACCCGCAAATCAATGTCAGGGTCGCGGAACAGAAATCACAGTCGTTTGCCGTGATAGGAGCGGTCGAGAAGCCGGGGAATTTTTATGTTTCGCGCAGGATCCATTTGCTGGAACTTTTGGCTCTTGCGGGCGGGCCGAACAAAGAATCGGGAACACGGATGCTGGTCGCGCGAACCGGCAGCACGTCAAACTGCAAAGCGATTCCTGCGGCCGCCGAGGACGATTCGATCGCGGTGATGGATTTCAAGATCCGCGACATACAGGAAGGCAAACAAACGCTTTGGATGAAGGCCGGCGATGTGGTTTCCGTTTTGGATGCGGATATTGTTTACATGTATGGAAATGTAAACAAGCAGGGAGCATTAAAGTTGCGTGATCCGATCACGCTTACCCAGGCCATTGCCTCTGCCGAAGGATTGAAACCCGCTGCCGCAAAAGACAGGATCAGGGTATTGAGGCAAGTCCCCGGAAAGGCGGATCGTGAGGAATTGCCGTTCGATCTAAATCAGATCGAAAAAGGCAAGGTAAAAGACCCGTTTCTTGAACCCAACGACATCGTCGCAATTTCTCAGGACAAGACAAAAGCGATCTTGCTCGGCATCGGAAATGCGATCAAAGAATCCGTGCCCAGCGCAGTTTACCGACTGCCGTAGCGTATGAAAGAAACTCGCGGGATAATTAAAAGCCCTTTGAATGAGGCGGCGGAACTGGAACATCAGTTCGACACGCAGTTTATGCCGTCTGGACGCTATCCGGCTTACCGCGAGGTAACGGCGCGCGAAGGCTTTCAGATGCTCGATTATTGGCGGGCGATTCGCAAGCGTCTCTGGCTTGTCATCGGCATTGCGGTTTTGATGACGACCCTTGCCGCGATATACATGGCGCGAAAACCCGATGTTTTTAGAGCTCAGGCTGTCGTTCAGGTAGATAACGAGCAAAATAATCCCGATCTCGTCACAACCGAACGCCAACGTCCTATTTCAAATCCCGATCCTTCATACTTTAATACGCAGCTTCAACTGCTGTGGAGCGAAAGCCTTTTGCGGCGAGCGGTAAAAGAGCATAATCTCGATCAAAATAAAGATTTTCAGCAGGCAAGGATCAATGCAAATTCTTCGGCATGGAGATCGATGCTCAAGTCCATCGGGCTTGCCACGAGCGAAAAGGCCGACAAGAGTAGCCCAAATGTTGAAGACTTAAGCCTGGCCACATCCGACGAGATCGCGGAAGCGGTCAGACTGACGCCGTTTGTCGAGGTGATCAGGCGAAACCTCGAGATCGAACCGCGCCGCGAAGCGAGGGCGACTGTCAAGGACACGCGACTTATCGACATCTCTTTTTACAACACAAATCCCAAACTCGCGGCCGATGTCGTCAACGACATCGCGGAGACTTTTACGACTGTAAATCAGGAAAAACGTACCGGGACGAGCCGAAAAACAAACGACTTTTTGCAGGAAAGGATCGCAACCCTACAGACCGATATTAAAACTGACGAGCAGAGGCTCCTCGAAATGACCGCCGAAGAGGGCATATTAAAACTTGGAGAAGGGGAACAAACGCTGGCTAAGCAGCAAGTCGGTGGTCTCGGCAAGGCGTTGCTTGAGGCGCAGGTCGAACGCCAGAATGCTGAGGCCGATTATATAGTCGCAAACAGTTCGCCTGAAAAGATTAATGCCCTTGCAGAAGAAAAAATGGCGCGGTTCGTCACCGAGCAGGAAAATAATATTCGCGCACTGAAATCTGAGTCATTCAAGGAGATCGCCAACCTTCGACAGAAACGCGCGCTTCTGCTGCAGGAATATCAAGAAGGAGCACCTGAGATACGCGAGATCGACGACCAGATAAAAAGCCGTGAAGAATCGATGGACAAAGCGACCGGAAAGTTTCAAACCGATCTGGACGCATATCGGCAGCGGATCACCAAAGACCTGCTCGAAAATCTGCGAACGAAATATTTGCAGGCAAAGGGCAAAGAAGACAAAATAAAGAGCGATTTTAATAAGCAACGTAGTGAAGCACAGGCTCAAAATCAGGGGGCAGTACCGCTCGATTTTCTTCAGAAACAAATCGAAACCAATAAAAGTTTCCTAGAAAACCTCAGAAAGCAGGTTAGTGGAAACGACATCGCGGCGCAGGGTTCGGACAACAATATCAGCGTGATCGAGATCGCGATTCCGCCGGAACTGCCGGTTTCGCCTCGACGGCTGATGACGGTCATTGCGGCGCTGTTTTTGTCAACGCTTTTTGGGATGGGCCTCGCGCTTGTTTTGGAATATCTCGACGACACGATCCGCTCAACCGAAGAGATCGAACAATACCTGCAGTTGCCCGCCTTAGCGGCAATTCCGCGAATAGACCAGCTTCAGAAGCGCAAACTGTTGCTTGTCGGCTCGTCGGATGCAGAGTCCGGCGATGATTTTCTGAATTCAGAACTGCTGATCCACGCCGACCCGCGCTCGTCGCTGGCGGAATCATACAGACACCTGCGAACGTCGATACTATTGTCAACCGCGGGCCACGCGCCAAAATCTTTGTTGATAACATCCAGCCTGCCGTCCGAGGGCAAGACTACAACCGCCACAAACACCGCGATAAGCCTCGCCCAAACAGGTGCAAAGGTGCTCATTATTGACGCCGATATGCGACGGCCACGGCTTCATTCGATCTTTAATATCGAAAACGGCGCAGGATTGAGCACACTGCTCGCAAGCGCATTGAGCGACGCAGAAATTGATGCTTGTATTAGACAAGACGAAAAATCAAAACTGCATTTGCTTACGTCCGGGCCGATTCCGCCAAATCCGGCTGAGTTGATCGGCTCGGAACAAATGGCGACGCTGCTGAGAATGCTGCAGGCACGATTCACGCATATTGTTGTTGATTCGCCACCGATCGCGTCGTTTACCGACGGCGTTTTGATCGCCTCGATGGTTGACGGCGTCATCCTCGTTGTCCATGCGGGTAAAAGCTCGAAACAGGTAGTGAGGCGGTCGCGTCAATTGCTAAATGAAATAGGAGCAAAAATATTCGGCGTCGTTTTGAATAACGTCAATCTAAATTCGCAGGATAATTATTATTATTATCAGAGTTACTACCACCGCGACAGCTATCGCCCCGGCGACGAACAGCGATAAACAAATATTTTCCGATATTGTATGAGTGAAAAAACCAGAATTTTAGTTACAGGTGCGGGTGGTTTTATCGGCAGCCACCTGGTGACTTATCTGAAGGCCAAGGGTTATTGGGTTCGCGGAGTTGACATTAAATTGCCCGAATTCAGTGTGACTGACGCCGATGAATTTGAGCTTCTCGATCTGCGGCGATGGGAAAACTGCCTGAAAGCTACCGAGAATATTGACGAGGTTTATGCACTGGCCGCCGACATGGGCGGCATGGGATTCATTTCGTGCCATCACGCGCAGATACTTTACAATAACTCGCTCATCAACCTGCATACTCTCGAAGCTGCTCGTGAAAATGGTGTCCGCCGTTATCTTTACACAAGCTCTGCGTGCATATACCCTGAGCATCTTCAGGAAGACACAAACGTCACGCCACTCAAAGAGGAAGACGCTTATCCGGCGTTTCCGCAGGATGCTTACGGGTGGGAAAAACTTGTCTCCGAGCGGTTGTGCATGCACTATACGGAAGATTACGGCATCGAGACCCGAACCGTTCGGTTTCATAATATCTTTGGTGAGAACGGTACTTGGGAAGGCGGACGCGAAAAGGCTCCCGCCGCCCTTAGCCGAAAGATAGCGGTGGCTAAGCTGACCGGCAACAATGAAATAGAGATTTGGGGCGACGGCGAACAGACACGTTCGTTCTGCTACATTGATGACTGCGTCGAAGGGATTTATCGCCTAATGCGATCGGATTTTTCGGAGCCTCTGAACCTCGGCCAGGATCGTATGATCTCAATAAATCAACTCGCGGACATTATCGCCGAGGCCGCCGGCGTGAGCATCACAAAAAAATATATCGATGGGCCGCAAGGTGTTCGCGGACGCAATTCCGACAACTCAAAACTCAGAGAGGTTCTTGGCTGGGAACCGGAGATCTCACTGGAAGACGGCCTTGCGAAAACCTACGCGTGGATCGAAAAGGAAGTCGTCAAATGCCATTCGGAAATTGCCCAAGCCCGCGCGTGAGCAAGGGCGATACACTCAAGTTGATTTTTATCACCCTTGCATATCGTGAAAGACACCTTGATAAAAACCGCCCTCGTCATACCTGTTCACAATCGAAAAGAAACAACCCTAAAATGCCTGCGAAGCCTTTCGCGGATCGACAAGACCGGACTGGACGTGCGCATTTTTATCGTAGATGACGGCTCGACCGACGGCACGTCCGACGCGATCCGGAGTGAATTTCCAGATGCCGAAATCATAAAAGGAGACGGCACGCTACATTACGCTGCGGGAACTAATCGCGGCATCGAGGCGGCACTGAAATGGAATCCGGCACATTTCGTTTTGATGAACGACGACGCCGTCTTTCACGAATATTTTTTGCAGAGCCTTATTAACACGGCTAAATCCAATCCGCGCTCGGTTGTCGGAGCATTGCTGCTGCTTTGGGATGAACCGCATAAGGTCTTTCAAGTTGGCCTGAAATGGCAAACGCGGCGCGGCGGATGGCAGGTTCCCGAGGATATGACTGCTTTTTCAGTCTCGCGTGAACCGTTTGAGGTTGAATGCATTGTCGGGAATTGTGTTTTGCTTCCAGTTGAAGCCGTCCTCGAATGCGGCCTTATGGATGAAAAACATTTTCCACACGGCTGGGGCGATGCACAATACACAACAAAAATGCGCAAGATGGGATGGAAGCTGCTCGTTGATCCGAAATCTTACGTTTGGTGCGAACCAAACACTTATCCGCAACCGCTGCATAAATTATCTGTGCGGGACAACTTCCGAATACTGTTTGCCAATGATAAGCATCCCGCAAATCTCAAACGGCAATTTGCCGCACGTTGGTATTCGGCACCGACCAAATTTAAGGCTCTGGCCGCCTTCGCGATGTATTGTGTATTATTGATAGTAAAAATAATAGGCTACGGTATTAAGCGATTTCTGCATGTTGCCAAGTGAAATTTCCCGACAAACATTATTTGCGCATTTTACTCTTGTTCATAGGGTTGATAGTCGTTTCGTGCAGTGCCATTTGGTCGGTTGAATATTATTTTAATCAGGACGGATCACCTCACCTCTACAATGCCTATCTCATTCTTGAGTTACTGAAAGGCAATGATTCTATTGCGCAATTTGCAATGTTAAATCCGCACTTGGTCCCGAATCTTACCGGCCATTGGATTCTTGCGTTTCTATTGGTCATTTTTGAACCCGCGACTGCAACCAAGATCATGGTGACATTGACGTTTGCACTTTTTGTCGCGTCGGTCGGTTGGCTGCGTTTTCAAGTTGCCGGAAAGGAAGGACTGGGGACTGCTTTGCTGTTGGGAACTGTTTTAGCTTTTAACTGGTTGTGGTTTTGGGGTTTCTACAACTATATTCTGGCGGCGACGTGCTTTTCGTTTTCGTTGGGTCTTTGGTGGCGATGGCGTCAAAAGATGAACTTCCTGCGTTTCCTGATTCTCTTTC
>JAYVFJ010000223.1:0-18911 GCA_043773225.1 Chloracidobacterium sp.
TGCACAAGCCCGCGCGTGAGCAAGGGCGATACATTCAACGTGCCTGTATCGCCCTTGCTCACGCGCGGGCTTGCGCATCGCATCCCAAATATCTCCGCGTCCTCCGCGTTTAAAATGCTTTTTTAACGCAGAGGCCCCAAAGGACTCAGAGTAATCACCGTAATTGCCTTTCGCCCGCTAATCAGTCATTATACTCGTTTGCCTTTGTGCAAGGATTTACGACTATGCTGACTACAGACAAGATACGCAACATCGCTATTATCGCTCACGTTGACCATGGCAAGACTACGCTTGTCGATGCGATGCTGGCACAATCGGGCACGCACCGCGACAACGAAGCGGTCGTTGACCGCGTGATGGACTCGATGGATCTCGAGCGCGAACGCGGCATCACGATCATGGCGAAAAATACTTCGGTTCGCTATGGCGACTACAAAATTAATATTTTGGACACGCCGGGTCACGCCGATTTTGGAGGCGAGGTCGAGCGTGTGTTGAAGATGGTGGACGGCATTGTTCTGCTGGTTGACGCCGCCGAGGGCTGCCTGCCGCAAACTCGTTTTGTTTTGAGAAAAGCACTCGAACTCAAACTCCCCTGCATCGCCTTGGTAAACAAGATCGACCGTCACGATTCGCGTCCCGAAGAGGTCGTTGACGAGATCTATGACCTCTTTATCGATCTCGGAGCCAACGATGAGCAGATCGAATTCCCGATCCTATACTCGATCTCGCGCGACGGCGTGGCGAAGAAGAGCCTTGAGGACGAAGGCAAGAATTTGATCCCGCTGTTTGATCAGATCATTGAGTCCATCCCGGCACCGCATGCTTTGCGTGACGATTCGCTGCAATTGCTGGTTGCAAATATTGATTACAATCCGTTTGTCGGACGCCTCGCCATCGGCCGTATATTTTCGGGCGACATCGCAAAAAATCAGGAAGTTGTCGTTGCAAAACGTGACGGAACGACGGTCAAAACACGCGTCAAGGAGCTTTTTGTTTTCGAGGGGCTTGAACGAACGACTGTCACAGAGGCAGGCACGGGCGAGATCGTCGCTCTTGCGGGATTTGATGATATCGAGATCGGTGAAACGATTACATCGGTCGATAATCCGAGGGCTTTGCCCGTTATCAACGTGGACGAGCCGACGATCGCGATGATCTTTGGCGTCAACACGTCGCCGTTCTCGGGTATCGACGGCAAGTTCGTAACGTCGCGGCAGATCAAGGAACGCCTCGACCGCGAATTGCTCGGCAACGTCGCTTTGCGCGTCGAACAGACCGAGGCGGCTGAGCAATTCAAGGTTTCGGGACGCGGCGAACTACAGCTTGCCATCCTCATCGAAATGATGCGGCGAGAAGGCTACGAGGTTCAGGTTTCCAAGCCCGAAGTCATAACGAAGAAAGATGAGAAAACGGGTGCGTTGCTCGAGCCGATCGAATTGGTCGTCATCGACGTTCCAGAGGAATTTATCGGCGTCGTCACGGAGGCAATGGGCCGCCGAAAGGGTCAAATGACCAAGATGATAAACAACGGTTCGGGCCGCGTCAGGCTGGAATTCGAAGTTCCTTCGCGCGGGCTGATCGGATTTCGCGGTGAATTTTTAACGGAAACAAAGGGAACCGGATTGCTCAACACGCTTTTCCTGCGATTCGACAAATGGCAGGGCGATATGAAATCGCGCCAGACCGGCTCGCTCGTCTCCGACCGCATGGGCGAGACTAACACCTATGCTCTCTATAACTTACAAGAACGAGGCGTCCTATTCGTAAAACCGCAGATAAAAGTTTACGAAGGCATGATCGTCGGCGAAAACGCTCGTGCGGTTGATCTCGACGTAAATCCGATCAAAGAGAAAAAGCTCTCAAACATGCGAACGACCAGCGCCGACGAAGCTATGCGCCTCGTCCCGCAGCGCGAAATGTCGCTCGAACGCGCCCTCGAATTCATCGCCGACGACGAACTGATAGAAGTCACGCCAAAATCCATCAGATTAAGAAAGCGTGTACTGAAAGCCAACGAGCGCCCGAAGAAATGATAAGAAGGTCGTTCCTGCCGATAAGTTCATCCGGGTGAAAAAAATCAATTCTCAAGCACCGAAAGAATGTTACCCGCCGGATCTTTGAACCACGCTATGTTCGGGCCGTGGCCGCTCTCGGCGCCGCGAAATACGCCTTTATCGTCGGTCTTCATCTCACCTTCGTATGATTCCATTTGAACGCCGCTTTTGGCTAGTTCATCGACGGCTTTGCCGATATCATCAACCATAAAATTAATGATCGTAAAAGTTGCCGGTGCATGGTCGTCCTTTGGATAGATGAATGAGCTAAGGCCACCGATCTGCATTTTTAGGCCTTCTTCCTCTACGGCAACATCCAAACCGAGTTTCGAGGCGTAAAACTCCTTCGCTTTTTCAATGTCGTCCACTGAAAAGCTACTGGCTGCTTCAGTGAACATTGCTTCTTTCTCTGTCTTCGTTCCAACTGCTTCTTGCGTCATTTTTTTCTCCTATTTTTTGTAACCTACGACGCCTTTGTCGCGGTTACATCCCAAAACATTTCCCAGTTTGAGCCATCCTTCGACATCTCCCATTTTCCCGTAAAGCTATTGCCATCATCGCTGAAGACATTGACACAGCGTGCCTGCATCGCTTTACCTTCCATCTGCCAGTCGCCAGTCAGCGTCCAGACGCCGTCGCTTTCGCGGTATTCCCATTTGTTGGAGATGCCGTTGTTGTAATAGGTGTTGACGGGATAGCTTTTGCCCTCGGCGTCGTAACCGGTCACTTCAATACAAGCGACATCGCTCTCGCCAACTTTTCCTTCGAATCGATGAATTAGGAACATCTCACCTTCCAGCCATTCATATGTATCCACCGCCGTAATTTCTGCCGACGGCCCAACCGTTCCCTCGATCTGCCGCCCAATGGTGTTCCATTTGCCAAGAAACACTTCCAACTTTTTGATCTTGGCTCCTGATCCGTCCTGTTCTTTCTTTTCAACTGCTTTTTGTGACATTTCTATATCCTTTATTTTTGATCGTCAAGCGATAGCCGCCATTTTTCGCCTTTGATCGCCTGCTTCTACCTGCGCTAAAAACTCATCCAGTATCTGATTAAATTCTTCGGGTTTATCCATCTCTGTCCAATGGCTCGTGCCTGAAATCACTTTATGCGATAAATTCGGCTTGAGATTATGCAGGTCATAGGGCTGATTTTCGCGCGGGGTGGTAATGGCAAGTTTTTGCCCGTGAAAGTTTTGGAGCGAAGGCATTGGATCATATTCAAAAACAGCCTTGATAAAATTCATCGAACTGTCTTGCGACATCTTCTCTTTGCCCTCCGTCAATCGCTTTAAGACACTTGGTTGAGCGTCAGTTAGAAGCTGTCTCCAATAGCTGTCCATCGTCTTTTCGTAATCCGATTCTAATGATGCAATGATTTGCTTTGCCTGCTCCGCCGGAACTTTTCCCGGCGCACCGGCAAGCACGAGACCGGCGACTCGTTCAGGGTGTTTGCCCGCATAGACGAGTGCCGCCGCGCCGCCCATACTGTGTCCGACCAACACAAAACGCTTGATGCCTAATTCGTCAACGACAGCCGCGATGTCTGCACTTAGCGATTCGATTGAATACGCATTTTGATCCGTCGGCGCATCCGATTCACCGTGACCGCGCATATCGAAAGCCACCGCCCGCCGCGTCTTTCGCAAGTGTTCGAGCTGTGCCGACCAATGCCCCGCATCACCCGCAAAAGAATGGACAAAAACCACCGGCAAACCGCCCTCGCCGGCGTCATTTACGTTCAGGAAACCCGCCACACCTTTTATTTTTTTGCTACTCATTGTCTTATTTTCCCCTTTTACGATTGTAAGTTTATTTGTTATTTGAGGAGATCGATTACAACTTGATGCCAAAACCAGGCAAAACACAATCAGTCCCCAGAGAATATCTTTTCTCTTGTTCATAATTTTGGTTTCCCATAAGGACGCCTTAATCAAGCGTCTTGCTATCGCCGCATTCGTTAAGCGATAGCCGGTCATATTAGAACCCGTTCAAGCGGCGGCTGAGGTTTCTTTCTTTGCTTCAGCTTGCGTTTTGTTAACGAAAGTACGTAATTTGGCGATCTTGCCTTCGGTAAATGTGTACATGTCGCAATAGGCATACGGCACGGTTTCGCCTTCTTTGCTCTTCATTGTCATGTCGCCATTGGCCACTACAAATTCGCCCTCGGCGATTACCTTATCGACCGTAAACTTCGGCGGTTCCGAGCCTTGTGAAGACGCCATAAATTCACCGATGGCTGCCCGGCCCTTCATTGTAGATGGAGTCTCGGCAAGCAGTGTCCATTCGACATCTTCCGCGCACAACAATAAAAACTCTTCGCTCTTGCCCTCGGCAAGCAACGCATTTGCTTTTTCAACGATTCTTTATTTGTCTCTGACATATTATTTCTCCTATTTGATTTCCTGTTCGGTTTGATTCGTGATCTTTCCTTCTCAGACCGCGCGTTTAAGTTCGTCAACGAATTTGAGAGATTCGCGCCGCACATGATCGGAGAGTCGCGGGTCGATGATGCTCTTGATGCGGGCCGCTTCGATTCCCCTCGCTGCCTTAGTCGTAAAATCAAGGAGCGTTTCCGCCGCGCTTAGGATTGCGTTAGTTTCCGGGTTTTCGACCAGCGAGCTGATAACGGTCGCGGGTTCGTGACCGAGTGCGACCGCCGCTCCAGTTATTGCACCGTGATTATGCAGGTCGCGGAAAACGTGGCTGGTGTTCATTGCTGTTTCGATCAACTCGAATTCGTCCGGGTCGAGCAGATGGGCGACGAAGCGGCAATGTTCGTCCATAATGTTTGTCCAGAATGTTGAAACTTCGTCTTTATCGAGTTCGGATTCGCCGCCAGCGAGGGTTTCGAGCCGCCGCGTCCAGCGTTCGGCCTCGTGCTGCGTGTGTTCGAAGAAAAGCGGCCACACTAAACTGCGCAATTTGCCCGACGACTGCGCTTCGCCAAGACGGGCCTTGTAGTCAATAAACGGCTTGATCTCTTCCGTTACATTGCTCACAAAACTTTTCAATTCGCTCTGCTGAGGCGCCCCGGCGGAATCGATCTGCTGGTATAAATCAGTAAAAGTTTTTTGGAATCCAAGAGCCTCTTCGCGTTCCGGCCCGGCGACCTCGGGCGGCATCAACAATGCAAAGAAAAGCGCGTGTTCGGCCATGATGTCGGTCGCAAAACGAGCATCCGCCCAAGCGTGTGCCGACGGGTCTTTGTTTTCCGCGTCCGGCACGGTGACCGGCTTTTCAAATGGCTGCTCTATCTCCTTCCCGCCGCTGCGGCTGTAAGAAAAGAATCCTGTTTCCTTTGTTAACGATGTTGCTTGTGACATTTTGTGCCTCCGATATCCGATGTTTTTGCCGCTCTAAATGCGAGTGAACAAATTCGACTCATCACAGAGCTTTGTAGCAATATGAATAGGATGGCAAGAAGTAATGCCCTTTGACTGTTCGATTGCATACATAACTGAAGAAGGTTCGTAATCGTGACTCCTCGACAAAATGTTGTTTGAGATATATGCAGCCCTGCGCCTGTAGTTATTTGTCTTCAGGCGGATCTTCATCTTCACTATTATCAGGATCGAAAGTTTGATAACCGTGAGCGTCGTCATAGTAATATTCGCGTTTCTTTTGATCCTCGCCCCATGACGCATTTTCGCACTCATCATTCTTGTCTTTCTCGATCTTCTGTTTTTCTTTCGGCGTTTCAGGCATAAATCATTTATAATCTTTTCAAATCGCGTTTTCCAAATTTGAAATCTGAAATTTGAAATATGAAATTGAAAAGAAACATCTATACGTTTGTTCTCTTATCCTGTTCGGTTGCGGCGACTTATTTTGTTACGGCCTCGACCGCGCAGCAAGGCGTTGCAAAACAGGGCAATGCCGATACGCAATATCAGGCCGGGGCTACGCTGTTTATGCAAAAGGCTGCTGAATACCGCGCATTGACTTATCAGGCATATAACCTTGCGCGTTGGCAGCTTGACGCCGATTTTGACAAAAAGAATGTCAAGAAACTGCCAAAAGCCGAGCGGAAAAAGCCGCGTGCCATTATGATAGATGTTGACGAAACCGTTCTTGACAATTCGCCGGGGCAGGCACATCAGATTAGAAATCGCACCGCGTTTAACTCCAAAGACTGGAATACATGGGTCTTGATGCAGAAGGCGAAGGCGATTCCCGGCGCAGTTGATTTTCTTAATTATGCCAATGCGAAGGGCGCGAGGGTGTTTTTTGTTTCAAATCGAGAAGAGTCTCAGAAACAGGCGACGATCGAAAATCTGAAAAGTGTCGGACTCGCTAATGTCACTGACGAAAACGTGCTGTTGCGTCAACTCGACTCGGAAAACAAACCGATCTCAACAAAAGAGCCTCGCCGGCAGCTTATCCTGCAAAAGTATCGCATTGTGATGTTTATAGGCGATAATCTTGACGATCATGCGGATGTTTTTGAAAGAAAATCTGTCGTTGACCGTTTTGACGAGGTTGATAAGACTAGAGATCTTTTTGGCAAGCAATACATAATGCTGCCAAATGCGATGTATGGCACATGGGAAAACGCGATTTACGAATATAAGCGCTTGACCGACGCCGAAAAGTCAGAAAAACGTGCAGGGGCGCTCGAATTGCCGTAAAATAAAGTTATGAAAAAGATGTCGGAAGAAAAATTATTGAATCCGAGGCCGGGAAGCCGGATAGCAGAGGCACGGGATTATGGCATTGATCTAACTTTGCTCGTCGAAAATTTGAGATTAAAACCCGAGCAGAGACTTGAAAAACTTCAACAAGCTATGACAGGATTCGATGAACTTCGGAGAGTAGCTAAAAGAATAGAAATTTAGTAATGATCGATGTCAAAAAAGCGATTGTTACCTTGGCAAGTCATGACGTGGATTTCGTTGTGATCGGAGGCGTTGCTTTAAGCATACATTCTGCTGCATACGTTACTTACGATATTGATGTATGTTTTTCGCGAGCACGAGTAAACTTGGATCGAATTGCAAACGCATTAGAACCTTTTCATCCTAGATTACGGGGATTTCCACCCGATCTTCCGTTCATTTGGGATGCGGGCACTCTGTCAAATGGCACGACTTTTACACTTGACACTGATATGGGCGACTTTGATCTTTTGGGTGAAGTTGGTGGAATCGGCACTTATGATGCCGTTTTAGCTTTGTCAGATCAGTGGGATATTTATGGTTATAAGATCAACATACTTTCTATTGATGGTTTGATTAAAGCTAAAGAAATGGCAGGCCGTGAGAAAGACGTTCCTGGCCTTAAGATTTTATACGCACTTCGCGATGCTGAGGTCGATGAAGAAGATTAGTCTATGAGAATTTTAGTCACCGGCGGAGCCGGGTTTATTGGATCGCATCTTTGCGAACGGCTTTTGAATGACGGCAATGAGGTCATTTGTCTCGATAATTTTTTTACCGGACGAAAGGTCAACATTGCACACTTGCTCGATAGCAAATCGTTTGAAATGGTCCGGCATGATGTGACGGAGCCGATTCTGCTTGAGGTTGACCAGATTTATAATCTTGCGTGTCCGGCGTCGCCGGTGCATTACCAATACAACCCGATCAAAACCGTGAAAACTAACGTGATGGGCACGATCAATATGCTGGGTATGGCGAAGCGCGTCCGGGCGCGCATTTTGCAGGCTTCGACAAGCGAAGTTTACGGTGATCCGGTCGAGCATCCGCAGACGGAAAAATACTGGGGCAATGTAAATCCGATCGGACTTCGGGCGTGTTATGACGAAGGCAAGCGAGTAGCCGAAACCCTGATGATGGACTATCATCGCCAAAGCGGCGTTGATACGCGCATCGTGCGGATTTTCAACACTTACGGCGAGCGAATGTTGGAAAACGACGGCCGCGTCGTGTCGAATTTTATCGTCCAGGCTCTTCGCGGCGATGAACTTACGATCTACGGCACGGGCGAGCAGACGCGTTCGTTCTGCTATGTCAGCGATCTTGTTGACGGCATCGTCAGGCTGATGAACGCGACCGGTGATGACATTCATATGCCTGTAAACTTAGGCAATCCCGGCGAATTTACGATGAACGAACTCGCCGAACAGGTCGGACTGACTATCGGGAAAAAGTTAAAGATCAAATACACGCCGCTGCCGCAGGACGACCCTAAACAGCGTCAGCCAAATATCGAGCGGGCGCAGCAATTGTTAGGCTGGTCGCCAACTATCCCGCTGGCCGAAGGACTGAAAAAGACTGTTGATTACTTCGCCAGTGTTGTCGGCAAAGTTTAGCCGGATTGGGCTAAAGCCCGAATACTATTGGAATCCCATACCACTAGCTAAAGCTAGTGACAATTAATATGAAGATACTCATAACCGGCGGTGCCGGGTTTATTGGAAGCCATCTCGCAGACAAACTGCTGGCCGACGACCATGAAATTACCGTCATCGACGACCTCTCGACGGGCCGTTATTCGAATATTGAGCACCTCGAAGGCCGCGATAATTTTCGCCTTATCATTGATACTGTCCTCGATGCCGAATTAATGGAAAACCTTGTGTCCGAAACTGACCGCGTATATCACATGGCGAGCGCAGTCGGCGTCCGTTTGATAATGGAGCAGCCGGTCAAGACAATCGAAACCATATTTCACGGCACCGATGTGGTTCTTGGGCGATGTGCAAAATATCGCAAACGCGTTTTGATACCAAGCACGTCAGAGGTTTACGGCAAAGGCATTTCGGTGCCTTTTAGGGAAGAAGACGATCTGCTCACAGGTGCGACCGACAAACACCGCTGGGCTTACGCCTGTGCAAAAACGCTCGACGAGTTTCTCGCTCTGGCTCATTACAAGGAAACCCGATTGCCTGTGGTTGTAGCAAGGCTTTTTAACACCGTCGGCCCGCGTCAGACAGGGCAATACGGTATGGTCGTGCCGCGATTTGTGCAGGCGGCGTTAAAGAATGAGGCGATCGAAGTTCACGGTGACGGAACGCAGTCCAGATGTTTCGGCCATGTTGCGGACGTAGTAGAGGGATTGACCGCGATGATGGAAAACCCGTCGTGTTTCGGCCAGGTCATCAACATGGGCAGCGATGCCGAAGTGACCATAAACGCACTGGCGGAAAAGGCCATTGAGCTTACTTCTAGCAAGAGTAAAATCAGATTTGTGCCATACGCCGAAGCATATGGCGAAGGCTTTGAGGACATGCAGCGGCGAGTCCCTTCGCTCACAAAAGCCAAACGCCTGATCGGTTATCAGCCAACCCGCAGCCTCGAAGACATCATCAATGATGTAGCCGATGAACAGCGTCATAACAAGCCCGAGTCAAAGCTGCATGCACAAAATTAAATATTCTCTTACTTTGCGATCCTTGCGGCTTTGCGTGAGAAGATTTCACGCCAAGACACAAAGGCCGCAAAGGGTCTTCAGACATTCCGTCTTGTTTCTGATTTCTGTCTTCTGTCTTCTGTCTTCTGTCAGCGCTCAAAGCACAGGTTCCGCCAAAGGAAAGATCCGCAACGTCAAAGGCGAGACAATCGCCGGCGTAAGCGTTACGGCGAGGCGTGATTCAAGGGATGTCCGCACCGTAACATCTGATAAAAAAGGCGAATTCACTATCGATGGGCTAGAAATAGGCGTTTACAACTTCGTTTTTGACGCTAGGGGCTACGCGTCCGCCACCAGCCCTAAAATCGAGGTTCGCCGCAATAAAACCACCGATCTCGGTGACCGACTTATACTTCAAATAGACAGAGGCACGCTCATCATTATTCAGGGAAGCGTTTTCTTTAAAGACGGACGTAGCGTAACGGGAGCCAAAGTCGAGGTCGAGAAGATCAACTCCGACGGCACGACACGTTCATTTCCCGCTATTTACACCAACATCTACGGCGAGTTCAATTTTCGCCAGCCCGAAGGCGCCGCAAAATTTCGCTTCACCGCCAAATACAAGGACAAAACCGCCAGCAAAGACATCGAGGTCGAAGCCGCCGCCGTTTACCGTCTTGCGATCAGCCTCGACCTTACCCGCCAAGAGAAGTAGAGTTTATAGCGACACTCCCATGACACTTGATCTGCAAGACTATTTCTCACATTATGTAAGAGAAAGTCTCACACTTACCATCCGGAGTAATTGACGGCTATCCTCTACACATTGTTGCTTAACTGAGTATTTTCAACCCTTTCGAGTAATAGTCCTCACGATCGGTCATTTTGGCATACGACTTGCTGAACCTCTGTCTATACGTTAGGTGAGGTATCCTCAGAATTTGTAGAAAACTACAGGTCTTAGTTGTTTTTGGATATATCAACCGGAATGGAGGATGATCTAAAGTTCCGTAATTTGGGAACTTAGGCCGATTTAGACCTTTTTTATATCTTGTGAGCGTTGATCTTCTTTTTCGCTCTGCGAAACAGATCGAACGAAAACCCGGCCTGAATCCATTCTCCTGCGTCTAACGAACAGAAACCTTAAATGCAGTTTTTCAAAAATTGTAGAAATGGAAATTTCTTCCATTATTGCTCTTTTCTAATGTATTGTCCGAAGCATAAAACTATGTTCACCACAAACCAGTTTTCCCGTCCTTCAATTGCCCGAAACGCCGCGGCGACAGCCCTCCTAGGGCTTGTGCTTGCAATGTCCGCTAACGCCTCGACAGGCAGCGGTTTTGCCTTTGTTGACTCGATCGCTGAGTTTTTTGGCATGACGGCGGAGCAGACAGTGGAGCCGATGGCTCCGATGTTTGCGACGTGCACCAAAACAAGTGCGAGCGGTGGAAGTTGGGATAACGCTAACAGGTGGACGCCGAACGGAGTTCCGGGAACCGGCGATGTGGTCTGTATTGCAAGCGGCCACACTGTAGCACTCGACACAGATACGACCGTTGCCGAGATCCAAGTGACCGGAACATTGACGTTGGGCAATCAAAACACCGACAGACAGCTTGTCGTCAGCGGAGATGTCGTGGTTAATAGCGGTGCGACGTTAAACACAGACGGCAATGGAGGAAACTCCATAATTATCGGCGGAAATCTGACCAATAACGGCACTTACGATATGAATATCGGCGGCGCCACGGCACGAACGACTTTTAACGGCTCGGCTAACCAAACGATCAGCGGCACCGGCGCGACTAACGACTTTAATCAGATCACCATTTTCAATTCCGGCAGCGCCAATAACAACATAGTTGAATTTTCATCGACAAATTTCACGGCGGCAGCCGGTTTTTTGAACAATGGAGCCGGAGCCAGCGGACTTGTTCAGGGCATTTTGAAAATGTCGGGCGGCTACAGTTTAACTAATACCTTCTTTGTCGTTGTGAACCCAACCATTAATTCCGATGAAGGAATCTGGCTAAACAATCCGAATGTAACGATTAGCGGGCAAAACGGCAACACAACTCTGGCGGGTTCCTTACGAATAACGAACGGCACTTATAATGTTGGCACTGTCACGGATAATTCGTTGATATACAATTCAGGCTGCTCGTTTCAAATGGAGGGCGGTGCTTTTAATGTTGCCGGCAGGTTCGGGGGAACAAGCACAAGTCAAACGATCACGTTCAATATGAGCGGCGGAACTTTTACGGCCGTCACGGTGGCGAACACCGCCACAACTGCCAACTTTGACATTCCGGCGAGCGGCTCATCATTTACAATGAGCGGCGGAACTATTGTCATCCAAAATGAGAACACCAATGCCGCGCCGCTTGACTATCGAAATGTCGCGGGAACGACGAGCGTAACCGGCGGAACGGTGCAGTTTGCGACTGCGACAACGACGGGTTCGCCGACTTTTGTAATAGGCGTGAGCGCGACAACAAGTGTTCTGCCGAGTCTTTCATTGGTCAAGGCTGTCGGAACAACTACTGCCACTCTCGCTACGGGTGTCACTGTTAAGGGAAATGTTTCGATAGCGGCCTCGACGACCTTGAACGCAAACAGTCAGGCGATCGCCGTTTCGGGAAACTCAGTTACAAATCCCGGCAATTTTGCAAACAGCGGCACGTTTACCTCGGGCACGCAGGTTACGACATTTAACAGCGCAAACGGACAGACGATCAGCGGCTCGGCAAACACCTCGTTTAGCGGCCTTACGCTCAACAATAGCTCGGGCCTCACGCTGTCCCAAAGCCCGACCGTAAACGGCACGCTGACATTTACGTCCGGCAATATCTCGACCGGCGGGAACACGCTTACCGTCGCTTCAGGCGGTGCGACCTCGCGCACAAGCGGACATGTGATCGGGAATCTGCTGCGGGCATATTCGGCTACGGGTTCAAAAACATTCGACGTTGGAACCGCGAACGGCTACTCGCCGGTAACTGCAAATGTGACGTCGGGGACGGGTAATCTTACGGTAGCGGCAGTTCAGGGCACGCATCCGAATTTGTTTAATGCGGCTAAAGCGCTTTCGCGCTATTGGACGCTTACGGGATCAGGCATCACGGCAGACCTGACATTCAGCTACATAGACCCGACGGATATTCCGGGAACGGCAAACGAATCCAATTTTGTCATCCAAAAATACAACGGCGTATTTACGCAGCCGGGCGGCAGCGTCAATACTGCGGCCAATACCGCTTCAATAACGGGCGTTAGTTCATTCTCTGATTGGACGCTGGCTGAACCGGCCGGAGTATTCACGCCGACGAATACCTCAACAAATACGCCTACTAATACGGCGACAAATACGGCGACCTCGACCTCGACGGCAACCCCAACGTTCACGCCGACGGCGACGAACACGGCAACGGATACTCCGACGCCGACCGCGACCGAGACATTCACGCCAACCGCGACGAACACGGCAACCGATACTCCGACGCCGACCGCCACCGAGACATTTACGGCAACCGCGACGGCGACATTCACGCCGACGCCTGAGGAGCCGTCGGTAACGACAAACGCAGCAACGCTGGTAACCGGCACGGATGCGCAGCTCAACGGCGAGGCGAATCCGAACGGCAGCGGAGCGTTAGGCTGGTTCCGATATTCGGCAACGGATCCCGGAACTTGCAGCGACGCTTTTGGCACGCGAGCGCCGTCCAGCGGAGCATCGTTCCTTGGCGGCGGCACATCGCCCGTCGGCTATGCGCAGGGCGTCACAGGACTAACTCCGGGAACAACATACTACTACTGCGCGATCGCTCTGAATAATTTTGGTGCCGGTTTTGGGTTGATCGTGACTTTCACAACCGATGCACCGACGGCGACCAACACCGCGACGCCGACTAACACGGCGACACCGACCAATACGGCCACAGATACACCGACGCCAACGGCTACGGAGACATTTACGCCGACCGCAACAAATACGGCGACCGACACGCCGACGCCGACCGCGACCGAGACGTTCACGCCGACGGCAACGAACACGGCGACCGATACTCCGACGCCGACTGCCACGGAGACGTTTACGCCGACGGCAACAAATACGGCGACAGATACTCCGACGCCGACTGCCACGGAAACATTTACACCGACGGCAACGAACACGGCGACAGACACGCCGACGCCGACAGCAACGGAGACGTTTACGCCGACGGCGACAAACACGGCAACTGACACGCCGACGCCGACTGCGACCGAGACATTTACGCCGACGGCAACAAATACGGCGACCGATACTCCGACGCCGACAGCGACTGAGACGTTTACGCCGACCGCGACAAATACGGCGACAAACACGGCGACAAACACGGCAACTGACACGCCGACGCCGACAGCGACGGAAACATTCACGCCAACGGCCACAAATACGGCGACCGATACACCGACGCCGACAGCGACGGAAACATTCACGCCGACGGCAACAAACACGGCAACTGATACGCCCACAGCAACGGCTACGGAAACCTTTACGCCGACGGCAACAAATACAGCGACGAATACGCCGACGCCGATGGCTGTTATCTCGGGAACCGTCACGTATGGCAACGCGATCGGTGCTCCTGACCCGCCGCGTTATGTTCCGGGCGTGCTTATCAACGCAGTGGGATCGCCTACCGTGTTTGATACGACCGGGGCTTTGGGCACATATTCGTTGACGGGATTTGGCACTGGTTCATACACGATCACGCCGTCCAAGACGGGCGATCTGAACGGAGCCATATCGTCGTTTGACGCCGGCAGGATCGCACAATATGTCACGGCGAACATAAACCTTTCGGCTGCACAGTTGACCGTGGCTGATGTCAGCGGCAACGGCGATGTTTCGTCATTTGACGCGGCAATGATCGCGCGTTATGTGGCCGTGTCCGGGCCGCCTACGGGAGCGACCGGAAATTGGAGATTCAGTCCGACCAGCAATACGCACGCAACCGTCACCGGCGACATCACGGGCGAAGATTATTCCGCACTGCTGATGGGCGAGGTTTCGGGCAACTGGACAAGCAGTGGTTCGCGTCCCGCCAACGGGCCGGAAAGAAGCATGTCGGTCAGCCTGCCGCGTCTTGTGACGCCGGCGGACAATGAGGTGGTAATACCGGTCAGCGTTCAGGGAGCGGCCAATAAGGGAATTATCTCTTACGAATTCGATCTCAGATACGATCCGGCGGTGATACAGCCTCAGGCCAACGCGGTCGAACTGGCCGGAACCGTCAGCCGCGCACTCAACGCGGTTGCCAATACGCATCAACCCGGGCTGTTGAGAGTGGTCGTTTACGGAGCATTGCCTATAAACGGCAACGGATTGCTTCTCAATCTCAGATTCACCGCCGTCGGAGCACCCGGGTCAACGTCGCCGCTGACGTGGGAACGGATAATGTTCAACGAAGGCGAGCCGGGCACGTTTGTCACAGACGGACAGGTCGAGCTCGCCGCAGCCGCACCAAATCAGGCCGAGATCAGCGGACGGCTGCTTAATTCAACGGGTCAGGGAGTGCCGAATACACGCGTGACGCTGATTGATCTGGCCGGCAAAACGCGTTCGGCTGTATCAAACGGCTTTGGCGTTTACCGTTTCGGCGGCCTGCGCGTAGGGCAGACCTACACGCTCAGTGCCGGATCGCGGAATTTTGCGTTCGCTCCGCTGACGGTCAGCGTGACCGGACAGCTTGTAACCGTGGATATGATCGCCGGGCAATAAATCGCCGGCATTTATTTCCACAAAATTTAGCGTATTGTATGTTTATTAAAAAAAATATGAAAAAACGGTAAAAAATGTCGTGCTTTTTTTTTCTTTTTTTTCTATAATAGGTATGCACTAACATGCCGATTCAAGGTAAGTGCTGACCCGAAAAGATCAGCAGAAGTAATAGACTATGTTCACCAGTAAAAATCCGACCCGCCTCACAGTAACCCGAAACGCCGCCGCCGCAGTCCTTTTAGGCCTAATGCTCGCCCTAACCGCCAACGCCTCAACCGGCACCGGCTTTGCCTTTATTGACTCAGTAGCCGAGTTCTTTGGCATGACGACGGAGATTAGCGCCCAACCCGAACAGGCGATGGAGCCGATGGCACCATTCTTGACCAACAACGGCAGCATAACCTCGTTGGGATCGGCGTTGACGGAGAATTTTAATACCCTGGCCCAATCAGGATCCAATACCTGGACTGATAATTCCACAATTGCGGGTTGGTTTTCGAATAGGACGACGTACCTCGGAAGTACGGGTACCGATAATACCGGCAGCCTTTATAGTTTTGGCTCCACCGGCAGTTCGGAAAGGGCGTTGGGAGCTGTGTCAAGCGGGAGTGTAGATCCAAGTTTTGCGGCGAGGTTCACAAATAATACGGGGGTGACGATAACAGCCTTCTCCGTTTCTTATACCGGTGAACAATGGAGACAGAATAATACTAACGGCCTCGCGTTCGCCTATCAGGTTGGGGCGACTTCGATTTCTACAGGAACATGGACATCTGTCACCGCGTTGGATTTCGCTCCCCCCAACAGTGGAGCAGCGGTCGCGTTAGATGGAAACGCTGCTGCTAATAGAACTGCGAAGTCATCGACAATTACAGTAACAGTTACTAATGGTCAAACGATATGGCTGAGATGGACAAAAGCAACCTCGAATAGTGCAGGCCTTGCGGTCGATGACTTGAGCGTAACGGCCACCGCACCTACGCCAACAGCGACGGCAACAAATACGCCGTCAAATACTGCGACTTCCACCGCAACGAATACAGCTACTTCGACAGCCACTAATACTGCGACATTCACGCCGACGGCGACATCGACCGAAACATTCACGCCGACCGCGACCGCAACCCAGACATTCACGCCGACGCCGACGAATACGGCAACAGACACGCCAACGCCGACGGCGACAGAGACATTCACCCCGACGGCAACGGCGACCGAAACATTTACGCCAACCGCGACGGCGACGGAAACATTTACTCCGACGCCCACGAATACGGCGACCAACACAGCAACAGACACGCCTACGCCGACGGCAACCGAGACGTTTACGCCGACAAATACTGCGACGGACACGCCAACGCCGACAGCGACCGAGACGTTTACGCCGACCGAAACTGCGACGAACACGAATACACCGACGCCGACGGCTACGGAAACGTTTACTCCAACCGAGACTGCGACGAACACGAACACTCCAACACCGACGGCTACGGAAACGTTTACGCCGACCGAGACTGCGACGAACACGAATACTCCAACGTCGACAGCGACGGAAACATTCACGCCGACAGCAACAAATACGGCAACTGACACGCCTACTCCGACAGCGACGGAAACATTCACGCCGACTGCGACTAATACGGCAACCGATACGCCGACTGCGACCGCAACGGCAACGTCAACCTTTACGCCGACGCCTATTGCGGTGATCAGCGGAACGGTTACTTACGGCAATTCCAAGCTGCCGGGACCGGCGACTCGCTTTGTTCCGAACGTTCTGATTTCGGCAGCGGGCAGTCCGCCGCTCTCTGATACGACCGGAGCACCGGGCACGTATTGGCTGACCGGATTTGGAGCCGGCGCTTACACGATCACGCCGACCAAGACGGGCGGCCAGAACGGAGCCATTACATCCTTTGACGCGTCATTGATAGCCCAATATTCTGTCGGCAATCTCAGTCTCGATGCCAATCAGAAGATCGTGGCGGACGTCAGCGGCGCGGGCGGAATTTCATCATTCGACGCCTCGATGGTCGCGCGTTATGCGGCTTCGGTTGCGGGCTCGGGATCATCAGGAAACTGGCTGTTCGATCCGACAAGCAATTTCCACGCCTCGGTAACGTCCAGCATCACCGGCGAAGATTACTCAGCCCTGCTGATGGGTGACGTCACAGGCAACTGGGGCGATCCTTCACCGTTCCGCCCGGCAATCGGCGGCGGGCCGGAAAGGTCAGCGTCAGTCACCGCACCGACTTTGGTAACGCCGACAGACAAAGATGTAGTCATACCTGTCGCGGTTCAGGGAGCAGCGAATAAGGGCATTGTCTCTTATGAGTTCGATCTCAGATATGATCCACAGGTGATACAGCCTCAGGCCAACCCTGTCGAGTTGACGGGAACGGTCAGCGACGGCTTGTCGGTCGTGGTCAATGCGACTAGCCGCGGGCTTCTGAGAGTCGTTGTTTACGGCGTGACGCCGCTTGATACCAACGGAGTGCTGCTGAACCTCAGATTCACCGCCGTCGGTGCACCGGGAACGGTGTCGCCGCTGACGTGGGAGAGAATGGTCTTCAACGAAGGCACGCCTCGCACGTTTGCGACGGACGGACAGGTCGAACTCGTCACCGCAACGCCCATTCAGCCTGAGATCAGCGGACGCCTGTTGACCGCGTCGGGACAGGGCATTCCGAATGCCCGCGTCACGCTGACGGATACGACCGGCCAGGCTCGCAGCCGAACCGTCATATCGAATGGCTTTGGCGTATTCCGGTTTGGCGACCTTCGCATCGGTCAGACCTACACGATCAGTGTCAATTCAAAACAATACGAGATCACGCCTTTGACGGTCAGCGTCACGGGCAATCTCGTAAATGTGGATCTGATCGCAGTGCAGTAAGGCGAACGACTGATTAGGAATGAAAAGGCTGGTTGAAAATTTAGTTTTCAGCCAGCCTTTTTCGATAACACGATTGTCCCTGAAAGGGACCAAAATGTAATAGCGTCGGGAGAATCCCGACGAAAAGTTACAAAAAAGATTGTGTCCCTGCAAGGGACAAATGGGTTAGGAAAAACGAGCATTCGTCCCTTTCAGGGACAAGATTGTGATGTGATTTTTTTCGTCGGGATTCTCCCGACGCTATTTCATTTCTGCCTTTCAGGCACTTTTCGGTCAATTGATCGTTTCGGTAATTTCGTCGGCGGCACGCATGGCTTCGATGTTGGTTGTGTCGGTCACGATCAGCGGCAGTTCGTCGAGAACGACTGTATTTGCGATGGTTTGAATCCAATATGTTCCCGCGTTTGGAAAAACCACGTTGACAAAAAAGCTGACGTTATCGGTGAACCCGCCCTCGGCAAGCTCTATCCTGGTCGGCTGCGAGGTGACGACGAGATTGGTTTTGTCGGGCGAGAGGACGCGAATCTCGGTCTCGTGGCTTCCTTGCCCCTGCCAATGGTTGATCACCGCAAATTTGATGAGCGAAACAGGCAGCTTATCAACCATTATATTTTGAAAGATTCCCATCAGAGAGATCTTGTTGCCCATCTCGATGCGAACGTCGTCGCACAGTAATGTGTATTTCAGTTTTAGTGTATTCATTTCTTATTAGTTCAATGTTTAAGGTTCAAGGTTCAAGATTTCGATGTTCAACTTTGAACTTGGAACCTTGAACTTTGAACTCTCAAAGTGCTCCGTAAAACACGCTATGTTTAGATTCTACCTTTCAATTGACACAGTTCAAAAGGTATAATTAGAGAAAGATTTGTCGCCTATGT
>JAYVFJ010000224.1:0-7473 GCA_043773225.1 Chloracidobacterium sp.
GTCAGCCGGTTCATAACTATCCTTTTCAAGCTGATCCCGTTCGTCATAGGCGTTGACGAAGCCGGCTCACAGTTCGTCGGCCAAACCCTCGCCCTCGCCGCCGGCGTCGGCGTTACCCTCGCCATCATTCGCAAAATACGCATACTCTTTTGGACCGCGATTGGTTTTATTCTGATCATAATACTCGCACTCATGCGAGGTGTTTCGTTCCGCAATTTTTTACGATCCTGACCAAAGTTTTTTGCCGCCTAAATGCAACTTCGATTAATCATCAGTTCCGAACGTGTGGAAAGCCAGAAAAAATTATTTGGCTGATTCGTCGGCGGTGAGGGCGATGTTTTCGGTGATGCGCTGGATGTCGGCGCCCAGGGAGCGAAATTTTCTGACTATTGTTTCGTAGCCGCGGTCTATGTGATAGACGCGATCTATGAGGGTTTCGCCCTCGGCGCATAGGGCGGCGAGGACGAGCGATGCAGAGGCGCGGAGGTCGGAGGCGATGATTTTAGCGCCCATTAGTTTTGCGGGGCCGCGAACGGTCGCGGTGTTGCCGGAAATGCTGATGTCGGCGCCCATTCTTATTAATTCCGAGGCGTGCATAAAGCGGTTTTCAAAGATCGTTTCGACGATACGCGATTCGCCCTCGGCTTGCGTCATCAGCGCCATGTATTGCGCCTGCATGTCGGTTGGAAAATCGGGGTGCGGCTCGGTTGTTACGTCTTTCGCTTTTAAACCGCCGCTGCTACATCGGACATGCAGAGTGCTTTGATTAAGTTCCTCGATTTCGACGCCGGCCTCGCGGAGTTTGGCGATTACGGCGGTGATGTGTTCGGGGCGGCAGCTTTTTATTTCGAGCTCGCCGCCGGTGATGGCGGCGGCAACGATAAACGTTCCGGTCTCGATGCGGTCGGGGATGATCGTGTGCTCGGCTCCGCCGAGAGCTTCGACGCCTTCGATCTCGATCACGGGCGTGCCGTCACCTTTTATACGCGCACCCATTTTGTTTAGAAGCTCGGCAAGGTCCTCGATCTCAGGCTCTTGCGCAGCGTTTTTGATGACGGTTTTGCCCGACGCGAGCGCGGCGGCCATCATTACGTTTTCGGTTCCGGTGACGGTGACCTTTTCAAATTCAATATTGTTCCCTACCAAGCGTCCTTTTGGAGCGCGGGCGACGACATCGCCCGATTCGAGCGATACGGTCGCTCCAAGTTGCTCAAACGCCTTTAGGTGCAGGTCTATCGGTCGCGTCCCGATCGCACAACCGCCGGGCAAACTCACCTTTGCCTGGCCGAAACGCGCCAGCAGCGGTCCAAGAGCGAGAACGCTCGCGCGCATGGTTTTGACGAGTTCATACGGCGCTTCATATATCTGAATATTGCTCGCCGTGACCTTATGCGTTCTCAATTCCGGCGTCAAAACGGTCGCGCCGAGGTCTTCTAATAAACGCCTCTGCGTGATGAGGTCTTTAACATACGGCACGTTGTGCAGCGTCACCGTTTCGGGTGTAAGAAGCGTCGCCGCGAGACAGGGCAAGGCGGAATTCTTAGCTCCGCCGATCTCGATCTTTCCTTTTAGCGGATTGCCGCCGCGAACTAAGAACTTATCCATATAATATGCCGCAAGCGCCGTTGGCCATGCGTTCAAATTTCTTTATCAAGCTAGTAGAAAATGTTATCACACGTGGTGAATTGTGCGTTAGTGATTTTGACCTGATAGAATGCCGCGATTTTGTCCTGTGTCACAAATGTTTAACACTGTCGATAAATTTTTATTGACAGGCTCAAAATTATCCCGTAGTCTCAATATTGGATTGTTTTCCAAAGTCCGCCGGGTCTCCTTGCCCGGAATCACAAATAAAACCGTTCTAATTGATTTTTTTTGAACTGTCCGGCCGCTTTGTGGCCGCAAAATTATCTTTATGTCAAACCCCTCTACTTCGTCGCACTCGACGTTTATCCGCACAATAATATTTAGCCTCATGATAGGCCTGACGCTCGTTGTTACGGCCAGCGCTTCGGCAAATTCAGGCTTTGGATTCATCAACTCGGTAAAAGAGTTTTTCGGCTTTGAGACGGCGATTGCAAGCGTCTCGCCGAGCAGCGCCGTGTCGTCGAATGCCGAAGTGTCGAATGCTGTGACGATGGCCGAGCCGTCCGCGCCTTTTGTGGACACGGTTATACTGGCGTGGGACCCGCAGGGAAACGCCGGCAATGAAGCGACGATCGCATCAACCACGACGGACGTGCGTCTTAACGCGGGCACCCTTTCGCGCGGAGCGGGGATAAATCCGTCGGCACTTGCTGATGCATACTACGCGACAAATTTTTCGGGAACGACATTGGCAAATGCTGTTGCTACTAATCAGTATTTGCAATTTAACGTAACGCCGTCGAGCGGCTCGATGGTTTCGCTCAGCGCGCTTGACGTAAATATCAGGCGAACGTCAAAGGGTCCAGACGCTTATCAATGGCAGTATAGTTTGGATGGATTTGCGACCGCCGGCGTCAATATCGGCGGCCCGGTCAGCGAAACGGGCACCGGAACAAACGGTCGCGATCAGGCGCAGATCAGTCTGATCGGAATACCGGCGCTGCAAAACGTCACAACAACGGTAACATTTCGCATTTACCCATATAACGCGACGCTGACATCGGGCACATTCGGGATCGGACGGCTGGCAGGAAACGATCTCGCTATCACCGGCATGACCGCCGCGGCGCCGACGCCTACAAACACGGCGACAAGCACGGCTACGGCTACGGCAACTAATACATTTACTCCAACGGCGACCTCGACCGAGACATTTACTCCGACAGCAACAAACACCTCGACTGATACGCCGACGCCGACTGCGACCGAAACATTTACGCCGACCGCAACCAATACCGCGACCGATACGCCGACTGACACTCCGACGGACACGCCGACGGCGACAAACACGGCTACAGATACGCCGACACCGACCGCGACAGAAACGTTTACGCCGACGGCAACGAGCACGGCGACCGATACGCCGACTGACACTCCGACTGACACTCCGACGGCGACAAACACGGCCACGGACACCCCGACGCCGACCGCGACAGAAACATTTACGCCGACGGCAACTAACACGGCCACGGATACGCCGACCGATACTCCAACGGACACGCCGACTGCGACAAACACGGCAACTGATACGCCGACGCCGACCGCGACCGGAACGTTTACGCCGACCGCAACGAGCACGGCGACGGATACGCCGACCGATACTCCAACAGATACGCCGACTGCGACAAACACGGCTACAGATACACCGACGCCGACTGCAACCGAAACATTCACGCCGACCGCGACAAACACCTCGACGGATACACCGACGCCGACTGCGACCGAAACATTTACTCCAACGGCCACTGCAACGGAAACGTTCACGCCGACGGCAACCGCGACGGAGACATTTACTCCGACCGCAACGGCGACAAATACTTTTACGCCGACGGCTACAGCGACGAACACATTCACGCCGACGGCGACGGCAACCAATACTTTCACCGCCACGGCGACGAATACCGCCACGGCGACACCGACCATAGCACCGGCCGTGATCCTGGCCTGGGACCCAGTTGGAAACGCCGGTGATGAAGTTACTTTTGCATCGACCTATACCGATGCCCGGCTCAATTCAGGCATCCTCGCACGAGGAACAGGTATAAATCCGAGCGCTCTTGCGGATGCATTTAATTCGACAAATTTCTCGGGAACCACATTGGCGAACGCCGTTGCGGGAAATCAATACGTGCAATTTAACGTAACGCCTGCTATCGGCTCTAAAGTTTCGCTTAGCGCACTCGATCTAAATGTCAGGCGCACATCCAAAGGCCCCGACTACTTCCAGTGGCAATACAGCCTGGATGGTTTTGCGACCGCGGGTGTTAATGTGGGTGCAGAATTTCACGAAACAGGCACCGGGACAAACGGTTTTGCACAGGCGCAGATCAATCTGTCCGGCGTAGCTGCTTTGCAAAACGTAACATTCGGAACGACGATAACATTTCGTCTATTCGGATATAATGCAACAGAAACAACCGGCTTGTTCGCAGTCGGACGGCTTGCCGGAAATGATCTTTCCGTGTCCGGATTGACCGAGGCACTCCCCACGCCGACAAGCACGGCTACCTTTACTCCGACATTTACACCGACGGCGACCGCAACCGCAACGGATACACCGACCGATACTCCGACCGCGACTGCAACCGTAACAAATACGGCAACGGACACGCCAACGGATACGCCGACAGACACACCGACGCCGACTGCTACGTCAACGGATACGCCGACGGACACGCCGACGGACACGCCGACGGATACTCCGACGGACACGCCGACTCCGACCGCAACCGCGACGGATACACCGACCGATACTCCGACGGATACCCCAACCGACACTCCGACACCGACAGCTACGTCAACGGATACGCCTACGGACACGCCGACGGATACTCCGACAGATACGCCTACTCCGACCGCGACTGCGACGGATACACCGACCGATACCCCGACGGATACGCCAACTGATACTCCTACGGACACGCCGACGCCGACTTCAACTGCGACGGACACACCGACCGATACTCCGACGGATACTCCGACGGACACTCCGACGCCGACTTCAACTGCGACGAATACGCCGACCGACACTCCGACGGATACTCCGACAGATACGCCAACTCCGACCGCGACCGCGACGGATACTCCGACGGACACTCCGACGCCAACTGCGACTGCGACGGACACACCGACGAATACGCCGACTGCAACTCCGACCGTTCCGGTGACGATCAGCGGAACAATTACATACGCAAATGCGATAGGCACGCCGACACCACGGTTTGTTCCCGGCGTTTTGTTGAGCGGTGTCGGATCTTTACCGGTCGTCGATGTCACGAACTCGATTGGAACTTATTCACTGAGCGGATTTGGATCGGGTTCCTATACGGTCACGCCGTCCAAGATCGGTGGCGACAATGGTGCCTTGGGAGCCTTTGACGCAGCGTTGGTCGCACAGCATGTTGTCGGACCGCCGCTGCCCGTCTTGACCGGTAACCAATTGGTCGTGGCTGACGTCAGCGGAAATGGCGGCATCACGTCGTTCGACGCGGGATTGATCGCCGATTGGGTAGTTCAGCTGCCGCCGTATGGTGCGACCGGAACCTGGATATTTAATCCAGTAACCAGATCATATGCTGCGGTCAACACCAGCATTTCCGGTGAAAATTATAGTGCATTGCTGATGGGCGAGGTTTCGGGCGACTGGAACGGCTCAACAGCCCAACGTTTGGCTATCGGCGGCGGACCTGAACGAAGCGCCGCTGTTAAACTGCCGCATCTTGTAACGCCTGCCGATAATGAAGTGGTCATACCGATCAGCGTTCAGGGTGCAGCGAATAAGAGCATCATCGCTTACGAGTTCGATCTGAGATACGATCCGCTTGTTATACAACCTCAAGCTGATCTCATCGAAATGAGCGGAACCGTCAGCGAAAGGCTTTCGGCTGTCGTCAATGCCAATGAACCGGGACTCATCAGAGTTGCGATCTATGGCGCGACGCCGATCGGCGGCAACGGCATTCTCTTGAATCTCAGATTCACCGCCGTCGGAGCACCGGGTTCGGTGTCGCCGATAACGTGGGAGCGATTCATTTTCAACGATGGCGAGCCTCGAACGATGGCAACAGACGGACTGGTCGAGATTTCGGCTGCGGTTCCTAATCAGGCTGAGATCAGCGGACGGTTGCTGAACCCGATGGGACTGGGACTTTCAAACGCCCTTGTCACGTTGACTGACACGACCGGCCAAACACGTTACGCTATTTCAAATGAAACCGGCGTTTACTGGTTCGGCGGCGTGCAGGCGGGACAGACATATACTGTCAGCGTTAATTCGACGCGTCACACATTCGCACCGATGACCGTCAGTATTACCGGCCCACTGGTCAATATAAATATGATTGCCGCTCAATAACAAGAACGGCTTTATAATAATCGAGAGGCTGTCCGGGAATTCACGTTTTCGGGCAGCCTCTTTCTTTGCGCCTGTAATCTTGCTAAATTTTGCTTCGTATCTCAGAATCGAAGCTACGCAATGAAGTCACTCGCCACGCAAAAAGAGGCCGAATTCAATTCCGGTGAATTGTCCAAATCGGATGCCGGGCTTGTAGAAAGATGCCGAGAGGGCGATCAAACGGCTTGGGACACGCTGGTTGACCGCTATCAGCGCCTTATCTTTGCGATACCGCGACGGGCCGGGCTTAGCGAAGAGCAGGCGGCGGATGTGTTTCAGGAAGTTTTTCTGACACTTGTCGAAAAGATCGACGCGATCGAACAGCCCGAAAAGATTAGATCGTGGATCGTCACGACGGCTAAATTCAAAACCTGGGGCGTAATACGCGGCTCGAAAGGTTTTTATTCGCCGGAAACTGAAGAAGAAATGGAGGCGGAAATGGCGGCGATTGCAGACAAATCGCCGCTCGCCGACGATATGCTGATCGAGCTTGAGGAGCAGCATTTGATCAGAAGCGCCCTGAAGCTGTTGGAAGAGCGGTGCCGGCAAATATTATCAATGATCTATTTATGCGATCCGGCGGCGAGCTATGCCGAGGTTGCGATTGCGATCGGCGTCGGCGAGACGAGCATCAGCCCGCTGCGTTCGAGGTGTCTAAAAAAACTGGAAAAAGTTCTGACAAAATAATCTGCCGTGTCTTTTTGTCATATTGACACGCACTGTTTGGTTAGAGACAAGGTTGGTAAGCCATGAAGAATTTAGAAGACAAGAAAATCGAGCATATCATCCACCGGATGCTCACCGACAAATCGGTTGATGCTCCGGTTGAGGCGATCAAATACGCCAAAAATCTCTATCGGATACGAGCCGTTGCCCCGAAAGCCTCGATCATCCAACGAGTGTTGGCCGTTTTGCAGGTCGATCTTGCTCCGAATCGGGCGGCTTTCGGCGAGCGTTCCGCCACAGGCTCGCAGGCACGGCAAATGCTGTTTGACGCGGGTGAAAATGCCGTTGATCTGCGTGTTACCGCCGTCACAAATGGTTTCGATATTCGCGGCCAGATACTCGGTGACGGTTTTGAAAACGGCGAGATCGAGATTGTCAATAATGAGGTTTCATTCAAAGCAAAGATCGACAAAACAAGCGGATTCAATTTTTCAGGCCTGCCCGCCGGCAGATACGATCTCACGATGCACGGGAAAGATGCCGAGATTGTTGTAGAACAAATAGAGTTTAAATAAGAATTTTTTTGCCCCGCGAAACACGCGAAAGAACGCGAAAAAAGGAATTGTTTTGGTTAGATTTCCGTCAGCATTGCGAACGTTGGTGACGCCGCCTTCCCGATTTATTTTTTTCGCGTCTTTTCGCGTTTTTCGCGGGCAAAATTTCTGAAGTCCACCATCCCGCCTCAAAACGAAGAAGGCAGCGCGAAC
>JAYVFJ010000225.1:0-2837 GCA_043773225.1 Chloracidobacterium sp.
GCAAGCTCGGCCTGTTGTGCGCGATGAGCCTCGCTCTCAAATCTAAACATGTCACGATCATCGGCAAACACGCAGCGAAGATCGCGATTGCCGAAAAGAGCGGGGCCGATGGCGTTTTGGCCAGCCATGTCACGCCGTCGATGTCGCGGCGGTTTGATGTTGTGGTCGAGGCAAGCGGCTCGGAATCGGGTTTTGCGTCGGCGCTTGATCTCATCAGGCCGCGCGGCAAGATCGTGCTCAAATCGACGTTTCATGGCACGCCCGCGTGGGCGGCTTCGCGGGTCGTCGTTGACGAGATTACAATCGTGGGTTCCCGCTGCGGCCGTTTTGCTCCGGCGCTCGATCTGCTGCAAAGCGGTGCGGTGAATGTCGATGATTTAATCGACGGCGAAATGCCGCTGTCAAAAGGCGTTGAGGCGATGAGCCGCGCGGCTAAAAAAGGTGTTCTCAAAATACTTCTCGTTCCTTAATGCTGGTTTACGCTCCGCGAACTCTGCCTAAATCTCAGCAAACTCTGTGTTAAAGTTGCTTTTATCGCAGAGGCCGGAGAGACGGACGCAGAGAACGCGGAGAAAAAGGAAAACGATTTTGATATAATCTCGTATTGACATAAGAGATACTGTCTGTTTTTTAGGAGAAGCATTTATGTTCAAAAAACAATCCGAAACGCCCTTCCAAAAAAGAATTGGTCTGTCGATAACGCTGGCCCTCATAGTGTTTGGCGTGACCGCCGCCGAACTAAGAGCGCAGCCCGAAAAAATCGCGAAATCATTTGCGGAAATCACAAAAAAGGTCGAGCCGGCCGTTGTCAGCATCGACACAAAAGGCAGGACGCCGCAAATTGCCGCCAGGGACAGCGTGCCGCCGAGCGACGGCAGCGACATTATGGATTTTTTCAGGCGGCAAATGCAGCAGCGTCCGGTCCACGCGCTCGGCAGCGGCTTTATAGTTGATAAAAGCGGTTATATCGTTACAAACGCACACGTTATCGAGGATGCCGCGCGGATAATGGTCAAGCTCGATTCGGGTGAGGAATTTATCGCGAAAGTAGTCGGAACCGATGAGCCGACCGACATAGCGATCCTCAAAATAAACGCGCCGCGCGATCTGCCGTTTGTAAAATTTGGTGATTCGGATAAGTCCGAGGTCGGTGATTGGGTGCTCGCGATTGGCTCGCCGTTTGGCCTCACAAAAACCGTGACCGCCGGGATCATCTCGCAGAAACAGCGCGAAACGCCGAACTCACCGGGCGTGTTTCGCAGATTTATCCAAACCGACGCGGCCATAAACCGCGGCAATTCGGGCGGCCCGCTTGTAAATCTGGACGGCGAGGTGATCGGCGTAAATTCGCAGATCGCGACTTCGACGGGCGATTACAACGGCATCGGCTTTGCCCTGCCGTCGCGTGACACCGAGAATGTCTACGGCCAGATCGTGCGTAACGGCAAGGTGCGCCGCGGATATCTGGGAGCCTATCTCGACTCGGTCAAGGCGGAATTTGCCCGTGTTTACGGGCTCAAGGACGCGAAAGGGGCGGTCGTGACCGAGATTCGCGACAAGCAGAGCCCGGCCGCCCTGGCCGGACTGCTGCCCGGCGACATTATCACTGAATTTAACGGAAAGAGCGTTGAATCCGCCCAGGATTTGATCTCCAAAATTGCTTCGACGCCACCCGACCAAACTGTCACCCTCGGGTTTATCCGCGAAAACGGCGCAAATCTCGACGCCAAAAACCTTTCAATAAAACTTCGCGAGCGTCCCGGCAGAGTTATTACCGACGAAGATGACAGCGACCGCCACGTGCTGCCCATTGACGGCGTCAAGGGCGAGCAAAAACCGTTTGGGCTCACGCTCAGCGAGCTTTCGCCGGTCCTCGTCGAGAAATACAAACTCGGCAATCAAAAGGGTCTTGTCGTAAAAGAGATAAACCCGTCGAGCTTTATTGCGGATGTCAAGGATTCGCTCGGCGGCGACGCCCTCGGCGAGGGCGATCTTATTCAGAGAGTCAACCGACTGAATGTCAGCGATCTAAAAGCATTTAACGAAACGGTGTCGAAATTAAAGGTCGGCGACGCCGTGGTGCTGCACATTATCACTTACAATCCGCGAGCGGGCATTCAGGAATCGAAGATCGTGCAGTTTACGGTAAGATAATCCAAAGTCCAAAGTCCAAAGCCCAAAGCCCAAGGTTAAATTTCTTGACCGTTGGACTTTGGACTTTGGACTTTGGACTTTAAACTAAGGAATATGTCCAAAACAGAAATAAAGAAATACAAGAATTACATCGGCGGCGAATGGGTCAAATCTTCGTCGGGTGAGTGGTTTGACAACGTAAATCCGGCGGATACCTCTGATATCGTCGGTCGTTTTCCGGCGTCGAATGAAGACGACGTGAACGCGGCGGTCGAGGCGGCTCGAGGCGCGGCGACGCGTTGGCGGCGGACACCCGCGCCGAAACGCGCCGAGATATTGTTTACGCTTGGCGAGATTCTGCGCAAAAACAAAGAGACATTCACCCAGCAGATGACCCGCGAGATGGGCAAGGTTTTAAAGGAAGCGGGTGGCGATGTGCAGGAGGCGATCGACTGCACATATTATACGGCGGGCGAAGGGCGACGGCTGCACGGTTTTACAACGCCGGCCGAAATGCCAAATAAGTTTGCGATGTGCGTTCGCCAGCCCGTCGGGCTGTGCGGGCTGATCACGCCGTTCAATTTTCCGATGGCAATACCGTCGTGGAAGCTCATTCCGGCGCTCGTCTGCGGCAATACGGTCGTCATTAAATCGGGCGAGGACGTGCCGCTCTCGACGATCAATCTCGTTAAATCCTGTGAGGA
>JAYVFJ010000226.1:0-6287 GCA_043773225.1 Chloracidobacterium sp.
GACGGGAACATGGTATGTGCTTAACAGTTCGGACGGCACGGTTTCGTATTATGTATTTGGCCTCGCTGAAGACCTGCCGACGCCTGCCGATTATGACGGTGACGGCAAGGCCGATGTGGCGGTTTTCAGGCCTTCAATGGGGACTTGGTATCGGCAGAACAGTGGAAACGGATCGTTCTTTGCACAGCAGTTCGGCATTAGCGAAGACAAACCGACGGTCGGTGATTTTGACGGTGACGGGAAATCGGACATCGCCGTATTCCGGCCTTCGAGCGGGGTTTGGTATCGGACAAACAGCTTGGACAATTCGTTCTACGCCGAGCAGTTTGGCGTCGGAAGCGACGTTCTTGTTCCCGCTGATTACGATGGCGACCGCAAAGCCGACATCGCCGTTTTCCGCCCAACGACCGGCATCTGGTATATAAGAAACAGCACGAACTCGGATGTCACATATACCAACTTCGGCCTCGCAAACGACATCCCCGCACCCGGAGATTTCGACGGCGACGGACGTGCTGATGTTTGCGTATTCCGCCCGTCCGACGGCACCTGGTATCGCCAAAACAGCTCAAACGCCCAATTTGTCGCCTACCAATTCGGCACAAACGGCGACAAACCAACAATGACAGCCTTTCGGTATTAAGAAATTTGTCCGCGAAATACGCGAAAAAGACGAAATAAGAATTACACTTCTTCTTTCGTTTCTTTCGCGCATTTCGCGGTTAAATCAGTCGGAAAGTTACGTCATATCCGGAAAGTTGGTATTCCAATTTTTACGGAGGTGTGGTAGCTTGGTGCGGAAATAGATATTTGACAATTTGGTTTTAGGTCTTCGGTCTTTGGTGCTTTGGTTTGACTTTGACTTTGACTTTTTACTTTTTACTTTTGACTTGGCAGAGCTTGTCCCAACCAAGATCACCGCGTTCCAAAAACATGGAACGCTGTAACATGAATAACCACAGCAGTTACGGAATTTTTCTTAAAATGTGCAACTTTTTTTCAAAAATCGTGGAACAGAGGCATTATTGCTAGGTTAACTCACTTAGATACAGCATTTAGCGTGTCCCACATGCCATTTGGGACAGCGTGGGACAGTCAGAATATCGAATATCCTTCGTAATGGGACTTTGGGCGTTTTCGACATTTTTTGTTTCCCATGCTAGACTGCTCATAATCTTATTTGCTTATGCTTTTTCTTTCGCAGTCGGCGACTGTGTATGGGATCGATGCTCTGGTTGTGGACATCGAGGTGGCGTTGCGCCCGCCGAGCGGTGACAACGATCAGTCGCCAAATATGACGATCGTTGGTTTGCCGGACACGGCTATTCGCGAATCGCGCGAACGCATCCGCGCGGCGATCATGAACAGCCGTTATTTTTTTCCGCTGCAAAAAATTACGGTCAATCTTGCGCCTGCCGATCTGCGCAAAGAGGGCGCGGCGTTCGATCTGCCGGTTGCGTTGGCGATACTCGGAGCGGCGGGCGATCTGGGAATTGATAAGGTTGAGGACACGATGAGCGTCGGCGAATTGTCGCTGGACGGGCGGGTGCGTCCGGTTCGCGGCGCGTTGTCGATTGCACTGAAAGCACGCGAGGCCGGCGTCAAACATCTGCTGCTTCCCGAAGAAAATGCAGGCGAGGCAGCGGTCGTCAACGGGATAAGTGTATATCCGGTCAAAGACCTAAGGTCTGCAGCTGAACTGCTACAGGATCTTCAGTCGGGCCGCGAAACTTTGATCAAGCCGTTGAAGCTTGATATCGCAGAACTTAAATCACGCGAGAATAGTTATCGCATTGACTTCAACGAAGTTCGCGGCCAGCAGACCGCCAAACGAGCTCTCGAGATCGCCAGCGCGGGCGGGCACAACATTCTTTTTATCGGGCCGCCGGGTTCGGGCAAGACGATGCTTGCAAAACGCCTGCCGACGATCTTGCCGCCGCTCGAATTTGATGAGGCGATCGAAATAACGAGGATTCACTCGGTCGCGGGATTGACAGGAAAGTCTGGTTTGATCCTAGAGCGGCCGTTCAAATCGCCGCATCATACGGTTTCGCAGGCGGGGTTGATCGGCGGCGGCTCGATCCCGAAACCGGGCGAAGTTTCGCTCTCCCATCTCGGCGTTTTGTTTCTCGACGAGCTACCCGAATTCGACCGCAGCGTGCTCGAAGTCCTCCGCCAGCCGATGGAGGACAAAACCGTTACGATCTCACGCGCTGCGACATCATTAACTTTTCCCGCAAACTTCACGCTTGTCGCTTCGATGAATCCGTGCCCGTGCGGTTACTTTGGATCTTCGAGAGAATGCAAATGCTCGCCGATGCAGATACAGCGATACGTCGGCAAAATTTCCGGGCCTCTGATGGATCGCATCGACATTCACATAGATGTGCCGGCAGTGAAATTTAACGAGCTTCGCGGACGCTCGCCCGAAGGCGACAGTTCCGAGATGATCCGAGAAAGGGTGATAAAGGCACGAGAAGTGCAGCTTGCACGATTTAACGGCGATGGTGTTTTCTCAAACTCTGCAATGTCGCCAAAACAGATCCGCACATTCTGCGCACTCGACGCGGAAAGTGAAGAGCTGCTTGAAAAAGCTATGCAGCGGCAGGGTTTATCAGCCCGCGCCCACGACCGTATTTTGAAGGTTTCGCGCACCATTGCCGACCTCGACCACAGCGAAAACATCCAACCAGGCCACATAAGCGAAGCGATCAACTACCGCTCGCTCGACCGTAATTATTGGACATGAGCGAAAATCTCGAAGGTTTTAATAACATACCGCAGACGATACCGCATTTCTGCTTCGAATCGTTTCGACGGCATAACAAGCGGGATGCTCTTGCCTTTAAGATCAAGGACGCATGGAATTACATGAGCGGCAGCGAGGTGGTCGAACGCGTGAAGCAGATCGCGACCGGCCTTGCTGCTTTGGGTGTTAAAGCAGGCGACCGCATTGCCATCATCTCTGAGAATCGGCCGGAATGGTCACTCGTCGATCTCGCGATCTTGTCATTGCGGGCGGTCAACGTGCCGATCTATACGACGCAGGCGGTTGAGCAGATCAGATTCATTCTCGAAAATTCGGGAGCCAGAATGCTCTTTATTTCCGGCAAAAAGATTTGGAAACATGCCGAAACTGCGATCCAAAGTGTCGAGCGGCTCGAAAAGCTGATCTTTTTCGACGCTGATGCTCTACCCGAAAGCGACAGCCGGGCTGTTTCACTCGTCGAAATCGAAACCAAAGGCAACGAATACACAAAGATCGATGCCGATGTGTTTGAAAGGTCGCTTGCCGAGATAGATAGCAACGATCTTGCAACGATCATCTATACCTCAGGCACAACCGGCGAACCTAAGGGCGTAATGCTGACGCATGAGAATTTTGTTTCAAACATCAACGCCATCTCCAAAGGCCTGCCGATCAAAGCGACTGATCGAAGCCTCGCCGTTTTACCTCTGTCGCACATATTTGAGCGGACGGTTTTTTACGTGCTTTGCGCGAACGGTGTTTCGATCCATTATTGCGCTGCGTTCGATCAGCTTGCCTCGCATCTGAAGGAAGTCAGGCCGACGATCATGACCGCCGTGCCGAGACTTTTTGAGCAGGTCTATCATAAGATCGTCAAAAAAGGTAAATCTGCAGGCGGCTGGAAAACTCGGCTTTTCGAATGGGCGCTTGTCGTCGGTCAGGACTATTGGGAAGCAAAAGACAAACGTCATTCGATCTCGCCCGTTCTGGCTGCAAAGCACACTCTCGCCAATCGGCTCGTTTTTTCAAAATGGCGCGAAGGCGTCGGCGGCAAGCTGCGGTTTTTTGTATCGGGCGGAGCGCCGCTTTCTAAAAAACTCGGTTACGCATTTTGGGCCGCCGGAATTCCCATTTTGCAAGGCTACGGCATGACCGAAGCCTGCGTCGTCTGCGCCAATCGGCCTGAGGACAACAAGGTTGGTTCGATCGGCACTCCATTTGACGGCATCGAGATGAAGATCGCCGAAAAGGACGGCGAATTGCTCATTCGCGGCAAGAACGTGATGACCGGTTACTACAATAACCCTGAAGCAACCGCACTTGCCCTCGATGCCGAAGGCTTTTATCACACAGGCGATGTCGGTTATCAGGACACGGAAGGCCATTTTTATATCACCGACCGTTTGAAAGATCTTTTCAAACTCTCAAACGGCAAATACGTCGCGCCGCTCCAGGTTGAGAGCCTCTTAAAACAAAGCCCGCTCATCTCACAACCGGTCGTTGTTGGTTCGGGCCGCAAACAGGTCGGCGCGTTGATCGTGCCCGACTGGGAAGCCCTCAAAGAGGAAATGAAGACCGAAGGCGTGTCGGTTGATGGCACACGCGAAGAGCTTTGCGAGAACCCGCAATTTATCAAGCGCGTTCAGCGGGATGCTGTTGCGCTAACCCGTGAGCTTAGCGATTACGAACGTGTCAAACGCGTCTATCTCATCGCCCGTGAATTCTCTATCGACAAAGGCGAAATGACACCGACGCTCAAGATCAAACGCTCCGTAATTGATGAAAAATACGAAGAAGCAATAGATGATATCTGTGGAAGCTGAAGAACAGTTTGCCGTATGCGGTAAGTAAGCAGTTAGTTAACAGTTACTCATCGCAACTGGTGTTAAGCATCTTTAAACACAAATCACCTCGGGATAGTTCCGTATTCCCCGCGAAAATAAACCAGCGGATCGCCTTCGCGGACGATCACGTTTTCGACCTGGCCTACGAAGATTGAATGGTCGCCGCCGTGATATGAAAATGTCAGCCGGCATTCGAGACTGGCGAGGGCGTCTTTCAGAACCGGAACGCCGACGACTCCGGGCTCAAATTCGACATCCTCGAATTTATCGACGGAGGGATCGGCAAACCTCTCGGACGCCGAGGCCTGTGAATCGCGCAGGATATTGACGACAAAAACGCCGGATTCCTCAAATGCGTAATGGCTGACCGTCGTTTTTTCGATGCAGATCAGCACCATCGGCGGTTCGAGCGATACCGAGCAAAAGGCCGAGACTGTGATACCGTGCAATTTGCCGGCCGCATCCTTTGTCGAAACGACGGTTACGCCGCTTGCGAATCGCGACAGGGCATTTCTAAAATCGTCTTGTGTAACAGGCATCTTGAAAAAATCTACCTTATCAATCCGCTTAGCGCAAAAACATGGTTTGATATAATCAATATTGCACAAGCCTGCGCGTTAGCAAGGGCGATACATCAACGTTCGTCTATCGCCCTTGCTAACGCGCGGGCTTGTGCATTTTATCGCAATGATCGAACTTACACAGTTTCTTGATGCGGTCCGCCGCGATGTTGATTCGACGCTCGACTTGCTAGTTCCACGCGCCGATGTCGAGCCGCGCCGGCTGCACGAAGCGATCCGCTGGAGCCTTTTTGCCGGGGGCAAACGTATCAGGCCCGCGATATTGATGGCCGTCGGGCGAACGTTTGGAGCAGCGGATGAACAATTGGCACGCACATCGGCGGCCATCGAGATGATCCACACATATTCGCTCATCCACGACGATCTGCCTTCGATGGACGACGACGATATGCGACGCGGCAAGGCGACGTGCCACAAGCAGTTCGGCGAGGCGACCGCGATACTTGCGGGCGACGTTTTGCAAACGCTTGCTTTTAAGACAATCGCGGAAGATGAAAATCTGACGCCGGAAATCCGCATAAAGCTGATCTCAATCATTGCCGCCGCGGCCGGAACGCCCACAGGAATGGTCGCCGGACAGCAGCTTGATCTCGATGCCGAAGGCCAAACGCTCAGCATCGGGGAGATCGAGCAGATACATCGCGGAAAGACCGGCGCGATCATCTCAGCCTCGGCTTTGGCGGGTGCGATCATTGGCGGATCGTCGGATGACGAACAATCTTCCATCGAAAAATACGCCTCGAAACTCGGCTTGTTGTTTCAAATAACTGACGACCTGCTCGACGTGACTCAGCAAAGCGAAACGCTTGGCAAAACTGCCGGTAAAGACGCTGCGGCTGAAAAAGCGACTTATCCCAGCCATTTTGGGGTCGAGCAAACAGGCATAATGGCAAAATATATTCACAACGAGGCCTGCGATGCCCTTTTGTCGATAAAGTGTGATACCAAGCTGTTGAATATGCTCGCCGACTTTATAGTCAACCGGACGCGATGACAGCATTTCGTCAAACTCGGAACTCGGCACTCAGAACTCGGAAAACTCATTGTATTCGGCGTTTTCTATGCTCTTAGCGTATGAGCGAGATTGCGCAAAACAGACATCAAAATACGATA
>JAYVFJ010000227.1:0-2435 GCA_043773225.1 Chloracidobacterium sp.
GACGGGAACATGGTATGTGCTTAACAGTTCGGACGGCACGGTTTCGTATTATGTATTTGGCCTCGCTGAAGACCTGCCGACGCCTGCCGATTATGACGGCGACGGCAAGGCTGACGTTTCCGTTTTCCGGCCTTCGCAGGGAACTTGGTATCGGCAGAACAGTGGGAACGGCACATTCTTTGGCATCCAATTCGGAACCAGCGAAGACAAACCGACAGTCGGCGATTGGGATGGCGACGGCAAATCGGATATTGCTGTTTTCCGCCCTTCGACCGGTGCTTGGTATCGCATAGACAGTTCGGACGGATCAATACACGGCGAGATATTTGGCTTTGGAAGTGATATTCTTACCCCGGCCGATTACGACGGCGATCGCAAGACGGACGTTGCTGTGTTCCGTTCTTCTGACGGTTACTGGTATTCAAGGAACAGTTCGGACGGAGTGTTCACCTATAAGATATTCGGCCTCGCAAACGACATACCGGCACCGGGTGATTTCGACGGCGACGGCAAAGCCGACATCTGCGTCTTCCGCCCGTCCGACGGCACCTGGTATCGCCAAAACAGCTCAAACGGCCAATTCATCGCCTACCAATTCGGCACCAACGGCGACAAACCGACGATGACTGCCTTTCGGTATTAGGAAATTTTCCCGCGAAATACGCGAAAAGACGCGAAAAAATTGGAAGTAAATTTCTTTCGTGTGTTTCGCGTATTTAGTGGTTAAGATCCGACGCAACCTGTCCCGCCGTTTACGCAGCGGGTTCTGACTTGTTACGTAAATAAAAATGTAACAAATCCCATACTTTCCGCAAATGTTCTTCCTCGACGCGGATGCTGCCGACCGACATCCGCATCGTGTATTTGCCGTTTAGTTTTGTGTGCGAGAGATAGGCTTCGCCGGAAGCGTTTATTTCGTTCATGATCTTTTCATTTAACGCATTTAGATCATCCAAACCTGACTGACAAACACGAAAGCAGACGAGAGCGAACGGCACGGGCGCCATTAGTTCAAAATCCGGCGATTCTTCGATCCATGAAGCAAAAAGCCTAGCAAGACGGCAATGCTCGCGAAGGCGTGCCTGCAAACCTTCGACGCCGAAATAGCGGATTACGAACCAGAGTTTTAAAGCGCGAAATCGTCTTCCGAGTTGGATGCCGTAATCCATTCCGTTCTTTACGGTTTGCTCGTCGGTCGTTTTTAGATATTCGGCGACGAGAGAAAAAGCATCCTTCAAATCATTCAGGTTTTTGCAATACAAGACCGACAGATCGAACGGCGTAAACAGCCATTTGTGCGGATTGACGACTATCGAATCGGCACGTTCCCAGCCAGCCGATTTTCGATTTTCGATTTTCGATTTTCGATTGTTTGGACTGCGGCCTGTGAAGTGGTGTCTAAATTCAGGTAAGATCGCGGTTGAGCCTGCGTATGCAGTATCGACGTGGAGCCAGATGCCGTGTTTTTCGCAGATGTCGGCTATGGCTTCGACCGGATCGACGCTAGAAGTCGATGTCGTGCCGATGGTTGGGATGACGCAGATCGGGACATAGCCGTTTTCTATATCGTCTTCGATGGCTTCGGCAAGTTTTTCCGGCATCATTTCGAATCGTTCGTTGCACTCGATCTTTCGCAAAGACCGAAGTCCAAGGCCAAGCGTTATCAAACCCTTATCAATCGAGGAATGAACGTGTTCGCTGGCATAGACACGCAACAAAGGCACATCGTCGCGGCCGCTCATTCCCTCATGGCGGATATGAAAACCGGCGCGCTCGCGCGCGGCGGCGATGGCGTGCATTGTCGAAACCGATGCCGTGTCGTAGATAATTCCTTCAAAATGCGCGGGAAGATCCAACATCTGCCGCAGCCAATCGAGGACGACATCTTCGAGCTCAGTAGATGCCGGACTGGTTCGCCAGAGCATTGCTTTCATATCGAAAGCGGCGGTCAACATCTCGCCAAAAACGCCGACCGAGCTTGTCGATGTTGAAAAAAGGCCGTGAAAATTCGGATGGTTCCAATGCGTCACGGCGGGCAAAATTAATTTGTCCACATCGGCTAAAACCGCGCCAAAATCTTCGCCTTTCTCGGGCGCCGAAGCAGGCAGCTTGTTCTTTAACCAATCAGGCTGAACTCGCGAGAGTACGGGAAAATCGTCTATGCGTTCAAAATAGTTCGCGATCCAGTCAACGATCTCGTATCCGTATTTGCGAAACTCTTCGGCGGGCATGTCGCCAAGCTCGTTTTTCATAACTTTTTTCGGCCTCGAAATGAGATTTTAGCCCATAGACGTTCGACACGCCATTGGAATCGGGTATAATGCCTATAAACTTTCCACGGAAACGGGCGTATCAACTCCGGCGGAAATATTCTTAATTCAAAGCAAATTTAAATGAGGTTAATTATGACCAGAGTTCTTTTGACGATAGTAACG
>JAYVFJ010000228.1:0-2572 GCA_043773225.1 Chloracidobacterium sp.
CCCCGAATCGCTGACCGACGACGAGCAGACGCTGCTTATCAATAACGCCAAGTATTTTAACTTTTACGTGGACAGCGTTGACCGGGCGCAGCAAAATGTCAACGTTCTGGACGAAGCGATGCGGCGTTCGTCGTGGAAACTGCGCGACCTTGCGGACACATTTCTGGCCGCGGCCATGGACGCCGCCGTGCCGGTGCAAAACAGGATCGGCTCGACGACGACGCCAAAGGTTCCGACAAAATCGGACGCTTACGAGTATCTCGTCGATCTCGGCGTCCTGCTCGATGAGGCCAATACGCCTATGGACGGCAGATTTGTCGTCGTCCCGGCGTGGTTTCACGGGCTTTTGCTAAAGGACGAACGCTTTGTGCACTCAGGGACGCAAGGCTCCGACCGAAGGCTGGCAAACGGTTTGGTCGGCGAGGCCGCCGGGTTTGCCATACTCAAATCCAACAATGTTCCAAACACGACAGGAACTAAATACAAGATCATCGCGGGTCATTCGATAGCGACCGCCTACGTTGAACAGATCCTCGACGTGCAGACATATAAGCCCGAAAAACGATTCGGCGACGCGGTCAAAGGCCTACACGTTTACGGAGCAAAGGTCGTCCGGGCAAATAATCTCGCGGTGCTGATCGCGAATAAATCATAGGAGAAAGTGAATCGTGAATAGTAAATCGTAAATGGTTTTTTCTATTCACGATTCACGATTGACGATTCACGAAATCATGGAAACACCAAAAGAAAAACTAAAACGAATGACCGCCTGGGACGCAGAACCGACGCTTTCCGAGGACGACCTTGACGGCATATTGGCGGTTGTGGCTATGGAAGATGGCGATGGCCTCGCGCCCGACGACCTAGATTGGACGCCTACTTACGACCTCAACGCCGCCGCCGCCGCCGCTTGGCTCGTCAAAGCCGCCCGCGCAAGCCCGTTGACCGAGGTCGATCCGCCCGAGTCCGGCATATTCACCTCAAAGGTCTTTGACAACTGCCGGGCAATGGCAAGGATCTACTCGGCAAAGCGAAATGCGAACGTTTCGATAAGATAATTCGCTTGGATTAATACACAAAACATAAAGGATGGCTTTTTTAGTCATCCTTTTTTGTATAATTTGAGCAATGGAAGTTATTAACGTTATCGGCGGCGGGCTCGCCGGGGTTGAATCCGCGTGGCAAGCGGCGGAGATGGGAGCGACAGTCAGGCTATTTGAAATGCGGCCCGTGCAGCAGACGCCGGCGCATCGGACTGATCAATTGGCCGAGATCGTCTGTTCTAATTCTCTAAAAACTGACGAGCCGGGTTCGGCTCCGTATTTATTAAAGGAAGAATTAAGACGCGGCGGTTCGCTGGTTTTGGATGTGGCGGCGTTGACGCGTGTTCCGGCCGGTGCGGCCTTGTCTGTTGACCGTATAAAATTTGCCGAGATGATAACCGAACGGATCGAGGCTCATACAAATATCGAGATCGTTCGCGAAGAAGTCGCCACGATCCCTGAGGACGAGATCACGATCATCGCGACCGGGCCGCTGACATCGGACACTCTGACAAAAGAGATAATGCGGCTGACGGGTGACGATCAGCTTTATTTTTATGACGCGATAGCGCCAATCGTGGCGGCGGATTCGATAGATATGTCGGTGGCGTTCAAAGCGGCTCGCTATGGCAAGGGCGGCGACGATTACATCAACTGCCCGATGTCGCCGGAGCAGTATGACGTATTTTACAACGAACTGATCGCCGCCAAATCGGTGCCCCTAAAGCGGTTTGAGGACACACATTGGTTCGAAAGCTGTTTGCCCATCGAAGAAGCCGCCCGCCGCGGAGTCGATACCCTGCGATACGGCCCGATGAAGCCGCGCGGATTGCCCGACCCAAAGACGGGCCGCGAGCCTTGGGCGTGCGTTCAATTGAGACAAGAGAATATGATGGCCGACGCTTATGGGCTGGTCGGGTTTCAAAATCACCTGCGTTACGGCGAGCAGGAACGGGTTTTGAAGCTGATACCGGGCTTGGAAAACGCCGAGTTCCTACAGTTCGGGCAGATACACCGCAATACGTTTATCAACAGCCCCAAAATATTGAACGAAGACCTTTCGACACGAGCAAACCCGAATCTGTTCTTCGCCGGCCAGATCACCGGCGTCGAGGGCTATGTCGAATCGGTCGCAACCGGCTGGCTCGCGGGTATCAATGCTGTTCGCGTATCTCGCGATCTGCCGATGCTAACCGCTCCTGTCACATCAGCCATCGGCGCTCTTTGCCGTTACGTCTCAAATGTCGAAACAAAAAACTTCCAGCCGGTGAATATCACATTCGGATTGCTCGAACCGCTGCCCGTCGAACTGCGTAAAAAACATCGGAACAAACGCGAGCGGCATATGGTGCAGGTGGAGAGGGCGCTGAAGGATTGGGATGAGTGGATGAAGGTAGTAAACAATCACGAATTTTATGTCAACTCTATTTAAAACAGTCTTCGTTATCGTTCTCTCAATCGGCTTGCACGTTTTTTTATTTTGCGATGGCGCTCAGGCACAGGCGAAGGAGCGTAAGCTCACCGATAAA
>JAYVFJ010000229.1:0-2282 GCA_043773225.1 Chloracidobacterium sp.
AGTCCCGGCGTTCAGGGGCGGCGAAGGAAATACTCCCGGCAAGTTTGTAAAACCGCGCGGTATAGCCGCTGACGACAAGGGTAATTTTTACGTCGCCGACACCGGCAACGACCGCATTCAAAAGTTCGACTCCGAAGGCAAGTTTGTCGCGCTCATAGGTGATCCGGGCGAGCGCGAAGGCAAAATGAAAGAGCCGAACGGCGTCGCCGTTGATGCCGAGGGAAATTTATATGTTACCGACGCCGGTAATCACAAATTTTTGAAATACAATCCCGAAGGCACATTCGTCAAAGAATACAACGGCCCCGATACCGGTTTTTATGGCCCGCGCGACATCGCCATCGGCACGAACAACCAGCTTTATATTGTCGATCAGGGACGAACGCGAATCGCTAGATTTCAGCCCGTGAGCGAGGCATTTTCGCTTACGTGGGGAGTTTCCGGTTCCAACGAACGCGAGTTCAGGGATGCGACCGGTATTGGAATCGGCGATAACCTGGTATTTGTCACCGATCTTGGCAACGGCAGAATTCAGGTCTTCGATCTCGACGGCAACTTTGTCCGCCAATGGCCGATCACGACATGGGAACGATCCTCGAGCGAGTTTCCCGACGTTCTCTTCGACGCGGAAACAAGAACTGTTTATGTTACAAGTCCCAGAACTAACGAAGTGCTTGCCTTTGACGAAAACGGAACGCCAAAGCAGGGCTTTAATCCACAGGACGATCAAAAGCTCGAGAGTCCGGCCTCGATGACTATTTTGACAGCCAATAAGAAACGATGGCTGCTTGTAGTCAGCTCCGGAAGTAACAAGGTTTCCAAATTCGAATTGGAAGCTGCTATAAAAACAGATAAAACTGACAATACAAATAAAGTAAAGAAATAGGGAATCCAAAAATGTCTGTGGCAGAAAACACAAATGACGTCGTCTATGTGGGCAAGGACCTCGAAGCAATGGCGTTCGCGGCGAATTATCACCGTTGGATACTCGCCGAATATCGGCCCTATCTGGGAAAGCATATCGTAGAGGTTGGAGCCGGAACCGGCCTGTTTTCTGCTTTGCTGTTAGCGGAAAATCCGACGAGCCTTTCGCTCGTAGAACCTTCGGAGATGTATCAAAAACTTGTAAATAATATTTCTTCCGACAGTGTTGCGATCAAGTTTTACAACAACGTGTTTTCTTCCGTCTGTGATGATATCGCAGCGGAAGAACGGCCGGACACGATCATATACATCAACGTCCTCGAGCACATCGAGGATGACCGCAAGGAGCTTCGCCATATTTATGAGAGTCTCGTTCCCGGGGGTCATGCTCTGATCTTCGTTCCGGCGCTTCCCATTTTGTATGGCGCGTTTGACCGTGCCGTAGGACATTTTCGGCGATATGTGAAAAAAGAGCTTATCGAGAAATCGCTTGAGGCAGGATTTAAGATTCGTGTTAAGAAGTTCTTCGATTTTGCGGGAATTATCCCGTGGTTCGTAAAATACAGGATCTTCGGCTCCGCCGATCTTGAAAGCAGCGTGGTAAAACTTTACGATACATACGCCGTGCCGTTTGTAAAACTCTCAGAGAGTGTGATCAGTCCGCCGCTCGGCAAAAATCTGCTGTTTGTGCTTGAGAAACCTCTCGATACGGCAGATTAGTGACGATATAAAAAACGAAAAAATTTAACAACTATGTCCAGTAGCTTTTTTACGCCAAAAGTCCGCAACACACTGTTGGGCGTGATTTTCGTCGTCGTTCTCTACGCCTTTTTTATCAACGGCATCTCGACGAACCCGCCCGGTTTTTACGTTGACGAAGCGTGCATCTCATACAACGCCTATTTGATTTCTCAAACCGGCTACAGCGAATCCGGGCAGCATTTTCCTATTCTTTTTCAATGTTATACGCAGGGCTGGACGCAGTGGGTCAACGCGGAGTCTATGTATCTACAGGCTGCCCTTTACACGATCATTTCTCCAAGCGTAATTTCGGCAAGAGTGTTCGCCGCGACTTGGGTGTTTGCGACGATCTTATTGCTCGGCCTTCTGGCCTGGCGAATTTCGAGGAGAATTTCAATCGCGGCCATAGTTGTCGTCACCGGAGCAGTAACACCGTGGCTTTTTGAATACGGCCGGTTTGTGATGGAGCAATACTTCCTGCTGTTTACCATCGCCCTGTTTCTATTCATCCTGCACAACGCTCAGTCACGAGAAAAGTGGAAGCTCACGGACGTCTTTTTAATAGCGATCTCTCTCTCGATGATCACATATTGCTATGCAACAGGCCGCGTGATCGG
>JAYVFJ010000230.1:0-3533 GCA_043773225.1 Chloracidobacterium sp.
CTTGTAAATATAATTATTTGGTCTAACGGACAGGATGGGAAATCTGGAACTAGTGATGATCTCGTTGTTCCATACGGAAGCGTTGTTCCCCAATAGAAAGTTGAATTAGGAGAAGTTTTTAACAGATGTCTTTAACAGTTGTCGGTTCGGTCGCGTTTGACGCTTTGGAAACGCCTTTTGGCAAACGCGATAAGATTTTGGGCGGCGCGGCAACGCACTTTGGATTGAGCGCGAGCTTTTTTACTAAGGTGAACGCGGTCGGCGTGGTCGGCGGTGATTTTGGCGAAGACGAATGGGCTGTGTTCAATCGTCACGCTATTAACACCGACGATATCGAGGTCGTCGAGAGCGGCAAAACGTTCTTTTGGAGCGGTCGTTATGACTACGATATGAACACGGCGCACACGCTCGACACGCAGCTAAACGTGTTCGAGACTTTTCAGCCAAAGCTGTCGGAAAACTCAAAGAACGCAAAGCTCCTTTTTCTGGCAAACATATTGCCGACTCTGCAAAAGGAAGTCCGCGAGCAATGCCCGAAAGCGGAATTTGTGGCGATGGACACAATGAATTTTTGGCTGACGTCAATGAAGGACGCCGTGATAGACACGATTAAAGTTTGCGACTGCATAATCATCAACGACGCCGAGGCTCGGCAGTTGACCGACGAGCCGAATATTCACAAAGCGGCGAAAAAGATCATGGATTTTGGGCTGCGCGCGCTCGTCGTAAAACGCGGCGAATACGGCGCGACGTTGTTTACAAAGAACGGCTATTTTGCGACGCCGGCTTATCCGCTCGAAAGCGTTTTCGACCCGACCGGCGCGGGCGACACTTTTGCCGGCGGATTTATGGGCTATCTCGCTTCGCAAAAAGAGATCACGGATGAAGTGCTTCGAAGAGCGATGATATACGGCTCGGTGATGGCGTCATTTAACGTCGAAAAGTTTGGCACCGAACGTGTTGACGCTTTGGATTATCCTGAGATCAACGAAAGGTTCCGGGCATTCAAGCAGATGACGCATTTTGACGAAATACCGTTTGAGCGTGCTTCGACGGCCGGATAAATCGCACTTTTCTGATGGACGAAGACGGCAAAAATCCTCTTGCCCGCCTCGAGCGGCATAAGGCCAACTATCCGCTGATAATAGCGGCGGCAGTTCTTTGCGTTGTGTTGGTTGCCGGACTCGTTATGGCCGTGAAGGCGGCAGATTGGATATCCGCAGTTTTGTTTCTCGCGGCGGGGGCTGCATTCATCATCCTCGTGCTGGTTTACTTTGCGATGAATCGCCGGCTTGCAGCAGTTGATGACCGCAAATTCATCCATTGGGATGCGGCAATGCCGGAATTGCAGCGGCAAAATGTCAACGTCGAGGTCCGCGAACTTGCCCGTCAACTTAAGGTCGCCGACGATCAGATCCCCGAACTGATCGCAACGTATATCGTCGCCGAAGACCTAGCTCTTCGGCAGATACAGCAGGAAGAGAATCTGCCGCTGATGCGTCACGTCAGCATCGGCAAAACTCCGTTTGACGGGATTCTGGTTGATCAGGATTTGATAACGTGCATCGAGCTTGCGTTCCTGGTCGTGCCCGATCTGCGGCAGGAAAGGATCGAATCAATCCTGAAAAAAGTGTCGCGAGCCAAGAAAAATCTCACTGAGATGAAAAGCCGTCTGCGTCTGCGGCTGATGCTTGTGCTCGTTACCCAGTTGGCACCCGATCAGGAAGAGCGGCTTCGCGGAATGCTGATGACGCAGCGATTTTCGGACACGCCGGTTGATATAGACATTCGCATGTTGGATTTTGAGATGCTGCAAAAGCTATATGTTAGTGAATAGTCAATCGTAAATCGTAAATAGATATTTTGGGGGCTTTTCGTTATTATTATCATCCTTTTCGATTCACTTTTTACGATTGACGATTTACGGCTTTTAATATGCTTGAGAACAAAATAGGAATGATCTTCGGCGTGGCGAACAGGCGTTCGATCGCGTGGGCGTGTGCTGCGGCCTGTGCCGGGCACGGAGCAAAGATGGCGTTTACTTATCAGGGCGAACGCCTGAAGGAAAATGTCGAGGAGCTTGCCGGCACTTTAAACGATTCGCTCGTAGTGCCGTGCGACGTTAGCGACCAGGCTGCGGTGGATGCGGCATTTGATGCGGTCGGCAAAAAATACGGCAGACTCGATTTTGTGATACATTCGATCGCGTTTGCTCCAAAAGAAGCTCTCGAAGGAGAATTTGTCACAACGACCCGCGAAGCGTTTCGCACGGCGCTTGATATAAGCGCTTTCTCGCTGACGCAGGTCGCACTTGCTGCTTCTCCGCTTATGACAGACGGCGGCAGCATTGTCACGATGAGCTATTACGGCGCGGAAAAGGTCGTGTCAAATTATAACGTGATGGGCGTTGCGAAAGCCGCGCTCGAGGCTTCGACTCGCTATCTGGCCGCCGATCTTGGCAAAAACAACATCCGCGTCAACGCCATCAGCGCCGGGCCGATCAACACGCTCTCGGCACGCGGCGTCAAAAACATGGGCTCGATGCTAAATTACGTCGCCGAAAAATCGCCGCTAAAACGCAACGTCCAGGCACGCGAGGTAGGCAACACCGCACTATTCCTCGTCAGCGACCTCGCCTCAGGCATAACCGGCGAGACGATCTACGTGGATTGCGGATATAACATAATGGGAATCTAGGGATTTTCGATTTTAGATTTGCGATTTTCGATTTCAAGATCGGGACAATCGCAAATCGCAAATCGCAAATCGCAAATCAAAATGGCTGATACAAAAGCAAACAAACCAAAAACAAAACTCAACGGTAAGAAAAAGGCCGTTCTTCCAAAAACCGTCGCCGAAGCAAAAAAACGCGAAGAAGAGGTTGGCTATTGGCACCTGACGGATGACGAGATCCTTTTGCGTTCGCCGGAGCCTGAGGATGAATATAAAACATCAGATTCGTGGCGTGTGTTCCGCATTATGGGCGAATTCGTCAACGGGTTCGATCATCTGCAAACGATCACGCGTGGCGTTTCGATCTTCGGGTCGGCGCGGACGCACGAGAAAGATCCTAATTACAAAGCCGCGCGCGAAACCGCAAAACTACTGGGCAAAGCAGGTTTTGAGATAATCACCGGCGGCGGCCCTGGAATTATGGAAGCCTCAAATCGCGGAGCGCATGATGCTGGAGCGACCTCAGTCGGCTGCAACATCGAGCTGCCTTTCGAGCAGATACCAAACCCTTACTTGACCAAATCGCTGTCGTTCAAATACTTCTTCGTTCGCAAGACGATGTTCATCAAATACAGCAACGCGTATGTAATTTTCCCCGGCGGCTTTGGCACGATGGACGAGCTTTTTGAGGCTTTGACACTTATCCAGACGCGCAAAATACGCAACTTCCCTGTCGTGCTTTTCGGTTCCCAATACTGGCGCGGCATGCTCTCATGGCTGACCTCGACCATGCTCAACGAAAAGATGATAAACCCCGAAGACCTCGGCCTCATCCACCTCACCGACTCGCCAAAAGACGC
>JAYVFJ010000231.1:0-9622 GCA_043773225.1 Chloracidobacterium sp.
TTGCATCCGACAGTGATGAAATTCGGTGGCACGTCAGTCGGCGATGTCGCGGCTTTTGAGCGCGTTTTTGATGTTGTTTCGATGCAGCTAGACAGGCATCCGGTCGTGATCGTTTCAGCGATGACGAAAGTTACTGATGCTTTGCTCGATGCGGTGGAAACGGCAAAAAAAGGAGATTTCGCCGAGGCCATTGCTTCGCTTGAGCCGCATTTTGAACGGCATATCGAGGTTGCCAAGATATTTCTTTCTGCTGATAAACCAAATACTTTTAACGGCGAATTGGAATTTGCCCGCGGCGAACTATCCGATCTGCTGATGCGTGTTACTCGGAGATCGCTGCCACTGCAAATGCTGAGAGACGCAATTGTGTCATATGGCGAGCAGCTTTCGTCTCGCCTTCTGGCCGATGTTTTAAAAGCGAAAGGCGTGAACGCAAGACAGGTCGATGCCCGGCGGCTGATCGTGACCGACGACGAATACGGCGCCGCGACGCCGCTGATCGATGAGACGAACGAACTTATCAAACTCGAATTAGAACCGATTATCAACGCTGGCGAAGTGCCGATCATGGGCGGATTTATCGCGGCGAATCGCGGCGGAGAGACGACCACGCTTGGACGCGGCGGTTCGGATTATTCAGCGGCGCTCGTCGCGGCGGCTTTGAGTGCCCGTGAGCTTCAGATATGGACTGACGTGACCGGTGTGATGACCTGCGACCCAAGAATTTGCGGCGAGGCTCGTACGATCCCCGTTCTTTCTTACGAAGAGGCGGCTGAGCTTTCATATTTTGGAGCCAAGGTCCTGCACCCGAAAACGATAAAACCGGCGGTTGACAATGCGATCCCTGTTCGTGTTTGCAATACCTTCGAGCCAGAGAAAATCGGCACGATGGTGCTTTCAGATTCGGAAGAGGCTCCGAACAAGATCAAGTCGATCGCCCACAAGAAAAAGATCACGATCCTGCGCATCACTTCGGCGCGAAAGCTAGGCAGTTACGGTTTTATGAGCGCGTTGTTTCAGGTGTTTGAACGCTACCGCACCGTCATTGACGTAATTTCAACCTCGGAAGTTTCAGTCGCCCTGACGCTCGACAACACCGCCTCGCTCGAACAGATTGTCACCGAACTCGAACGCCTCGGCGAAGTTGAAGTTGAACCGGGATATGCGGTAATCTGCGTCGTCGGCGGCGGATTGCGTGCAAGCACAGGCCTTGCGGCAAAAGTGTTTTCCACGATCGGCGATGTTAGTATCGCGCTCGTTTCACATGGTGCGTCGAGCGTAAATCTGACGTTCGTAGTGCCTGAAGATTCTGCGGCGGAAGTGATAAAAAGGCTGCACAAGGATTTTTTTTAATGTGGTAGAATTTGGGTTGAGGTAAAGATATGCCGGTTGTTATTGAAATCAAAAATTCAGCAAAACTAAAGCGCGCGCGTGCTATCCTTGGAGCAAAATCCAATGTCGAAACGCTTGAACTCGCTCTTGATCGAGTCGTAGAAAGTGAAGAACCGAAATTAACAAAGCCAAAAAAGAATGATTTGCCGGAGTCATTTTGGGACGATCTGTTTTCTCAAAGGCCTATTTTGCCGGCGGGTTCGACAAGCCAGGCAATAATCGATGAACGGAACGAGGACAGATCCTAATGTCGTTTTGGGACAGCAGCGCGATCGTTCCGCTCTGTCTTTACGAGGAGCGCTCACCAATTGTTGGAAAGTTATGGAAACAGTTTTCTGAACGAATTGTTTGTTGGGAAACTCCGGTTGAGATCGCGTCTGCAATAGCGAAAGCGGAACGTGAAAATAAGATTGATGGCATAAGAAAGCACGATGCCGGACGACTCCTTACTGCTTTTGAGGACGCTTGGGTTGTTGTCAGGCCGGAAGACAGAATTATACAACTTGCCCGCACATTTCCTTCAGTCCACGGGCTTCGGGCACTGGACAGCCTGCAACTTGCTGCCGCACTCGTCTGGTGTAGAGAGTTTCCAAAAAATAAAGACTTTGTCTCAGCCGATGCCAGATTGTCCAAGGCCGCTGAAAGTGAGGGATTTACTGTTCATTTTCTGAATTAGTTATGGATTTATTTGAATTAACAAAGTCATTGATGAATATTCCTTCCGTTTCTGGTGATGAAGAAGCGGTCGGGTTTTATCTGCGCGATCATCTTGAAACGCTTGGTTGGACGGTCGAACTGCAAAAAGTTTCAGAGAATCAAAACAACGTCATCGCGTGCCTGAATGACACGCCGCGGGTTTGGTTTTCGACGCATATCGACACGGTGCCGCCGTTTATTGCGCCGACTGAGGATGATGAGAAAATTTACGGGCGTGGTTCGTGCGATGCGAAGGGAATAATTGCTGCTCAGATCGCTGCGGCGGAACAATTGAGAAGGGAAGGAGTCGAAGACATCGGTTTGCTTTACACTGTCGAGGAAGAGCGTTCGTCGGAAGGGGCACGGGCGGCGAATAAGCATCCGCTCGCGGCAAAATGTGAATACATGATTAACGGCGAGCCGACTGACAATGACCTTGCGATAGGTTCGAAAGGGTCATTTCGTTTGAAAATAAAGACGACTGGAAAAGCTGCGCATTCTGCATATCCTGAGATCGGCAATTCTGCGATAGAAAAGCTGCTCGACATTCTCGAAGACGTTCGGCATACAAAATTTCCGAACGACGATTTTTTTGGCGAAACGACCGTCAACATCGGCACTATTGAGGGAGGAGCCGCACTGAATGTAATTCCGCCAACGGCAGAAGCTGGATTGCTGATACGGCTGACGACTCCGCGACAGCCTATCGAAGACGCTTTGCGAAGCGTCGTCCGTGACCGTGGTGAGGTCGAGGTCATGTCGTGCAGCGAACCGGTAAAAATGATCGCCGTCGAAGGCTTCAATCAAAAGACCGTGCGGTTTACGACCGACATCCCCTATCTGACAAACTGGGGCCAGCCGCTGTTGTTTGGGCCGGGATCGATACTTGTTGCACATACGAAGGATGAGTTTGTGCGGAAAAAAGATTTAGAGATCGCGGTTGATCTTTACGTCAATTTGGTCAAAAAACTTCTCACCACAAAGGCACAGAGTACACAAAGTTAAGAATGGTTTGTCTTCGTGTCCTTTGTGTCTTTGCGGTGAAATAAAACCTATGAAGATTGCATTGATCGGTTACGGGGCGATGGGAAAACTCATCCGCATGCTTGCCGAGGAAAAAGGACATGAGATCACGGTCGTAATAGACGATGCAGACGCAGGACTGTCGGCGGCGGAGTTGGCAGAGAAGTTGAAAGGCGCGGACGTTGCGATAGATTTCTCGGTTGCTGAAGCTGTGAGGCGGAATGTTGAGGCGTGTGTTGCGGCACGCGTGATATTGGTCGAAGGGACGACGGGCTGGAACGCGCAGCGGGACGAGATCGAACGCTTGGTCCGCGAGGGCGACGGAGCGGTTGTGTATGGGGCGAATTTTTCGATCGGCGTGAATTTATTTTACCGGATCGCGGACTTTGCTTCGGAGCTTCTCGCGAAATTTGAAGATTACGAAGCGTTTATCGAAGAACAGCATCACTCGCACAAGAAGGACGCGCCGAGTGGGACGGCCTTGAAATTAAAAGACATAGTTGCCGAACATATTGCAAAAGATATAAGCGTTTCAGCGACGCGGGCGGGAAACATTCCGGGAACGCATCGCGTCGGATTCGACGGCGCGGCCGATCAAATCTTGCTTGAGCACACAGCGCGCTCGCGGGGAGGGTTTGTGGCCGGAGCGATCCTGGCTGCGGAATGGATCGTCGGGAAGAAAGGCTTTTATGAATTTACTGATGTCATAGACGAAATGATTCAAACAGGATAGACAGGATGGACAAGATGGATTTTATCCTGCATATCCTGTTTATCCTGTTTTAATTATGACTTTGCCTCGAATCAAGATTTGCTGCATTGCGAATGAGCATGAAGCCGCTGATGCGATTTCATTCGGAGCATCGGCGATAGGTCTTGTAGGTAAGATGCCTTCCGGTCCGGGACCGATCTCGGATGAAGAGATTTATGAAATTGCCAAGACTGTTCCGCCGCCGATAGCGACATTTTTGTTGACCTCTGAGCAGACGGCAAAGGGCATAATCGAGCATCACCGACGCACTCTTACAAACACGATACAGATCGTTGACGAACTACTGGAACGTGACTACAAAACGATCCGCGATGCCTTGCCGCATGTAAAGTTAGTGCAGGTCATTCATGTTGTAAGTGAGCGTTCGGTTGACGAAGCGTGTGAGCTAGCCGAGTTTGTCGATTGCGTCTTGCTCGACAGCGGAAATCCTAATCTTGCGGTCAAAGAACTTGGCGGCACGGGTCGGCGGCATGATTGGCGGTTGAGCAGGAAGGTCGTTGAGACGTGCGGCAAGCCGGTTTTTCTTGCGGGCGGTTTAAATTCAGAAAACGTCGGCGAAGCGATTGAAACCGTTCGGCCGTTTGGGCTTGATGTTTGTTCGGGCGTTCGGACTAACGGTTCGCTCGACCAGTGTAAACTGGAACAATTTTTTAAAAACATATTAGCCGTCAGCTATTAGCTGATAGCTGACAGCTACTTGGAAAATCGGCTAGCGGTGTGATTCGATAAACTCGGACGGATTGAGCCAGCCTTTTTTGTCGGGCGAATTCATCGGGCCGGGCTGTCCCCAGGCGGAAGATTCCGGTGTGCGAACCTCGAAATGCAGGCGGCAGAGGTAGCGGCCGTTGGCGTTGCCGACTCGGGCGATTTGCTGGCGCATTTTGACCGGGCCGCTCTCGACCGCGTAGTCAAGCAAATTGCCGTAAAGCGTCTGCACACGCTCGCCCGACGGCAATTCGTGGTCAATTATCATTACTATGCCCCATTCGGGGCCGGAAAATTCGGCGTAAATGACGTTGCCGTTTGCGGCGGCGTAAACCGGCTCGCCACACGCGCTGTTGCCTCCCGCGTCGAACGTCCAATGCTCGCCGAGACTGTCATCCTTGCCAAAATCAAGCTCGCGAAACCAACCGTCGCTGTCCTTTTTTGGCGTGACTGTTTCTTTTTCACCTATGGAATAGGCAAAATGATTGGCGACTTCGAGCTTAGGCATCGGCTCTATTGCAGGCGCTGCATTAACAGCCGTGTTTTGTCTATTTGCCGGTTGCGAGCATCCCGCGGCAAACGAGAGCACGACAACGGCAATTGTATATATGAAATATGTTGTGATATTTCGTTTCGTAATGTGCATAGTCTCTAAATAGGAGCGAATTTAACTTCCAATTAACAATTGTTCAATTTACAATTGACAATTGTCCATTGTAAATTGGCTAATTGTAAATTGGCAGAAGTAAGTATCTTATTCATATGACAATGAAACTAGACTGGATGCGTGGATGCGCGACTGCTTTGGTGACGCCTTTCAAACGAGATGGCTCGATTGATGGCGATTGTTTTATCAAGCTTGTCGAACGGCAGGTGAAAAGCGGCGTTAAGCTGCTTGTTCCGTGCGGAACGACCGGCGAAAATGTGACTTTAAACGAGGATGAACTCGCCGAAGTGATACGAATGACAGTTGGAGTTGCCAAACGTCTCAAAGCGCATGTGATAGCTGGTACGGGAACAAATAATACTGCCAATGCGATCGAACGAACGCGCAAAGCACGCGAGGTCGGCGCCGATGCTGCCCTCATCGTTGCCCCTTACTACAACAAGCCGACGCAGGAAGGTATGTTTGCGCATTTTAGCGAGATCGCTCGTTCGGTTAAGGGTTTTCCGATAATGCTCTACAATGTGCCGTCGCGGACTTCGTGTAACATTTCCGCCGAAACGACGCTGCGGCTTGCCGAAAAATTTGAGAACATCGTCGCAACAAAAGAGGCGTCGGGAAACTTTTCACAAGTAATGGAGATATTGAAATATAGACCGAAAAATTTCAAGGTCTTCTCAGGCGACGACGCGGCGACGCTGCCGTTGATGTCGCTTGGCGCCGACGGGCTTGTTTCGGTAATCTCGAATGAACTCCCTAAGGAAACCGCAAAAATGGTCGAGCACGCGCTAAATGGCTCGTTCCATTTTGCACGCAAAATCAATTACCGGTTGATGGAGTTGATGGAAGCCAACTTTATCGAATCCTCACCCGCTCCGTGCAAATTTGTAATGAAGGAAATGGGACTGTGCGAGGAAAATCTGCGTCTGCCTCTTGTTCCGGTATCGTCGGAAACGCGGGCGCAACTCAAAGCAATAATGAAGGAACTCAAACTCTGATTCTGATAAGGAACTTGAATATCATGGAATTTGACGATTTAAAAAGGCCCGGCGGAACATCAGGAGGTGTGATCGAGTTTTTTATCGGCCTCGCGATGGCTGTCTCAGGTGCGTATATGCTTATCAGTCGAGTTGTTGTCGCGAGCGGATTCTGGAATTGGGGCGGCTATAATTCATTCGGCTTGTCGCTCATCCCTCTCATTTTTGGCATCGCTTTTGTTTTCTTCAACGGCAAATCGGTCATGGGCTGGATACTCATTGCGATCAGCATTATTTTCATCGCGTCGGGCATACTGATGAATCTGCAAATATATTTTCAGCCGACGAGCCTTTTTAATACTGTGATCATGTTGATCCTGTTTGCCGGCGGCATCGGTTTGATCGCCAGGGCTGTAGTCTCGGAATAAGTGGTTTGGAGAATTTTGTGAAGTTACGGATTGAGATAGAACAATTATTCGGGAAATCAGAATTTACGCCGGAAGATCGAGAGGTCTATGAGAGTTTTAAGACCGCGCTCCGTCGCGGCGAGATACGCTCGGCTGAAAAGGACGGCGACGGGAATTGGAACGCGAATGCTTGGGTAAAACAGGGAATTTTGCTCGGCTTCAGGATGGGCAAGATGGTCGAGATGTCGAAGCCGACCGAGACGCTGCGGTTTTTTGATAAAGATACTTTTCCGCTGAGGCCGATGACGATTGACGACGGTGTGCGGATCGTTATGGGCGGCTCAGCGATCCGCGACGGCTCGTATGTCGCACCAACCGTCATTGTGGTGCCGCCCGCATACGTCAACGTCGGCGCGTATGTTGACGAGGGCACGATGATAGATTCTCATGCATTAGTCGGTTCGTGCGCGCAAATCGGCAAACACGTGCATCTTTCGGCAGCGGCGCAGATCGGCGGCGTGCTTGAACCGGTTGGAGCTGTGCCTGTAATTATCGAGGACGACGTTCTCGTAGGAGGCAACACTGGCGTTTATGAAGGCACGATCGTCCGCGAACGAGCCGTTCTGGCGTCCGGCGTGATTCTGACACGTTCGACGCCGGTGTTTGATCTGCCAAACGGCCGCGTCATCAAAGCCGATGGCGACAAGCCGCTCGAAATTCCCGCCGGAGCGGTCGTTGTGCAAGGCTCACGCGCAGTCACGAGCGGCTTTGGCAAAGACAGCGGCCTCTCGATCTACTGCCCGATCATCGTCAAATACCGCGACGAAAAGACGGATGCCTCAACTAAGCTCGAAGACTATCTGAGATAGAATCTAATTGCTAAATTGTCTAAGATATGAATTGAGGTGCGCAATATGGCCGAGAACGAAGGCGAACAGGATAAAAAACACGGTTTGAAGGAAAGCATCACCGGCTTTGGACAAAAGATAATTGGCGAGATCGAGACGCTTGCAGGCGTTGTGAATGCTGATCCGTTGGCACAGGCTGAGGGCGAATTTAATGTCGAAGTTGGTGAGATTCGTGAAGAATTGGAAGATAGTATTACTGAAGAAAGAAAATGACCCGTTAGTTCAGTTATGGAAGATTATTGATGCTTGAAGGATTTCGGATCGTTGGTAAAATTGAGCAGATCGAAATAATTGCGGTTGGTCATTCCATACGAATACTTTCATTTCTCAATAAGCGATTTGGCAGAGGGCGTTGGAGAAAATTGAAAGGTGTTGCAACGGTTGAGAGGATTTCAAATGGAAGGATAAGGCTAGCCGAGATTCATTGGTATGAAGCCCACGGCATCGGAAAACGAAATGGAAAGATCAAACGCTGGTTAGATTAGTTATGAACACAAAATTTGCAGTTTGTATCAATAACAAGGGCTTTGAGGCATCGCTCGAAGTTGGAAAATTGTATGAGGTTGTGGCCGACAGTGAAGTCGAAAACGACGACATGATCCGCGTGATTGACGAAGATGGCGAAGATTATTTGTTTGAGGCGAATATTTTTTACCCGCTTGCGATTCCGTCTGATTTGGCTGTTGCATTGCATGAAAGAGCTTAGAAATGACCGTGTCAAAACCGCAAATGCAGTTTCAACCGCCTCGCCGGATGCAGGGTTTGCAGCCGACGCTGATACGGCAGTTTTTTGAGCGCGCTTTGCCGGACAGCATTAATTTTGGGCTTGGTGAACCAGATCTGCCGACGCCGCAATTTTTGCGTGACGAAGCAGCACGCATTGCCCGCGATGAGCAGAACGGTTACACATCGCATCCCGGTATTCCGGCCTTGCGTGACAAGATCGCTGAGCAATATCCGCATCTGAATTTACCGCGAACAGGCGTTGTCGTGACCTGCGGTTCGCAGGAAGCTATGACCGCTGCCTTTATGTGCCTCATTGACGAAGGCGACGAAGTGCTTGTGCCAAATCCAAGCTTTCCGGCATACGATGCGTGTGTGCGCATCGCTCAGGGCAAACCGGTCTATTATCGTATGCCGGCCGATAAGGAATTTGCATTTGATATTTCAAATTTCAAATCTCAAATTACGGAAAGGACAAAAGCGGTAGTTGTAATTTCGCCGTCAAATCCGACTGGTAAGATTTTGACGCCCGATGATCTAAAACAGATCGCTGATGCATTGAAAGACACCGGCATCTACCTTATTTCGGATGAAATATACAGCGACCTATATTTTGGCGAGCGGCCGCATTCAGCGTCGGAGTATTACGACAAAACAATTATTGTCAGCGGCTTGTCAAAATCGCTTTCGATGACAGGTTGGCGGCTTGGCTGGGCGGCGAGTTCGCAAAAGGATATCGTCGAAGCGATTCAGATCCTGCACGGATTTCTGACCGTCTGTACTTCGGCGATCACACAAAAGGCTTCGCTGCTTGGCTGGACGGCAGAAGCCGAGGCCGCCAAACAAAACGCCCGCGATATTTACAAAAAACGCGGTGCGTTTATGGTCGATCTGTTAGATAAAGAACTTGGGTTGCACGCGACATCGCCGGAAGGCGCGTTTTACACGATGCTAGATATTCGCTCGCTTGGCGATGATATCGAGGTAGCGGAAAAATGTCTGCAAAATCGAGTCGTCACCGTGCCGGGCGTCGCATTTGGCGATGAGGCGAAAGGGTTTTTGCGAATTTCGTTTTGTAATACAGAGGAAAAAATGAGCGAAGGCGTTCGTCGGATGAAAGAGGTGATTGGATGAAACTCCTATCCGTGTGCTTCATAAGTGCAATCGCCGCGTCGGTAGTAATCGGACAACAGAAATTAGCAAACCGGTGCGTTGTTTCATATACGTCTACGACCGCCTCTGAAATGAAGACAGAAAAGCCTCTCAAAATTAAGGCGATCGGTTCAATTGACATCTCAGGAGTTACCGAAGGTACATTGTTAAGAGATACATATAGGTTTGGTAGAACCGGTATG
>JAYVFJ010000232.1:0-9849 GCA_043773225.1 Chloracidobacterium sp.
TGATAGATTTGCCAATGCCTAAAAAAACGCAAACTTTGAAAACTAAATCAACCAAAAGGAGCGAGAGGATCGTGTCCTGAAACACTTGACCACCTCAAATGCCATTCATCTGTCGCAGTCCGACGCATCATTTCGCGCACGGCTCGAACTGATCTTGTCCACGCCGGAACCGTTCATTGAAACGATAGAAAATTCTCCCGATGACGAAGCGGGCGCGATGCTTGATGTAAATCTGGACGAAAGCCTCGAGCGTTTCGCACGCGAGAGAGCGACGCTCGTTGAAAGGCTAAAGAAACTATCGCCTGCCGAATGGCAGAAAACGGCCGTGCATGAGGCGTTCGATCATTATTCGGTGTTCATCATGTTCCGGCACCTATTCGTCCACGAGATGCTCCACGCCTACAGGATCGAACAGCTGATGCTCAAGAAGGATTGGGATTAGATAAAGAAGATGCACAAGGCGCGCGCGTAAGGTCGATACACTCAAGTTGGAAGTATCCCGTCTTTCGTTTGCCCGCGAAACACGCGAAATACACGAAAAAAGCGTGAACAAAATTTTCGCGTCCTTTCGTGTGTTTCGCGGTTGAAACAGATCGGAAAACCACGCCATATTCGGAAAATCACGTCAAATTAAGAAAGTTACGTCATATTCGGAAAGTTACGTCATATCCGGAAAGTTGGCATTCCAATTTTCGCCGAATAGCGCTAGTGTGAAGTGCGAGGGGAATTAGAGGTACATTCGTGGTTCGTGGTTCGCAATTTTGTTAACTGATTTTTATGAGACGCTTTGAATTTAAACGCAGAGAACGCAAAGGCCGCAGAGAAACTATAAATTTTCTTTTGTCGGGTTTGAGAAAATGGTTTCTTCTCAGCGTTCTCTACTTTAAAGGTGGAAAAGTGAAAACGTGCAAAAGTGAAAAAGTTATGAGAATCGGAACCAACAACTTTTTCACATTTCCACTTTTAACCTTTTTCCCATTTTATTCTCTGGGACGCGCCTGTGTCACAGATTGGCACAGGAAAAAAATCCCTGGGACGCGCCTGTTGAGGTCAGCGCATGGCCTGAATTTCTCCGTGTTCTCTGTGATCTCTGTGGCAAATATTCTCTGGGACGCGCCTGTGTCACAGTGTGACACAGGAGGAAAATCTCTGGGACGCGCGTATCAGTTTGGCGAAATAAAATTATTTTCTCATCATTCGATACTCGTCGTGAATTCCGATGCCATTGAAGATCTGCGGCATGTATTTTTCGATCCTGGCTTCGCGGGTTTTGGATTGTTTGGGTTGGGAAAAGTAAATAAGATAGCCTCTCTGCCGTCCGGGCGTCAGTGCATTAAAAGCCGAGTTAAATGCAGGGTCATCTTCCAACTTCCGTTGAAGTTCTTCGGGAATTTTGTGTTCTGAGATCGGCTTGAACGGCACCTTCAACCCGGCTTTTTCGACCTCGACAGCTTCGTAAATATAGGCTTTCAGGATGGATTCCATTTTCAATACTTCACCAACATTAGTAAAACGAAACATGCGTGCGGCCTGCGAATTCTCGCCGGGGCTAAGCAGAACACCATTGACGTCCTTTAACAACGAGCCTTTGAAAAAACTGACAGCACAATATTCCTTAAATGCACCGACGATGAGTATGTTCTTTTCCTGAAACGTGTAACACGGCACGCCCCACTTCAGTTCTTCTGTCAGCCCGCAGTCGAGAACAAAGGTTCGCAGTGTCTCTAATTCCTGCGTCCAATCATGGACCTTACATTCCGGCGTATTACCCAACGGACATCGCCCGCAGCCCGCAACCAAATATACATCAACCTTAGGATTCATTTCGTTCATTCTATTGCACACCCGAAATCGTCTTTCTGCTCTCCGGCCTGAGATACCACGAAATTACAGTCAGTGCCAATAAAAGCAAAGACGGAAATAGGTCGCCAAACGCTTCGCCCGATACGATATGCGAAATCAAAGCTCCTGATGTCGTAAAGAAAAAGCCTGCATACGCCCATTCTTTTAAAAGCGGCAGTCGAGGAGCAAGCACCGTCGCGACTCCAAAAATCTTCCAAATGCCCAAGATCGTTAAGAGATAGGTCGGATAGCCGAGCCGCGAAATGCTCTCTACGACCTCCGGAATCCTCAATAGCTGAACGACCGCGCTTGACGTCATTCCCAACGCAAGCCAGATGGTAAAAACCCAATAGAGAATCTTCTTTGTCTTTGTCATAATGTTCTATTTTAATTTGCTTGCCTATAAGATGTCCACAAACGAGGCCTATGGAATTTTATTCTTGAATAAATCGCCTTTCAAGCGTATTCTTACAAGAAGTCCGGCCTTAGAGTCGAAGCCTGCGTCAGGCCCGCCTATTTTTCGAATACAGAGAAGCAAAGATGAGAAAATTGTTGTGTTCCTTTATTTTGGTTTTGTCCGTAATAGCCATGTTTGTCGGCACAAAGCCTGCCGCAGCCGCAAATGGCAATGATAACCCGCGTTTTGATTTTGTTGATTCGGTTGGCGAGTTTTTGGGTCTGCAAAACACGATCTTTTCTAATTCTCGATCTCATTTAACCGGCGTGGCTGTTTCGCTGCCGCACGTCACGCCGGTTCAAGGCGTCGTTACCATCCCAATAACAACCGGCGACGTAACAGGCTTAGGAGCGATCTCGTATGACCTTCAGGTCACGTTCGATCCGGCCGTTTTAACGCCCGCGTCGCCTGCTTTCGACAAAACCGGAACGATGAGCAGCGCAATGTTGATCACGCCGAATACAGGATTTCCGGGCCATCTGATAATCACGTCATTTCAGGGAACTCCGCTGGTAGGATCCGGAACGCTGCTCTTTCTTCGGTTCAATGTAACGGGAGCGCCAGGCCAATCTACCGCGCTTACCTTTGAGAATTTTGTCGATCCGGGCTCGAACAACCATCCCGGCTTCCGTTTCAACGAAGGCATTCCCGCATCGAAAACCACAAACGGAAGCGTCTCGGTAATGGCAACCCCGACCAACACGCCGACCGTAGTTCCGACCAATACCCCGACACAAACAGCCACGAGTACGCCAACGAACACAGCGACGCCGACAAATACGGCGACGCCGACTCCGACTGGAACACCGTTAGGCGTACCGGTTTCGATGCCGCATGTGAGCCCTTTTCAAGGCCTTGCTACTGTCCCCATTATTACCGGCGACGTAACGGGTTTAAATGTGATCTCATACGACTTTCAGATCACGTTCGATCCGGCGGTAATTACTCCCGCTTCGCCGCCGTATGACCGAACCGGAACATTAAGCAGCTCAATGCTGGTCACGCCAAATGCCAACTTCCCGGGACATCTTATTATCACAGGCTTTCAGGCCACGCCTTTGGCCGGCTCAGGAACACTGTTAAATCTGAAATTTAACGTCATAGGAGCGCCCGGGCAATCAACCGCTTTGGCCTTTGAAACTTACGTTGACCCAAGCATGTCAACCCATCCGGCCTTCACCTATAACGAAGGCGATCCGGCCGTGACGAGAGCCAATGGAAGCATCACGATCCTTGCAACGCCGACCGCGACAAACACGCCAACCAATACACCGACACCGACAAATACCCCTACAAACACAGCGACCAATACTGCTACAAATACGCCGACGAACACCCCGTCAAATACTTTAACGCCGACGAACACGGCTACGAATACCCCAATAAACACGGCCACAAACACACCGACAAACACGGCAACCCCGACAAATACCGCGACCGACACGCCGACAGCAACAAATACCGCGACTGCGACGCCAACGCCGACACCTCCGCCTTTCATTACCGGGACTGTAACTTACGGCAATGCGATAGGCTCGCCCGATCCGCGTTTTGTGTCAAATGTGCTGCTGAGCGCCGCCGGTTCGCCCGCGGCGTCGGCTGTGACTGATGCACCGGGCCCGACTGTGGGGCAGTATTCTATCGGCATATTTGGGCCAGGGCCTTATACCGTCACGCCGAGCAAGACCGGCGGCACCAATGCGGCCATAAACTCGTTCGACGCAGGCAAGATAGCCGGACATGTTACCGGGATCAATATTATGTCGGGCAACCAGTTGGTCGCGGCCGACGTCAGCGGGAACGGGCTTATTCAGTCGTTCGATGCTGCCTTGATCGCGCGTTTTGTCACGTCATCAGGGCCGTCCGGTTTAACCGGAACGTGGAGATTTCTGCCTGTAAGCAGAACTTACTCAACTATCAGCAACAACATTTTTGGCGAAGATTATACCGCTCTGCTAATGGGCGAGGTGTCGGGAAATTGGAACAACACCGGCGCGCGGCCGGTTAACAGTGGGCAGTCGGCGGTTGGCGGTTGGCAGGATGCAGGGCCGGAGAGAGGGATTGAGGTTAAGACACTCGATGTGTTAACACCCGCAGATGCTGAAGTTATTGTCCCCGTTGCTGTCTATGGAATTGCTAATAAAGGAATTATTTCCTACGAATTTAACCTCAGATACGACCCTCTTGTCATACAGCCTCTGGATGCTCCCATAGATGTAACTGGCACAGTCAGCCGCGGCCTTTCGTTTGTGGCAAACGCCGCCGAGCCGGGCATATTGCGTGTCGCCGTCTATGGCCCGCTGCCGATCGATCAAGACGGCATTTTGCTGAATTTAAGGTTTAAAGCGGTCGGAGATGCAGGTTCTGCATCGCCCTTAATTTGGGATAAGATAATGTTCAACGACGGCGAGATGACAACTGCTGCTGGAAACGGACGCATTGACATTAAGGCAGAACCGCCCGCGTAAGCGGGTGGCACGAACGCGGCAATCAATTCACGTTAATGCCACCTGTTTACGCAGGCGGTTCTGCCTTATTCTCCCAGATAGGCCTCTTTAACTCTTGGGTCTTGGGCGATTTCCTGCGAGACACCCTGCATGACAATTCGGCCTGTTTCGAGAACATATGCGCGGTCTGAATGGTGCAGAGCGGCGTTAGCGTTTTGCTCGACAAGCAGGATGGTGGTGCCTTCGGCTTTGATTTCGTCTATTGCCTGAAAGATTGTGTGAACAACCAACGGCGCTAGGCCCAACGAAGGCTCATCCAACAACAGCAATCGGGGCTTCGACATCAGTGCCCGAGCCATCGCCAGCATCTGCTGCTCGCCGCCCGAAAGCGTTCCCGCCTTTTGCTGTTCGCGTTCTTTTAAACGCGGAAAAAGCGTAAAGCCGCGTTCCATGTCGGCTGCAATTCCTTTCTTATCGTTGCGGATAAATGCGCCCATTTCAAGATTTTCGCGCACCGTCAGATTGGCAAAAACCCCACGGCCTTCGGGCGACATCGCAATACCCATCGAGACGAGCTTATGGGCTGGAAGTCCGCTGATCTGCTTGCCTTCATACATCACGCGACCCTCCTTTGGATCGAGAAGGCTGGTGATCGTCCGCAAGGTCGTTGTCTTTCCCGCTCCGTTCGCTCCTATTAGGGTAACGACCTCACCTTGTTCAACATGTAGATTAATATCCGTTAACGCCTCGATAGCGCCGTAACTAACAGATACATTCTCCAGTGTCAGCATAAATTTATATTCTAGCCGCTAGCTACTAGCTGTCAGCTACCAGCTTAATCTCCAAGATAAGCCTCTATGACCTTTGGGTCATTCTTGACTTCTTGCGGCAAACCGAGAGCAATTGACTTGCCGTAATCAACAACCTGAATACGGTCGCAGACGCCCATCACGACGCGCATGTTGTGTTCGACGAGCACGATTGTCAGGTTAAATTTGTCTCGCACTTTTTTTATCAGATCGATCAGATCGTGCTGCTCCGACGGGTTCATTCCCGCAGCAGGCTCGTCCAGCAGAAGCAACTGTGGTCGCGTGGCAAGTGCACGGACGATCTCAAGACGCCTTTGGTTCCCGTAGGGCAGGCTCGTTCCGCCTTCGTCCTTGTATTTATCGAGCTCAAATATTTCCAGCAGCTCCATCGCAAAATCGCGATGAACTTTTTCGTCATTGAAGTATCGCGGAAGTCGAAAAACGGCATCCACCAAATTCTGCTTAGCGTGGCGGTGACACGCCGTGACGACGTTTTCAACAACGCTCATGCTCGGGAAAAGACGGATGTTCTGGAACGTGCGCGAAACGCCGAGCCGCGAAATTTGATAAGGCTTTAGGCCGTTAACGCGCGTTCCACCAATATTAATATCACCCGATGTCGGTTCGTAAACGCCAGTCAACAGATTAAAGATCGTCGTCTTGCCGGCGCCGTTCGGGCCGATCAAGCCATATATCTCGCCTTGGCCGACGTCCATAGTCAATTCATTCACGGCTGTCAGGCCGCCGAATTTTATCGTCGCCTTGTCAGTCCGCAAAATGTAATTTCCGTTCTCTGCCATTTACGACAAACCTCCCGTCGGTTTATCGGTGCGGCGAAAACGCTTGATAAATCCACCGATCTCCGCAGTTCCCAAAATTCCCTGCGGCCTCAATATCATCGTCAAAATAAGAATAAGAGCAAAGATCACAAGCCGCAGATCGGCGAATTTGAAAACGGTTGAGCCGACTTGAATATCAGGAAGTTGACGAAGTAATTCAGGCAGCAAAGTTACGATGATAGCTCCGAGAATCGCGCCGGTCATCGAACCCATGCCGCCGATGACGATCATGATTATGATCTCGAACGATTTGATGAATTGAAAATCGTTTGTACTAAGGAATTTGTTGTAATGGGCAAAAAGCACGCCCGCTACGCCCGCAAATGCCGAGCCGATGACAAACGAAGTCACTTTATACCGCGTTGTATTTACGCCCATCGCTTCGGCGGCAAGTTCGTCTTCGCGGATCGAGATCAACGCGCGGCCCATATCCGATTTGACGATATTGTGGATCACCACAACCGTGATCACTCCAAAGATCGCGATCCACAAAAAATTAGCGTAACCCGCAACCTGATAACCGGTCGCGCCGCCGACGGCGTCTATATTTAGAATTACAATACGGATGATCTCGGCAAAACCAAGCGTGACAATAGCGAGATAATCGCCCTTCAACCGCAGGCTTGGAATGCCGACTATCAAACCCATCATCGCGGCCACAATCGCGCCAATAACAATCGCTATCAGCAGCACGACACTCGACGCAACCGTTTCGCCCAGAAATCCAAACGAGCCTTCGATTGCCTTTCCATAAGTGACCGTAAAAAATGCCGACGCATAAGCGCCGACCGCCATAAAACCGGCGTGGCCGATAGAAAATTGCCCCGTAAAACCATTGATCAAATTCAGCGATGTCGCCAGGATAATATTGATCCCAATAAACGCAAAAAGCCGCGCTTGATAGTCATCTATGCCAACACCAAAAAACCCCGCGCTGCTCATCATCGCGTTCAGAACATAGAACGCGGCAATAAAGATCGCGGCAAAGATGATCGTCTTGATGAAAGACATAAAAATCAGTTTCTAGCTGCTAGCTGCCAGCTACTAGCTTCCAGCCAGAAGCTAGCGGCTAGTAGCTTGTAGCTAGAATTTAAATCCTCAACTCTCAAACCTTTTCCTGCACGTTGGAACCTAAGAGTCCTGCCGGACGAATCAACAAAACCAAGATCAAAATTGCAAACGCAACAGCGTCGCGGAATGTGGACGGTATTCCAATATTACTGCCATAACCGACAACCAGCGTTTCCGCCGCGCCGATTAAAAGACCGCCCAAAACTGCTCCGGGAATATTACCGATACCGCCAAGCACTGCGGCGACAAACGCCTTCAAACCGGTCATGATGCCCATCAGCGGCTCGATCTTGGGATTGTATTGTGCAGTGAGAACCCCACCTGCGGCAGCCAGCGCAGAACCGAGCGCAAATGTAAATGCGATGACAAAATCCGTGTTGATGCCCATCAACTTTGCGGAATTGATATTAAACGAAACCGCCCGCATGGCCTTGCCGATCTTTGTTTTGAAAATGATCCATTGCAGAAGCATCATCAGCAGAATCGAGACCACAAAGATCAAAATCTGCGATGTCGAGATCGTCGCGTTGCCAAAGAGAGTGATGTTGTCGCTCGGCAAAAGCTGCGGGAACGAGCGCGGCGTTCCGGAAAAGATAAAGACGAACAAATACTCGATCAGCAGCGACATTCCGATAGCTGTGATCAGCGTCGTCATCTTTGAGAATTTTCGCACCGGGCGATATGCAAATCTTTCGATCGCCATGCCGATCGCTGCGGCGATTGCCATTGCCCCAACGAGCGTCACGACAAATCCAAACGCCGACGGTTCAGACGCGAATCCCAATGCAGTCGCCAGAATGAATCCCGCATACGCGCCGACCATATAAATATCGCCGTGGGCAAAATTTATCAGCCGCAAAATGCCGTAAACCATCGTGTATCCAAGCGCAATAAGCGCGTAGATCGAACCGATAGTTAAGCCATTGATCAATTGCTGAACAAATGTGTCCATAAAGCGCAAGTCATGAGTCATGAGTCTGGAGTCGTGAGCATATCCTGCTTATGACTCCAGACTCGCGACTCTCGACTCATTTCGTCGTGTTAGAATTTGCCGCTGCGTTCGCCCCACTCTTGATCGGCATAAGTTCAAGAACAACAGCCGGTTTGACAGCGTTTCGCGTGGCGTCGATTGTAATCTTTCCGGTAACTCCGGCGAAATCTTTCGTTGAATTGATCGCGTCTTTCAGCTTCGCGCTGTCTGAAGCTCCGCCGGCACGTTTGATCGCATCCGCCAAAACCTTCGCTGCATCGTAAGCCAAAGCGGACAGCGAATCAGGCTCGACCTTGAATTTTGCCTTGTAAGCCTTTACAAAGTTCTGGATCTCGGGCGCGGGGTTCTCTGCCGAATAATGATTCGAGATAAATGTGTTCTTCAGAGCTTCGCCGCCGAGGCTCCAAATCTCGGGCGAATCCCAGCCGTCACCGCCCAGGAGCGGAACATTGATTCCAAGCTCGCGGGCTTGTTTAGCGATAATCCCGACCTGTCCGTAATAGCCCGGAACGTAGATCACGTCAGGCTTGAGTTCCCGTATCTTGGTAAGTTGTCCTTTGAAATCCGGATCGGTCTGCGTGTAGGCTTCTTTTGCGAGAACCTTTCCGCCGAGCTTGGCAAATTCTTCTTCAAAAAACTGCGTGAGGCCTTTGCTGTAATCGGAATTCACGTCGCCGAGAATCGCTGCCGTTTTTGCCTTTAAGGTGTTTGCGGCAAACTTTGCCATCACCGCGCCTTGAAAAGGATCAATGAAGCAGACGCGCGAAATATAATCACCGACCTCTGTTACCTTCGGATTTGTCGATGAAGGCGTGATCATCGGTATCTTTGCTTCCTGCGCGACTGGGGCGGCTGCAAGGCTGTTCGTCGAAGCGACTTCGCCGAGCACAGCTCGAACCTTGTCCTGATTAATAAGCTTCGAAACGACGGTTTTCGCCTGTTCGGGACGGCCTTGATCGTCCTCGATAACGAGCACGATCTTACTACCGTTCACTCCTCCCGCAGCGTTGATCTCTTCGACGGCAAGCTCGATGCCGTTTTTTGTCGATTGTCCAAAGCTGGATGTCTGTCCGGTCAGGTCGCCATAAACACCAACCTTGATCGGTTCACCACCGCTGTTTCCAGATGTTTCCGCCACATTCGAATTTCCATCTTTAACAGTTGTCGTCGCATTCCCATCGGAAGGAGCTGTAGCACCTTCGGGAGCGATGGTTTCTTTGAACTTAAACTTGCCCGTATATGCGCCACCGCCACCGCCCTGCATGCAGGCTAGGGATGACAGAACCGCAAAAACCGTTACTATCGTCAAAAGAACTCTGGTCATAATTAACCTCATTTAAATTTGCTTTGAATTAAGAATATTTCCGCCGGAGTTGATACGCCCGTTTCCGTG
>JAYVFJ010000233.1:0-3470 GCA_043773225.1 Chloracidobacterium sp.
GAATGTATCGCCCTTGCTTACGCGCGGGCTTGTGCATGTCGTAATCAAATTAGGATATTAACATTATTACCGGTTTGGAAATCGCAGATACCAAAAAAATTCTTTGGCATACGCGTTGCTTAGAATAGACACGGCTAGTCCGGTTTTACATCGTCAGGCCCGAAATATTTGAAAACCCTTGCGATTATAACAGGTCTCATCAGTAAATATGCCGTATCTTGTCAAGGAAAAGTGCCAAAAAATGTCACATATTGTTTTGTGAAAAAAGATCGTTGAGGTTCAAAGTGATGAAAAAAAGAAACGAACACGGATTCTCTATAGTTGAAGTTTTAGTCGTCTGCGCGATTATTGGAATAATTGCGTCATTGGCAATCCCTTTCCTGCAAAAGGCCATTCGCGCTTCGGAAAACGGCAGCACGTTTGCCACGATGCGGTCAATGTCATCAACGCAAATGAGTTTTTTTTCACAAAACAACAGATGGGGCCGCCTGACCGAGATCAACAACATTATGTCGAACGGCATAGGAACGCCTTCCGGCAATGAGGTAAATCGCGGCAAGTTTGTTTTCTCGATGTCGCCATCAAATCCGACCGACGCGGAATTGAGGGAAGGTTACACAATCAGGGCAATCCGTAACGTTACAGGCGAAGGTGTGGTTTACCGTTACGACATCACAGCATCCGGCGAGATCGTCCAAGTTCTCCCTTAATATACTCTCCCCAAATCCACTCCCAATTTTCCCGCCCCCAAAAAGGTATCATTACAATGAATGTCTTCGAAGACCTTATCGTCGAACTTAAAGAAGAGAATCTGCTCGAAAACACAGGTGTCGCAGCAGACAAACAAAAGAATACCGATGTCGAGACCGTGACTGGTGACCCGGGCGCCGATTTTGAGATTGAGATACTCGGAGAGCCATCGGAAAAAATTAAACAAAAGAAGGCGAAGCCCGGCAAGGAATTCTTTAACAAGCGTGCGGTGGACGAAGTTTCGGGCCTTCAGATGGTCGAACATGTTTTGACCGGCGTCGAGCGCGAATACATGAAGGTCGTGCCAAAAGCGTTTGACGACTTTAATGCAAAGAAGGCACTTCATGTTTTCCTGAACATTGCTGAAAGCGCCGATTCTGAGGAGCATAAGACGGCCGAGTTTGCCATGATGCGTGAGACCGAGGCATGGGGCATGGCTCTGATCGAACGCGACAATAATATTCCCGTTTCTCTTCTTCGCCAATATTGCGATAATTCGCGTCCGGCACTGAGCTCGCAGGCAATACTTGCCCTGGCTCGTTTTTACCGCAATGCTCCGTATTCGGAATCTGTCAGGGCAAAATTCGATTTTATTATCACCCGCCTGTTTTCTCGCCCGATCGAACATGACAAGCGTGTTTGCCTGTTTGGCCGGAACGAAATGCTGACCCACATAAATACGCTTTACGCCGAATGGTCGAGCGTCCCGCTATATACTGCCGACGAAGACGATTCAAACGTGATGCTGACCGGCCTGAGCTTTGACGACCTGGCTATTGAGGCGGAAGCAGCAACAAACTTCGACCAGTTGATCGAGAGCGATTTCTTTGGGCGGCTGCGGCTTTTTAAGGAAAGCATCAATGAATTATTTTATGAGCCGAGCGTCACTGTTTCGGCGGTAGAAAGCAACGTCCGCATCGGCAACGCGTATGTAAGTCTGATCGTTAAAGAACGGCAGAAGATGGACTCAGCCAGCATCCAGCTTAAATATGTCGAACACAATGAGCAATTAGGATCTGTTTCGGATGCCGCCGGACGAACTCTCGACCTTGCCAGTCTGTTGAACGTGCTGACCGACGACGTGATCAAAGCCGAAGCAGCCGCAAACGAACCTCAACCGGCCGCCGCCGAAACAAAGGCAACTGAGGCCGAGTCTGCCCCGGCTAAAGTTAGATCACCTTTGGCCGCAAAAATCATCGAAAGCATCAAAGGCGTAAACAAAGTGCTGGTCGGGGCGTGTATTGTGATCCTGCTGGCAAGCATCGGGCTTTATGTCTGGTCAACATATATTATTGACGAAAAAGTCTCGACCGCCGGCGTTATAAAGGTAGATCTGGAGGGCTCGCCGATAAATGAGCATGTCAAGATCGGGAAGATCAGGGGAGATACGTTTTGTGGACTCCTTAAGGTGTCGTGGGACGCCATGCCAAAAGAAAAACGGGAAGAATTTGTGCAAAGGGTATTACAAGAAGGAGCGGAAAGAGGATATAAACAAGTGGATCTGATCACAAAAGACGGTAAATCTGCCGCCTATGCATCCGCAACCCGCCTGGAAGTCTACATGCCCTAGCCCGCGACTTTAATAAACGATAAAAGAAAAGGCTTCGGTCAATTAAGACGGAAGCCTTTTTTCGCGCCCGAGCATGGATTACCATTTGCGTTGACCGGGGGGGCCGAACATATTAAACTAATCACTTGCATTTTATCAATCCTAACTCGGAAACTCGTCCAGCCGGACTGTAATAAAATTATGTTTTCAAATTTGGCGCGAAAGCGTTTGTTAGCGGCTACTATATTTGTTTTTTGCGTTATCGCGTTTGCGTTGAAGTTTGGCGCGGCGGGCAAGGCCGGGACATTTCCGATGACGCCATTGCCTCTGATGACGGCGACCGGCGTTGACTCGGTAATTACAAATCCGCTCAGCATCTATTCGAGTCCTAAGATCGGGCGTCAATTGATGGCCGAATTGGCAGGCGGCGGGCGGGCGTCGGTCGTGATCTATCTGGCCGATCAGGCGGATGTCAGCGCGGCTCACAACATAAATGACCAGGACGCGCGCGGTTGGCATGTTTATAACACTCTCACCGAGCACGCGACGCGGACGCAGGCTGAACTTAAATCTTTTCTGACATCGCGCGGCGTCGAGTTTCAATCGTTTTGGGCGGCGAATATGCTTGTTGCCACGGTTGATCTGTCTTTGGCAGAACAGCTTGCATCTCGGACGGATGTTGCTCGAATCAACTCGAACAAACCGATCCGCTGGATCGAAGATCCGGCAATAGCGGACCGGCGTGAGACCTCGGATCGGCCTGATGATCCCGATGTTGCGGAAACCGGCGTAATAAATGTAAACGCGCCGGCGGTTTGGGCGCTCGGGTTTACCGGACAGAACATGATCATCGGCAACCAGGATACGGGAATTCGTTGGACGCACAACTCGATCAGACGACAGTATCGCGGTTACAATATTCTTTCGACCGACCATAATTTCAACTGGCATGACGCAATCCACTCGGGCGGTGGTTCGTGCGGTGCAAATACTCAGGCACCTTGCGACGATAGTGCTCATGGGACGCACACCACAGGCACAACAGTTGGCGACGACGGAAACGGAAATCAGGTTGGAGTTGCACCGGGTGCAAAATGGATCGGCTGCCGCAATATGGATCAGGGAAACGGAACTCCGGCGACATATACCGAGTGCTTTCAGTTTTTTATAG
>JAYVFJ010000234.1:0-2347 GCA_043773225.1 Chloracidobacterium sp.
GCTTGCGGCCGAGCGCCGAATCAAAAATTTCCCTTACCTTTTGCCAACCGTCATCAGCCATCGCGTCGTTTTGAGTCTCGCCTTTAGACGGCTTCGTCCTCGACGAGGAGGCCGCCTAGTCTAAAGGCGGGACTAGACGCATTCTTGTCGCGCTTCATCCCAGACTGTCCCGACCGGGCACTTTCCGCTGCCGCGCGATGCTCGCTCAAGACTTTCTGTTTCTTGTGTGATCCGTTCCATCATTTCCGCTTTGTCGTTTGATCTCAAAATGCGATAAAGCGTATTCGATTGCGTTACGCCAAAAACAATGCAGAATCTTTTTAGTTTATTATTTTCTTCCGCTTCGTTTGTGTTCATGCTTGTAGCTGCATCCATAGTAGTTTCTCCTTTTTTTTATTTAAAGTTCTCAAACATCGAGATTGTGTTGACCTGGTCTTGCTTGTCAAAAAAAATCGTTTTCCCGTCGGGTGACCAGGCGGGACTGCCGTAAAATGTTCTGCTATGTCCGTTAGTGGTTATTTTCTTCTCTTCGCCGCCGCTTGCCGCCGCAATCCAGATATTGTCTTTTTCGTAGCGGCGGGAGCTGAATGCCAGCATTTTACCATCGGCTGATAGCGTGATACTTGAAGCGTATGTGTTTCTGAAAACAGTCAAAACGCGACTGCCGCCCGTCTCGGAAATCCCGAGAATCTTAATCTCAAGCGGACTCGCTTTCATCAAACCGTCCGTCATCGCCAGCAAAAGCTCATTGCCCGACGCCGACCAGCCCAAAAGCCGCAACTCCGCCGCGCCCGAATAAATTTCCTTCGTTTTACCCTGCTCGTTAAGCCAAACTCTCCATTTCGGTACTTCGGCTTTCTCCATTGATAAAAAAGCAATGTGCTTGCCGTCCGGCGACCAGATTGGCGGAAAATAGCGCAGATTCGTATTCGTATTGTTTGTCAAATTAAAGGTTTCAGACGATTGGACCGAAGCCATCCAGATATTCTGTTTTTTTGAATCGAGATAGACAAGACGCGTCGCATCCGGCGACCAATTCTTACCGGTTTCCTTGCGGTTAATCGGCAAACGACCAAACGACGGCGACGAAACGCCATCTTTCGTCAATTGCTTTTCCTCTCTGCTCACCCTATTCACCAGCCAGTATTGATATTTTTGTTCCTCTTTGTGCCAACGCATAAAAACAACGTGACGGCTGTCGGGCGTCCATCGCGGGTTGTGTCCTTTCAGGACGAGCGGCGGCGATGCGTTGTCCAGTGACTTTACGGCTATCGAAGATTCCGACAAGTTCGGCGTTAAATGCGGCGAGGCGTTGGTTTCATAAACGACCGATTTGCCATCGGGCGAAACGTCGGCCCACAATTCCGATTCGATTTCGGACGCGAGTTCAAATTCCTCGCCGCCCCCGATCTTTACTCCGCTGATGTCCGAATGATTCTCCCAAAACCAGTAAAAAACTTTCGTGCCATCAGAAGAAATATCAACCAATTCGTAATCGCCGTCGCCACGTGTAACCTGTATCGGAGGGCGTTCGTTTGTAAAGGCAACATAAATTTGCATGTCGTTGTCGCGCACGACGTTGTAAAGAATCCGCTTACCGTCCGCGTGCCAGAATGGGCGAGTCTCTCGTTCCGCGTCGTTCGTCAAACGAGAAGGTGAACCGCCTGAAAGCGGCATCGTCCAAAGATCGAGTTGCCCGTCGCGTTCATCGACAAAGACAATTTGCTTTTCATCGGGCGATAGGTCGAAATCTCTGCCATCTTTAGGAGATTGGGGGAAATTAGTGATCGGAAGGCTTTCTCGCGTCTCCAAATCGAGCCGGAAGAGATTGCCGTCGTGTTCGTAAAGAATCGCCGCGCCGTTCGCCATCCAGTTTCGAAGGGAGATGTCGCCCTTGCCGATTATCTTGACCACCGTCGGCGCACCGCCGAGAGAAGGGCTGACGTATATGCCTGACGTGCTTTCCCTTACGGAAACAAAAGCTATGCGCTGGTCATCAGGCGACCAGACCGGGCTGTGATTTGTCCATTCGTCTTTGGTAACGCGAATGTCTTCGCCATCCGGGGCCTGCTTGACGTAAATTGCCTCGTTTTTGCCGTCCTGCGACGTCGAAAGAGCAATCATCTTGCCACTGTTCGACACTCGATAGTCTCCGTAACTACTGCTAACACCGCTCTTCCACGAAACCAGCCGGACCGAACGAAGATCGTCGAACGAAGTTGAATCGGCACTTGTTTTTAATTGCCAAACGAGCCAACCCGCCGCGCCGACTAGCATAAAAATTGTCAATGCGGCAAAAATCGCCGGATAACCAAGGCGGACATTTTTTGATTTGATTGTTTGCTCG
>JAYVFJ010000235.1:0-2265 GCA_043773225.1 Chloracidobacterium sp.
GGCATGTTTGGGAAAAAGAAATTGAGCAGCGGGCCGACGATCCGCGAGGTCTCGGAAAACGAGCCTTCCGGGCTGGATAGGAAAAAGATAACGCCGATCCACAATAAAAGAGGCGCGTAACGAAATATCGTTGCGCGCCAATTTAGTGTTTTCTGATTTGTCACAGAACTGAGTGTTCTTTTAAGCAGCCGCCGCGCCTGAAACGACTTCTATTATCTCTTTCGTGATCGCCGCCTGACGGATGCGGTTCATGTTGAGAGTCAAAGAATCGATCAGCTCGCCAGCGTTTTTAGACGCCGAATCCATCGCCGTCATGCGCGAGCCCTGCTCGGATGCGACCGATTCGATCATGCCTTTGTAAATCTGCGTCTGAACCTGTTTTGGCAGCAGCCGTCCGAAAATGTTTGCCGCGGGCTGCTCGTAGATATATTCGGCCTGAGCGCCGGTCTCGGAACCCTCTTCGGCAGATGTTCGCGGGATCGGGAGTAGCTGTTCGATCACAGGCTTTTGCGACAGAACGGTCTTGAATTCGGTGAAGACGATGAATACCTTGTCGATAGTTTCGTCTTCGGTAAATGTTTTTATTACCTTGTCTGCGATCGCGACCGCGTCCGAATAAACGACCTGTCCCGAGCCGGTCAAGCCGACGTATTCCTCAGTAAACTTGACCGCGCGGCGTTTGAAAAAATCGCGTCCCTTTCGTCCAACGGGAATCATTTCGGCGGATTTGGCTGAGTTCTCTTTTAGAAAAGCCTGCGTTGCCTTGATCACGTTGGCATTGAAAGCACCGGCGAGACCCTTGTCGGCGCTGACGAGAACGATGAGATATTTGTCGTCGCCGCGCTCATCAAGCAGCGGGTGCGAGATCTCGCCCGCGACCTTGGCACTCAACCCGCCAAGCACCTCGCTCATCTTGCCCGCATACGGGCGGGACGATGTGACGCGATCCTGAGCGCGTTTAAGTTTAGCCGCCGCGACCATCTTCATCGCCTTAGTGATCTGTTGTGTGTTTTTGACCGACTTAATTCGCCGGCGCATGTCTAACAAGCTAGCCATAAACTCTTACGCTTTTGCGGTCGTCGCCTTTGTCCAACGGGTTGCTTTGAAATCCTGAACCGCTTCTTTCATAGCCGCTTTCAGGTCGTCATCTATCGAGCGTTTTTCGCGGAGCGTGTTCAGAACGCCAGGATGTGCCTCTTCGGCAAATTTGGTCAGTTCCGATTCGAAACGTTTAAGATCGCTGATCTCGATATCATCGGCGTGGCCGTTGCTGACGGTCCAGATGATCAAAACCTGTTCGAGGACGTCCATCGGCACATATTGGGGCTGTTTGAGGATCTCGGTCAGGCGTTTGCCGCGTTCAAGCTGGTCCTGTGTAGATTTGTCAAGGTCGGAACCAAACTGCGCAAATGCGGCCAGCTCGCGGAACTGCGCAAGGTCAATACGCAGCGTTCCGGCGACCTGTTTCATGGCCTTGATCTGTGCCGAACCGCCGACGCGCGAAACCGAGTTGCCCACGTTGATAGCGGGGCGAACGCCCGAGTTAAAAAGATCGCTTTCCAAAAATATCTGTCCATCGGTGATCGAGATCACGTTTGTCGGGATGTAGGCCGAGATGTCGCCGGCCTGTGTTTCGATGATCGGCAAGCTGGTCAATGAACCGCCGCCTTGCTTGTCGGACATCTTTGCGGCGCGTTCGAGCAGGCGTGAGTGGAGATAGAAAACGTCGCCCGGATAAGCTTCACGGCCCGGAGGACGTCTCAAAAGCAAAGAAATTTCGCGGTAAGCGGCGGCTTGTTTTGAAAGATCGTCGTAGATCGTCAAAGCGTGGCGGCCGTTGTCGCGGAAATATTCGCCCATCGCGCAGCCTGCATACGGAGCCAAGAACTGCATGGCCGCCGGATCAGAAGCCGTTGCGGAAACGATGATCGTGTAGTCCATCGCTCCGTATTCCTCGAGCTTTTGTCGCACTTGAGCAACGGTTGATTGCTTTTGGCCGATGGCGACGTAGATACAGATAACGTCCTTGCCTTTTTGGTTGATGATCGTGTCGATCGCGACGGCGGTTTTCCCTGTTTGGCGGTCGCCGATGATAAGTTCACGCTGGCCGCGGCCGATAGGAACCATCGAGTCGATAGCTTTCAAACCGGTCTGCAGCGGCTCTTTCACCGGCTGACGATCAATGATGCCCGGAGCAATACGCTCGATCGGGAAATAAGTATCGGTAATGATCTCACCCGCCTCATCTATGGGATTGCCAAGCGC
>JAYVFJ010000236.1:0-3018 GCA_043773225.1 Chloracidobacterium sp.
CAAATCTTTTGCCGGCGAACAACGCAACACTTCTCGTCCGTTATTTGTCATCGTAAATGCGATCTCAGGATGCGCGAGAGCGTAATGCGTGACGATCGAAGTGAGATGATAATTCTCCGTCGCCTCGGAACGCATAAACTTGCGGCGGGCAGGCGTGTTAAAAAAGAGATCGCGGACAGTGATCGTTGTGCCGCGATCGCGGGCGGCGTCTTTTACGTCAATCAGTTTTCCGCCTTCGACGACGACACGAGTTGCTGTATCTTCTGCGTCCGTTTTCGTAATGAGTTCGACCTTTGCGACCGAGGCAAGCGACGCCAGCGCCTCGCCGCGAAATCCGAGCGTGCCGATCATCGCCAGGTCTTCGAGCGTGCGGATCTTTGAAGTAGCATGTCTCTCAAACGCAAGTATCGCGTCGTCGCGCACCATGCCTTCGCCATCGTCGCTAACACGCATCAAACGCCTGCCGCCTAATTCGATGTCGATTCGGATACGCATACCGCCCGCGTCAATCGCGTTTTCGACAAGCTCTTTGATGACAGACGCAGGCCGTTCGACCACCTCGCCGGCAGCGATTTGGTTTGCCAAATTATCAGGTAATATCTTGATCTTGTTCATATTACACATCGACCATACGATGACCTTTGTCGTCCAAGTCTATCGCTTCATAGACCCAATCAATAAAATATGGGCCGTACTTATTTAAAAATGTATGGACGTTTAGAACGCGTTCCTGAAGCTCGCCTTTTGGCATAAGAGCATCGAGTGCCGACCGAATTTGTCGCTCAATGGTCTCGTCTTTTCGAATAGTCGCAAGATATGCCCGCTTGTTTAGTGCAGAAATGTGATAAATGATCTTTTGTCGGCGTTTTGCGAGATTTTCGGCTAAGGTCTTGTCAATCTGCGAAAGGTTCTGATCAAGACGGTTTAGTTCAGCATTTATTTTTTCTTCAACATCAGCAAAGAGCTTTGCCGTTTCGTCTGAGACTTGTTTTCTGCCAACACTCTCCAGAGTCTTTTCAAATCCGAAGAACAGATCAGACATATCCAAGCCAAATTTGTCCAACGTCCTCCGATGCTTTGCTTCGACAATCGTAAAACTCTGACGATGAAGGATCGGTGTGATCGGTCGTTCGAGAATTCGATAGGCCTCGAGGTTCTGGGCAAAATACGCGATCTCGGCCGCTCCGCCAAAATAGCAAACCGTCGGCAAAAGATAATCCTGAACAACCGGACGCAGCATAACACCCGGACTGAAACGCTGCGGTTCACCTTTTGCCATCGCAGCCAAATCGGCTAGGCTAAATTCCCTCTTTTCGTCTTTTGCACTATAAGTATCATCGCCAGTCTTTCGCAACGCGATTCGCCGACCCTCATCGTCGTGCCGGAACAATGGAAAATAGTCTTCCTCGACGAGCACCTGAGCGTGAAATCCATCGGCCTCGAGTTCGCTGCTCTTTTGACGAATGTTCGTAATGATCTCCGCAGACTTTTCGATCGCATCTACATAAATCGGAGCGGCGAGTGATTTAAGACCGTCATGCATTGGATCGACGAAGATCAACCCAAATTTGCCAAGAATATTTGCAAGGTTTTTGGCGAACGCAGTGCCGAAGAGTGTGCCATCCGACCATGCCTCTTCTATGGAACGGCGCACATCGTCAGAAAATTCGGTCTGGAGCATTTTACTAAACGCATCGTCAATCGTATTGAAAATTGAACCATCGATCTTAGCAATGCCGACGGGGGAATTTTTTTTATAGCCGCTTGGCTGATAATGCGTTTCAATCAACTCACCGGCGTTGCCAATAAAGAATGTGCGGGAAACCTCATCAAAATCGTGATCTTCGGTCGCCGCCCAAAACACGGGCACGGCCTTAGAGCCGTTCGCATTCAAATATTCAGCCATTTTGATAGCCGAAAGAGCCTTGTAGATCGTATATAGCGGCCCGGTAAATAATCCCGACTGTTGCCCTGTCACGACTGCAACGGTATCAGACCCGCGAAGCAATTTGATACTCTCAAATGTCTTTTCGCCCGCCCCGATCTCGGAATTTATCTCCGTCAGCGCGTCGCAAAGTGCGTTGCGGTCAGTTTTGTAATTAGCCAAAACTTCAGGAATAAATGCGGAAATATCGCTGTGCGATGCTACGGCATTGGGATAATACCGTTTGAGCGAGAGCGGGTCGCTTAGATAGTCGAGAAACAGCTTTGACTGATGCGGGACAGCCGAAAAGGGCACGCTCGATGCTCGCAATTTAACATTTTCCTGCTCTTTGAAACGCACCGGCCGTTGATCCAATGTTTTGACTCCTGTAAGTCAAATTATAAATTTTCAACGCAGTAAGTTCCAATTGCAAACAAAAAGAGACGGTCCGCACAAACCGTCTCTTGAGCTTAATGAAGCAGTGACTGAGCCGTGCCTAGTTTGTTGCCGGCGGTTTGTCTTCCGAAACAACGGCGGCGGTGACGGCCTTTCGCTCTATCCGATACACGCCGGACGAATGCGTGGCGGCGAATATGCGGTTTGAATCGTGCGGGTCGAACGACATTGACCAGAATCGGCGGCTCGCAAGTTTTAGATCTTTGGAATCGACACGCTTCCATTTATTGCCCGCGTCGGTCGAAATAAAAATGCCGCCGTCGGTGTCGAGAGAGCTTGAAAGGAGTATTTCGTCTGTATCATTCGGGTTGATCAAAATGCTTGTGAAATTGCCAAGCGGCAGGTTGCCGCCCCGACGAGTCCATGTTTGCCCGTTGTCGCGGCTTACGTAAAATGTCTGCGCGGTTCCGACGTAAATATAATCGGGACGTTTAGGATCGGATGTTATCGAGCTGACCGGCACGTCGTCTATCGCTCCGCCCGTTCTCGCCCATGTGCTTCCGCCATCGTGCGAGGCTATAACGCCTGACCTCGCCGTTCCGACCCAAAGCATATCGGGCCTATTTGCGGTGACGTGTATTGCAAAGACATTTTCATCCATTCCGGGTGCAAAAGATAATCTCTGCCAGCCCTTTGTC
>JAYVFJ010000237.1:0-3372 GCA_043773225.1 Chloracidobacterium sp.
GACTGTCGTTCCACTTGCCAACTTTGATCTGTCTGTGGTGAGCGGGCCGAGGCACGCGTTCCTTGGTTTTCACTTCGTTCATAATCAGCCTTTTCCGGGTTATCCTTGTCAGTTTGGCCGCAAATTGAATTGTGTTAAGCTGATCGCCGAGCAAACGATCCGCACTTCGATGCGCGTCACAGGCATCGGGATGCCGTTCAATTCAGGGCCGCGGTAGTGTTTTTTGGTAGAATTTTGGCGGGATCGACTGCCGAGCGTTTGGCGAGCGATCCGGTTGGGGCGTGTGAGAAGTCTGCCTCTCACTACCTACAATTTAGATAGTAACAATTTTTCGCAGTATGCACAACCATTTTTTGTAATGTTAAATATCGTTGACACAATCCGCGTAAATGCTGATAACATGAGGCTTATATCTCCCAAATCACTCAAACCGCCATTTTGCGGGCATTTTTCTTGGTTAAGTTATGGAAGGAATAGGTCATTATAGATTTACTTTTCATGTAACAAAATAAATCTGTCCGCCGCTCTGCGTCAGACGTGCGGGCGGGTTCCGGTCGAAACCGAGTAATTTATGTTCTCAACAAAAATGTCAGGATTTTGCAAAAACGAAGACTGCCCTTCGTCACACGATCTGCTCGAGTTTCAAAACGGCGACATAACCCGCGCCCGCGGCGCCGAAGTCCGCTCACACCTCAAGGCATGCGAATTCTGCTCCGCCGAGGTCGAATTCTATTCCCACTACCCCCAAGAGGAAGGCGTAACCGAAACAACCGAACGCTCCGAAATCCCCGCCCCACTATTCGAACTAGCCGAGGCACTGCTAAAGAACCGGCACGCCGATTCATCATCACTTGATTCATTGCTGAGAGAAAAAGGTGGGATGGTCGTGGATAAGGCATGATGACCAGCGGTCTTCAACCACTTCTTATCCAAACTATAACCGGTTGAATTACTTAACTCCGCCGATCATTATATTGCCCAACTAATTAGTTCGTGTTCTTTCGTGTTTTTTCGTAGTTCAGTCTTAAAACAGAGCTAACCATTAAATTACACAAATATGCACCAAAACCTCCAAAAAAATTCTAACTCCCACAAATCTCATCGATCGCTTCTTCGTATTTTTCGTCGATGACGCTGCGTTTGATTTTTAGGGTGGGGGTCATTTCGCCTTTGTCGATGGAGAATTCGCGGGCGATGAGGTAGACGCGTTTGACGCGTTCGTAGTCGCTGAGCTCGCGTGTGAGGTCAACGGCGTCGCGTTGGATGCGTTTTATAAACAGCGGGTCTTCGCAAAGCTCTTCGCGCGAGCCGGCGACGGCATGCCCTTCGGATTTCATTTCTTCTTTCAGAGCGTCCCAATCGGGAACGATCAAGGCACCGACCTGTTTGCGGCCTGAGCCGACGACGACGGGCTGTGAAATGAGCGGGCTTTGCTTTAAGAGGCTCTCGACCTGCAGCGGGGCGACGTATTTGCCGTTGGATAATTTGAACAGGTCTTTGAGCCGGTCGGTGATGTAAAAATGGCCGTCGCGGTCTTTGTAGCCGACATCGCCGGTGTGGTAAAAGCCATCGGCGTCGAGGGCAAGGGCCGTCGCCTCCGGGTTGTCGTAATAGCTCTGCATCACGTTTTTACCGCGTACCAAAACCTCGCCGTCTTTTTCGGCGATCTTCATCTCGATGCCCTCGAAAGGCTTGCCGATCGAGCCGACTTTGTTATCGTCGGGCCGATTGGCACAGGTAACGCATGCCTCGGTCATACCGTAACCCTGCAGGATCGGGATGCCCGCTGCCCAAAAGGCGTAACCGAGTTTCTTTGAGAGCGGCGCCCCGCCCGAGACAAAAAAACGAAGGTGCCCGCCGACGCCGGCTCGCCATTTTGAAAAAACCAAACGGTTTGCGACAGCATGTCTGGCGGCGAGAGCGGGCGAAACCCGTTCCCGCTTGTCGCGCCTTTCCCAATACTCCTGCCCGACGACGAGAGACCAATCAAACAGTCGCGTTTTCCACCCGCCGGCCGCCTTACCTTTCTTTACGATCTTGTGATAAACCTGTTCAAACAGCCGCGGCACGGCCGTCATAATCGTCGGCTTGACCTCGGCAAGATGCGAAGCAAGCTGGTCAAAGGCGGCGCAGTAATGGATCGAAACCCCGTTCGAGCAAAGCACGTAAAAAACCGTCCGCTCAAATATGTGCGAAAGCGGCAGCACGGCGAGGCTGCGGTCGGTCGATTTTATCGGTAATCCCTTTGAAATCGCGACGATATTCGACGTAAAATTTTCGTGTGTCAGCATCACGCCCTTTGGCTCTCCGGTCGTGCCCGATGTGTAGATTATCGTCGCCAGATCGGACGCCTCGATGCTTGCAAGCGAAGTTTCAAACACGTCGGCATCGATCTTTGCATAGTCGTCGCCCCGCGTTTCGATATCGGCGAGCGTGACCGCACGCGTATTGCCCTCCGGTTTGCCGTCGGCGTCGAAGAATATGAGTTTCTCCAATTGCTCGACGCTCTGGATAGCGCTCTCGGCGTGTTTCCACAGCTTTTTGCCCGATATAAAGAGCATCCGTGCACCGGAATTTTCGAGGATAAATCTTATTTGTTCGACGGCCTGTGTCGTATAGATCGGCACATTCACAGCCCGCAGCGACAATATTGCGAGATCGACAAACGACCATTCCGGCCTGTTCTCCGAAATGATCGCCACCCGGTCGCCCGCCTTTACGCCGAGAGCGGCGAGGCCCGTCGCGATGCGTTTGACACGTTCGATCACCTCAATGCCGTTCAAATAGTGCCAAACATTTTCGACCTTGTAGGCGAGAGCGTCCCGCTTATTGTGCCGCCGAAACGACTCAAAACAAAAATGCGGTATCGTCTGCGGAATGTTTTCAAATCCTATGAGATTTTCAGCGGTCATCGACAAGGTGATTAAGGCGGCAAAGTTCTACGCGTGTTTTAACATTCTTGCAAATGACCGCGTTTATGTCCAATAGTTCGAATTTCGGGGACTGTCCTAATTTTGCGATGTTAAAAGAATGCGCAAGCCCGCGCGTAAGCAAGGGCGATACATTCAACGCCCGTGTGTTACGCCCTTGCTTACGCGCGGGCGAGCCGAGAGGCCTTGCCTAAGCATCGCTTTTTCGAGAGTTCATCCCTCGCGGATTACATCAGATCTATCGCATTCCTCGACGCCGCGACCAGCTCAAAAAAGTATGATTTAATGCGCGTTCCGTGTTCTTAAATCTGCATGTTAAAAAATCAGACTTCTTGACACCAGAATAGGCGTTGGGTTAACTTGAAAATTTCATGTGGAGGCAAATATTTCCGGAGAGTTGAAACTGTAAGAGTTGAGGGCTTTTCCATAAATCCAATGCGTC
>JAYVFJ010000238.1:0-4669 GCA_043773225.1 Chloracidobacterium sp.
TTTATCCGCTTTTGGCGTCGTCGGGCCGTTTGCCCCCTCGGCAAGGATTTTGCATTTAATACGGTCGGCGTTTTCCGATGTTATCTGATTTTCGGTGGCGCACGGTGCAAGCACGTCGCACTCAATCTCCAATAGAGCTTTGTTATCAACGTGATCCGCTTCAGAATAACCTTCGAGCGATTTATTGTCTGCAAGATATTTGAGCACTTTTGGAATATCAAGCCCGTTCTGATTATAAATGGCGCTCCCGATGTCCGAGATCGCAATTACCTTATAGCCTTTTTCATGCATCAATTCTGCGCCGATCCCGCCGACGTTTCCTGATCCCTGAACAACAACCGTCGTTTGTTCCGGTGTCAGCTTAAATCGCTTGATTGCCTCATTTACCGTAAACAATACTCCGCGCCCCGTTGCCTCGCGGCGGCCGAGCGAGCCGCCCAAAGCGACCGGTTTCCCGGTCACGACGGCGTTGACCGTGTGCCGCATGTGCATTGAATATGTGTCCATTATCCATGCCATCGTTTGCTCGCCGGTGTTCATGTCCGGCGCAGGAACGTCTTTGTCGGGACCGATAAAATCGATCAGTTCCGAAGTATAACGCCGCGTCATCCGCTCGATCTCACCCTGCGACATTTGATGAGGATCACAGATGATGCCGCCCTTTGCACCGCCAAACGGAACATTCACGACCGCACATTTCCAAGTCATCCACGCCGACAGTGCCTTGACCTCGTCAAGGGAAACGTCCGGGGCATATCTGATGCCGCCTTTCGCCGGGCCGCGCGCGAAGTTGTGCTGAACGCGAAAGCCCTCAAAAACCTGTATGTGCCCCGTGTCCATTCTGACCGGAATATAGACCTTCAATTCGCGGCTCGGCACGCGCATAACTGCGTAAAGATCCTCTTCGAGATTGAGAAGCCTGGCAGCGCGGTCAAAGCGTTCGCTCATCGCCTCGAACGGATTCTTTTCGTCGCTGCCTTTAAACCGCCGCATTTCATCAGCCATCGGATTTGCCATTCTAAAAATTCTCCAACATCATTTTTCTCATTGTAATTTCGCGCCTGTAAGCTAGTCCAACAGTTCCGCCCGTTCGGCATCTGAATTGATGGCATCTTTTCCAAGTTGTTAAAGTTTTTGTAAAGAATTGCGATCATTTCCGGCAGGAAAATACTGTTCTGTGGTTTAGCGTCCAAGATGAAAATCTTAACTTACTAAAAACACAGAACGCAAATCTTTGAGACAAAAAGAGCCAGTGATGCTAACATTTATTAAATAGTGAAAAGTGAAAAACTAAAAACTAAAAGTTTCGGAGTTTTAGGCGTTGTGGAGCGTTACGCCCTTATTGTTGTTTACTTTTCACTTTTCACTTTTAGTTTTTCACTATTAAGCGTTTCCGCTCAAGAAGACGAAACCGCTCCGCCGCCGCTCAAGATCGTAACCAAAGAAGAACGAGCGAAACTTGATGGCGAACTTGACCTGAAAGCGAGGACAAAACTTGCGGTTGAGATGATGAAGTTTAGGATCGGCGCGGCGGAAAAGTTGTTTGCGACAGAAGATTTTGACGGCATGTTCCGAGATCTCGGACATTTTCGAGGGCTTTTGGATTACACGCTCGGCTTTTTAGAGAAGGAGGACGCGAAGCTAAATAAAACGCTCGATAATTACAAGCGGGTCGAACTCACTCTTCGCTCTGTCACGCCGCGGCTGGAAACGATTCGCCGCGACCTGCCGCTGCGATACGAAGACTATGTCCGCGAACTGCTGATTTATATCCGCGATGCCCGCACGAAAGCTATCGAGCCGCTGTTTAGCGATACGGTTCTTCCAGAAGGTGGTAAAAGTGAAAAGTGAGGTAGAACAGTGAATAGTGAAAAACTAAAAACTAAAAGTTTCAGAGAGCTGGTTGCCGCAAGTCGTTACGCCCGCATTGTTCTCCGTTTTTCACTTTTCACTTTTAGTTTTTCACTTTTAGTTATTAGTTTTTCACTTTTAACTGCTGCGCAAAGCCGCGACTATTTTACCGACGAGGAGATCGAATTGATCCGCGACTCTCAGCAAATAGATAAGCGGATGGAGGTTCTGGCAAAAATAATCGACCGCCGATTCGCCGTGCTGAATATTGATGTCGGGGGTGGAAAACCCGCAGGCAAGGATTGGGGCGAATTACCAAAAGGCACGCGTATCGAGTTGTTCTCAGACATTCGCAATATCCTGCAAAAAGCCATAGACGACATAGACAATCTCGCCGCCCGGCCCGATTCAATGGTGATAGACCCGGACGAGGATAAAAAGAAAAAGAAAGGTTTCTCCGATCTTTTCCCCAAGGCCGTCCGTTCACTCGCCGCCGCCGCCAAACGCTACGAGCCCGCCCTAAAACAAGCGCTCGACGCCACCAAAGACGAACGTGAAAAAGGCCTCATCTCCAATTCCATCACCCTCTGCGACGACATCATCGCCGCCGTGCCGAAACTAAAATAAGCCGCAGCAATGCCTTTCGACGACGCAAAAAGATCGTGGATGAAATATTCACATCAATGCAAAAATAATTGCGGTATCATTGGCTGAAAGATTTATGGTGCTTAAAGATTTCATTGGTTGGGGCTTCGTCATCGGACTCGTCTTGATGCTCTTTCCGTTTACCACAGTTGTCGTTCCGACGTGGAAAATACGAATCGTAGATACCGCCGGCTCACCGTGCGTGGGTCGGCAGGTCAATACAACTTGGCAGCACTATTCAATTTCTCACCGACGACGGCCACGAAGAGACGAGGCAAACAAACAGCGACGGCTATGTTGAATTCCCTGAACGCACGATATCATCGCCGCTAATTGTGCGAATAATAAGCGCGGTTATCGCAAATGCTCTAATTATTATGCACGGCAGTGCTGGAATACACGTGACGCTCGAAACCCAGGATATGGCAGATAAGAGCCATGCGTACCTCGGCTGGGAACCGGGCAAGCCACTTGTTAACGAAATCATTGTCGAACAATGCGAGACCTCCTCGCATTACTCACGCGGTATCGTTGAATGATCTTCGATGACATCCTTGCTTGATTTGGTAACAAAACGGCCATATATTGCTCGAAAAAGATGCTATTTAGCTCCTGAAGTTCGTCATCGCCGTCGAAACACTATGCAGCTTTCTTAATTTCCGCTGCCTCGAATTCCGGGAACATATCGTCGCGGGGGTGAACTCCAAATCTAAATTCAGGACGCTGGTTGTAAAGATAATGGTGAAGGCCGGGATAAACGGAAGCACACGCCGCGCCCACATTTCCAAGTGGCTTTTGAGTGTTTCCATACAGCCAAAATTGCATTTCCAAATGGCTTTTGGCGCTTCCAAATGTCTTTTATTTCCAAAACCGACTAAAAAGCCCACAATTTTGCGCCGTGGGCCGCAATTTTCGCTTTCTAACTTGCCCGGCCAAAACCTCTAAATTACACTTCTCTTTATGTCTGAACCGGTGTCAGTAGCCCGCACGTCAGTAAGAGCTCAACGAGGCGCGGATTCAACGCGGGGAAAATGAAGCGAGCCTACATAGAATTCCGAGAGGTGCAGAGGTTCGATCGAATTGAGTATGGTTTGACTTGAGCCCTTACTTACGTGCGGGCTACTAACACGAACTTTATGTCTGAAATGGAATTGAAGAAAACTCCGCTCAATGCGGTGCATCGCTCGCTTGGCGGGCGGATGGTTGATTTTGGCGGATGGGACATGCCTGTCCAATATCCGGCGGGCGTTATCGAAGAGCATATGCGATGCCGCACCTACACAGGTCTTTTTGACGTGTCGCACATGGGCGAAATCTGGGTCGAAGGCCGCGATGCAATCAAGTTTGTAAATCGCCTGACGACCAACGACGTGGCAAAGCTCGTTGACGGACAGGCGCATTATTCGGCCTTGACCAACGAAACGGGTGGCGTCGTTGACGATCTGCTCGTTTACCGTTTTTCGGAGCAAAAACTGCTACTCGTCGTCAACGCCGGCACGACCGAAAAAGATTGGGAATGGATAACGTCGCATCACAACGACGCCGACGATTGCGACCTAAAAAACGCCAGCAGCGATTTTTGCCAGATCGCTGTCCAGGGACCTGACGCTCTCGGCATTGTGCAGCAGCTTACTGAAACCGAACTCTCGCCAATCGGCTACTATCACTTTACCGAAGGCCGTGTTGACGGCGTCGAATCAATCATCTCGCGCACCGGCTACACGGGCGAGGACGGCTTTGAGATCTACGCCGCACCTAAATACGCCGAACAGCTTTGGAACAAAATTCTCAAAGCAGGCAACTACGGTTCGGACGACGGCATACTTCCCTGCGGTCTGGCCGCGCGAAACACGCTCCGACTTGAATCGGCAATGTCGCTCTACGGCCACGAACTCGGCGACGACATCACTCCGCTCGAAGCCAACCTCGGCTGGATCACCAAACTCAACAAAGGCGAATTCATCGGCTCAACCACCTTAGCAAAACAAAAAGAAGCAGGCTTGACACGCAAGATCGCCGGCTTCGAAATGATCGAACCCGGCATCGCCCGCGACGGCTTTGACGTTTACGTCGGCGATAATAAAGTCGGCATCGTCACCAGCGGCTCACCCGCGCCTTTCCTAAAAAAGAACATCGGCCTCGCCTTTTTGCCGCCCGAATTTACAAATGCCGG
>JAYVFJ010000239.1:0-12460 GCA_043773225.1 Chloracidobacterium sp.
GACAAAGACAAAGCATTTGAATGGTTGGAAAAAGCCTTTCAGAACAAAGAGGATCTTGGATTCACCAGATGGCGAATCCATTATGAACCCCTCCGCGACGACCCGCGATACAAGGATCTGCTCAAACGCATGAATCTGCCGGATTAGAATTTTCAGGCGAGATCATTTCGACGACATGCGCACTGCGCAAAAGATGAAAAAGTAAGGCGATTTGTGATAATGTAAGGAATCGGGGGAGAGAATATGCAAACAAAAGCAAAGATCACAAGCAAAGGACAGATCACCGTTCCGCTCAAAATTCGGAAAACACTGGGTGTTAAAGAAGGGGATCAACTTGTCTTTGAGCAAAACGGCGGAGAAGTTGTGATTCGGCCATTGAAACAGCTAAGCAAACTGGAAAAATATCGCGGCATTGGAACACCGGGAATCGGCGCCGGACGTGCGGCCGTCATCCGATCCGTCCGTGAATTGCGTGACCCCGAATGACCACATCGATCGATACAAACATCATCGTCGGATTGTGGAATCCTGCCGACTCGTCAAATCTCAAGGCATTTGACGCTATCGCAGCGGCACTTGCTCGGGGCAGGGCTATCATTTGCGGCGCGGTATATGGAGAACTTCTCGCATACCCGACGCGCACTGAGAAATTCATTGATACATTTCTCGATGAGATCGATATTTCTGTTGACTGGTCAAGCAGCGAAACAATCTGGCGAAACGCGGGAGCGGCCTTTCAAAAATATGCCGCTCGCCGAAGACGTCAAAAGTCCGACGATCCGCGAAGAATTTTGACAGACTTCTACATCGGCGCTCACGCATTGTGTAATGAGTATCGCCTGCTGACGCTCGACGACAAAATTTACCGCAAGGCGTTTCCAAAACTCGAAATAGTAAAGACCTAGAAGAATAGTCTCATGAAAAAATGCCCGCAGTGCGGCCGCGAGTATGACAATACAATGATGTTCTGTCTCGATGACGGAGCGGAATTGCTCTACGGCCCGGCGTCGATGGACGAACCAAAAACGGCGATCTTGGCAGAACCGCTTCAGGTAGCGGGTGGTTTAACGCAGCTGACCAAAATTCTCGACGAATCTGCAACCGCAATTCTCCCTCACGGAGCGGAGGCCGAGCCTCAAAATAATTTGGGTGACACGACGGAAAGGCAAAGCCTTTCCGCACATCGAGTGGCAAAGCCGCTGGCGGCGTTGATCGCGGTAATTCTGATTGTCGCGGGCGGATTCCTCGGCTTTCGATATCTCGCGCCGGCCAAGCAGATCGAATCAATTGCCGTGATGCCGTTTGTTAATGAGAGCGGTAATGCGGATGTCGAATATTTGAGCGACGGAATGACCGAGACTTTGATCAGCAGTTTGTCGCAATTACCGAATCTTAATGTAAAGCCGCGTTCGTCGGTGTTTCGATATAAGGGCAAAGAAACAAACTCGCAAACTATTGGCAAAGAGCTGAACGTTCAGGCGATCCTGAATGGAAAAGTTGTGCAGCGCGGGCAGGACCTACTGCTATTTGTAGAGTTGATTGATGTGGTTTTGGATAAGGTCGTCTGGAGCCAGCGATACAATCGTAAACAAGCCGACCTCGTTACGCTTCAAACCGACATCGCCAGTGATCTTTCGAAACGGCTTACAACCCTGTCCGGTGCGGATGAGGCAAAAGTGACCAAGACCTATACAACCAACCCTGAGGCTTACGAGCTTTATCTGAAGGGTAATTACTACAAAGACAAATACAACCAAGAGGGCTATAAAAAGGCGATCGAGTTCTACGAAAAGGCGATCGAAAAGGACCCGAATTACGCGTTAGCGTATGTCGGGAAAGGTTATGCATATAACACCGCGGCTAACTGGTATTTGCCTGGCAGCGAGGCGATGCCGAAAGCAAAGGCCGCAGGCTTAAGGGCAATCGAACTGGATGCCTCGTTAGCTGAGGCATACGCATTACTAGGTATCTATGAGGTCTGGTACGGACTCGATTGGGCCGCGTGTGAAAAAAATTTCAAACGTTCTATCGAACTGGGATCAACTACATCGCATGATGGATATGGCTACTATTTGTTGGTTACGGGAAATCTCGATCAGGCCGTATCGGAATTTATCTTAGCTAAAACTCTCAGTCCTCTTAGCCTTAATGCCAACAGTAATGCTGCATTTGGTTATATTTGCACGGGTCGGTACGACGAAGCGATTGAACAGGCCCGCAGGACGATCGAACTGGATCCAAACTACTGGGCCGGTTATATGACGTTAGGGCTGGCCTATGAAAGAAAGCGGCAGTATGCGGAAGCTATCACAGCGCTGGAAAAGGCTCGTTCACTGGACAATAATCCCGACATAAGGGGTTATCTTGGATACGTTTATGCCGTGAGCGGCAATTCTGCGGAGGCCCGCAAAATATTAGACCAATTATTACGACCCGCACCGAATTCGTTTGTCTCGCCTGCTAATATTGCCAGCGTTTACGCAGGGCTAAACGACAAGGACAAGGCATTTGAGTGGCTCAATAAAGGACTTGAGGAGGAGCATTCGGGAGTGATGATCAAGGTCGATCCACCATTCGAAAACCTTCGCGGTGATCCGCGATTCAAGGATTTGTTGAAACGGATGAATCTGCCCGAATAGATTTTATGAAACGATGCCCTGAATGCAGGCGGGATTATTACGACGACACGCTGCTTTACTGTCTCGACGACGGCAATGCACTGCTCGAAGGGCCGGCGTCAATGGACGAGCCGGCAACGGCGATCCTGTCAGAACCACCTGCGTTAGCGGGCGGCCAGTTCTCCGAGTCAGCGACGCGCGCTCAGATTCATACGACCGATCAAACCGCTATCTTGCCTCGCGGGCCAGAGGCGGAGCCTCAAGAGAAATCAGATGACTCGACGGAAAAGCGGAGCTTTTCCGCTCGGCGAGCGGCAAAGCCGTTTGCAGCGTTGGCCGTGGCCGTTCTGGTTTTGGTCGGTGGGTTCTTAGGTTACCAATATTTCTCTCCCGCCAAACAGATCGAATCAATCGCCGTGATGCCGTTTGTGAATGAAAGCGGCAATGCCGATGTCGAATATCTCTCGGACGGCATGACCGAGACTTTGATCAAGAATTTGTCGAATTTGCCGAATCTTAATGTAAAGCCGCGTTCGACGGTTTTTCGATATAAGGGGAAAGACACTGACTCACAGACCATTGCTAAAGAGTTGAATGTGCAGGCGATCTTGAACGGACGCGTATCACAACGCGGCGATCAGTTGACGCTCAGTTTGGAACTTGTTGACGCGCAAAAAGATAGCGTCTTATGGAGCGAGCAATACAATCGAAAGCAATCCGACCTTGTTTCTCTGCAAAGCGAAGTCGCCCGTGATGTTTCCGGCAAACTTAAACTAAAACTCTCAGGCGCCGATCAGCAAAATCTGGCGAAAACTTATACGACGAATTCAGAAGCTTACCGGCTTTATTTGCAGGGACGTTTCTATTGGAACAAACGCGCCGGAAGGGAATTTAATAAAGCCGAAGGTTATTTTCGCCAAGCGATTGAAAAGGACCCGAACTTTGCTCTCGGTTACGTCGGGCTTGCCGACATTGCCGAAGATACGGACAGACCGAAAAAGAAGGAATACATTCTGCGGGCGTTGGCTCTTGACGACCAACTAGCGGAAGCCCACGCCTCACTTGGCTATCAATATATGCTCGATTACGATTGGGCGGCGTCGGAGCGCGAATTGAGACGCGCCATGGAATTGAATGCGAACTACCCGCAGGCGCATCAATGGAACGGCTCGCGGCTGATGATGCTTGGGCGTTACGACGAAGCGTTGACTTCATACCGCCGGGCGCTTGAGATTGATCCGACTTCGACAGCCGTTAATTTCGGCTATGGTGTCTGCCTGTATTACTCGGGCAGAACCGACGAAGGCATCGGGCAAATGAAAAAAATTGTCGAAATGGAACCGACATTTATCTGGTCGCATACGCTTCTTTCGCGCTTCTACCTGATGCAAGGAAATTACGCCGCTGCGGTCGAGGAACGCGCCAAATCGCTCGAACTCGATGACCAAGCCGGCAATGCGAGATTGGTGCGCGAGAGTTTTGCGAAAGGCGGCTGGAACGGATACTTACGCGAAATGATTCGGCAACTCGATATACGTCCCAATGCGAGCCGAATGCTTCGAGCTAATTTACTCGCGCAACTCGGCGAAAAGGAAGCAGCCATAGCCGAACTCGTTAAAGGCGCGAACGACGGAGACTTTTGGCTTTTTGTGATCAAATTCGATCCGACTTTCGACAATTTGCGCGGTGATCCGCGATTTCAGGAGTTGCTGAAAAAATTCGACACCGCTCAGTAAAACATTTATGAAACGATGCCCTGAATGCCGAAAGATATCTGGATAGCCAGATGCTTGCTTGATGACGGATCAGCAAGGCTTTAGAACAGAATGTATGCAATATTGTTGACAATATTTACCACTTATCAGTAACATTCTATATAGAGGCGATATTATGTCAAGCGTAAATGTCCGAATCAGTTCAAACAGTTATCAGATACTGAAAACCCTTTCCAAAGGCAAGGGCAAATCAATGCAATCGGTTATTGACGAGGCAATCGAGGACTTGCGTAGAAGCAAGATGCTCGAAGCCACGAATCTGGCGTTTTCTGCGCTAAAAGCGGACAAGAAGGCATGGCAGGAAGAGATGGCTGAACGTGACATTTGGGAAAATACGCTTTTGGACGGAGTTGAAAAGGAATGAGTCAACCATCGCGCGGCGAGATATGGCTCGTTGGACTCGATCCGACTAAAGGACGCGAACAAGCAGGAATGCGTCCGGCATTGATCATTTCGGTTGACCAGTTTAACCACGGCGCCGCCGAACTTGTAATTGCAATACCAATCACTTCAAAAGCTAAGGGCATTCCCCTCCACGTCGAAGTCCAACCACCCGAAGGCGGATTGACCAAGACGAGTTTTGTAAAGTGTGAAGACGTGCGTTCGGTCTCAACAGCACGGCTGGCAAAACGTCTTGGCAAGGTTTCATCTCAAACGATCGAAATGGTTGAGGATCGACTAAAAATTCTCCTTGGGTTGTAAATTATGAAACGTTGCCCTGAATGCAGGCGGGATTATTACGACGACACGCTGCTGTATTGTCTCGACGACGGAAATGCGCTGCTCGAAGGCCCGGCGTCCGCCGATGAACCGGCGACGGCGATCTTGTCAGAACCGCCTGCGGTAGCGGCTGGTTTAACGCAGCCGACCAAGATGTTCGACGAATCCGCGACCGCTATTCTTCCTGGCGGTGCGGAGGCACAGCCTCAAGGAAGGTTGAGGAACTCGCCGGAAAAGCTTCGGTTCTGGCACAGAGAACGTGCCAGTGTTGCTGAAAAACGCAACCGTTCCGCAAATAGAGCGGCAAAGCCGATGGCTGCATTGATCGCAGTCCTTTTGATTTTTGCTGGTGCTTTCTTCGGCTATCGCTATTTCTCTCCGGCCAGACAGATTGAATCCATAGCCGTGATGCCGTTTGTTAATGAGAGCGGTAATGCTGACGTTGAATATCTCTCGGATGGGATGACGGAAACGCTCATCAATAGTCTTTCGCAGCTTCCGAATCTGAGCGTCAAGGCACGTTCAAGCGTGTTTCGTTACAAGGGCAAGGAGATCGATACTAAAAAGATCGCATCCGAATTAAACGTCCAGGCCATCCTGACCGGGCGGGTTATCCAACGCGGCGACCAACTGACCCTGAATCTTGAATTGATCGATGCGCAGACAGAGAACACGATCTGGGGCGACAAATACGAACGAAAAACAGCGGACATCGTTTCGCTGCAAAGCGAAATAGCAAGAGATGTGTCGCAAAAGCTAAAAACAAAACTGTCGGGAGCGGACGAGGCAAAGCTCGCAAAAACTTACACAAAAGACGTCGAGGCTTATCAGCTTTATCTCAAAGGCCGCTACCACTCGACCAAATACACCGAGGAAGGATTCAACAAAGGTATTGAATATTTCAATCAGGCCATCGCCCGCGACGCAAATTACGCCCTGGCGTATGACGGACTGGCTTATTGTTATTACTCCAATTGGTACATTTCGGCTCAAGAAGGAGCGAAAAAAGGAAAGGCGGCTGCGGTTAAGGCTTTAGAGATCGACCCCACGCTGGCCGAGGCACACGCTTCGCTCGGCAGCATCTATGCCTGGTTCGAATACGACTGGCCGGCAGCCGAACGGGAGTTTCGTCAATCGATCGGCCTCAACCCGAATCACGGATTAGCTCGTGCATATTATGGTATTTATCTGGCTGCCATGGGACGCTTTGATGAAGCGATCCCCGAAGCGAAACGTGCGGTCGAGTTGGAACCGCTCTCGGCTGAGTTCAACACTCTTCTCGGCATAGTCTATTTTTATGCAAAGCGTTATGACGAGGCTGCGAATCAGTTCAATAAGACCATCGAGATCGAGCCCGAATTTTGGTGGGCGCACACATTCCTCGCACGCACATACGAGATGTCCGGCAAACTACCCGCCGCCATCTCTCAATTGGAAAAGGCAAAACTCAAGCAGGGGGCAACGATCGAGGTCCTCGCGACGCTCGGCAACGCCTATGCGATTGCCGGCAAGCGCGACGAGGCTCTCAGGATCATCAAGGAAATTGAATTGCCCGAAAAAGACATTCAATCCGATGGTTACGAGTTGGCAGTGGTTTACGCGGGACTCGGCGATAAAGATAAAGCGTTCGAACATCTCGATAAGGAATTTGCAACCGGAGGCTGGATGCTGAACTTTCTTAAGGTCGATCCGTATTTTGAAACCTTCCGCTCCGACCCGCGATTTGCCAGCCTGTTGAAGCGAGTGAATTTGGCGGAATAAAGTTTATGAAACGATGCCCTGAATACAGGCGGGATTATTACGACGACACGAGGAGGCACTTTTAGTTATGACAAGTGACCGCAATCCAACCGCCGGACAATTTAATGCTAAAAGGCTTGTATTTGCCGTCCTGACTGCGTTGCTGTTCTGTGCATTCAGCTACCAGCTTTGGTTTCACGCTGTGCGCACCAGCGCGACGTTTGATGAGCCGGCTCATACGGTTGCCGGTTATCAGCATTGGCGTTGCGGCGATTTCGGGATCAACCCGGAGCACCCGCCTTTAGTTAAGCTGCTCGCCACTGTGCCGTTTAATTTCAGAACGATGGCCGGGCCGCAAACCGACTGCGGCACACGTCTCGTTCCGAAAAGCGAAATGTTCGGCCTCGGCGGCAATTTTCTGGTTGAAAACAATATAGATTCGGTATTGATCCCGGCGCGGCTGCTTGCCGCACTGTTGAGTTTGGCATTGGCTGCACTCATATTTTTTGCGGCGCGCGAGATGTTCGGCTCGTGGGCAGCGGTCACGGCGTTGGCGATACTTGCATTCGAGCCGACACTGATAGCGCACGGCGCTCTGGTGACTACGGACATGGGGTTGTCAGTGACGGCGTTTGGAACGTTTTACGCGCTCTATCGTTATGTGAAGGTTCCCAACTGGCGGAGATTTGTGATCGTTGCCGTGGCGATGGGGTTGATGCTCGCGGCTAAACACTCGGCGGTCATTTTCGTCCCGGTGCTTTTTGTGCTTTTTATTGTTGACGCGCTGATCTACCGCGAGCCGCTCGCAAACTTATCGAAACTGATCCTTCGCCGCGTTGGAACTTTCGCCGGAGCGTTCCTGATCGCTTTTGTCATTCTTTGGGCATTTTACGGATTTCGCTACACAGCAACACCAAACCTACCGGGCAACATGCCGTCGGTCGGGGAATACATCATGGCGAACGGCCGGCCTGAGATGGTCGAATCATCGGCGGCAAAGATCGTCACGGCCGTGAGCCATGCCAGGATATTTCCCGAATCCTACATACTTGGCCTCGCCGACATCATCGCCTCGAACAGCCGTAACGTGTGGATATTTGGCGAACGTTATGTGACCGGGCAATGGTATTATTTTCCGCTTGCCTTCGCGGTGAAAACGAGCATCGCTCTCCTCTTCCTGTTGCCGTTTGGCCTGTTGATGGCATTTTTCGCACGCGAGAGGCGAAGGGAACTGCTGTTTTTACTTGCACCCGCGCTCGCTTTTTTTGCCGTCTCGCTAACGTCAAAAATGAACATCGGCGTCAGGCACATATTGCCGGTCTATGCATTTTTCATCGTGGCCGCTGCCGCCGGTGCCGTTTGGATGTGCACAAAAGCGCGGGCATTTCAATATGTGGTTGTCGCGCTGCTTCTATTTCACGCCGTGACCACCGTGATGAATGCTCCTAATCACATCGCATTCGCCAACTTATTTTTTGGCGGCACCGATAGCTCGTATCTCGTTTTTAGAGACTCCAATGTTGACTGGGGCCAAAACTATAAACTGGTGAACGAATACCTTGCAGGCGAGGGAATAACCGATTGTTGGTTTGCCGGATTCGGAAACCCAGAGGTGATGCGTGCGTCACAGCCGTGTAGGTTTTTGCCCGACAGCGCTTTCCAACGTTCTCCGTCCACGATGCCCGATTCGGTTCCGCCCGTGATTGACGGGACAGTGTTGATAAGCGTGTCCAATCTGCCGCCGCGTGGCGGTCCCGAATATTTGGCTCTGGTTGAAGCTAAGCCGACCGCACAGATCGGCGGCACTATTTTTGTTTACAATGGCCGCTTTGAGATGCCGGTGGCAGCGGCGTTGAACCGGATTGTCAGAGCCAATTTTCTCGCTTCGAAGAAACAGTTCGACGAAGCAATTGCTGAAGCTCATACGGGCGTGGAACTCGCTCCAAACGACCCCCGCGTTCATCTGGGAATTGGATTGATATTGACGCAAGCAGGTAGAAAAGATGACGCGCGCCGGGAATTTGAAACTGCGATCGAACTAGCCAGGTCGGAACCGACACTGTTTCGCAACGCCGAGGTACGAGCCAAGCAGGAGCTGCGGAATCTCGATAGTGAATGATTCAATTTTATGACCAGATCTCTGCGTCTTCCTCAGCGATCTCCGCGTGGAACCCAATTTCACGCAAAGATCGCTGAGTTTTTTCGCAGAGACCGCAGAGACAATAGCTGGTTTCTTTACGAAATAAAAATGCTTGACTATAAGTAGTATGATGTGCTATGATTGAAACATATCGCATATGCCTGCATGGTCACCGGCCAGGCAGGCAATAGGTTCGATCTTTGAAAGTCCGGGGCAAACTTGTCCCACGCTTCAAAGCATTTGAAAAATCGATAAACTCAATGTTTTCAATAGTTTGAGTTTTTAAGAATTTTTTTGAAAAATACGTGGGACAGAGGTTGAAAATCGCCGTAACTCTCATAAAAACAGTCAGTTACAGTGTCCCACGACCCTGTGGGACACGCCTGGGACAAAAAAATCTGTTGGGACAGCGGGACAGCAGATATTTTCGGCGCTGGGAACTATGTTGTATATTCAAGAACTATGGCAAAAATAACATTTTATGGCGGCGTCGGAACCGTCACCGGCTCCAAATATCTGCTCGAACATAATGGCAGGAAGATACTTGTTGATTGCGGGTTGTTTCAGGGGCTGAAGGAGATACGCAAACGCAATTGGCAGGACCCGCCGTTTGACCCGCGTGAGATAGATGCTGTGATCATTACTCACGCTCATATTGATCACACCGGCTGGCTGCCGCGCCTTGTGAAATTGGGTTTTAACGGCCAGATCACGACATCGCGGGCGACCGGCGATCTGCTCAAGATACTGCTCCCCGATTCCGCGCGTCTGCAGGAAGAAGAAGCCGATTACCGCAATCGCCACGACCTGACAAGCCATTCGCCCGCGTTGCCGATGTATGACGAGAATGACGCGCGGGCCACTTTGCAGTTGCTGAGGACTGTGCCGAACGACGGCCAGCCATACGACATTTGCGAAGGCATAAAAGCGAGTTTTCTAGTCGCCGGCCACATCATGGGTGCGAGCCTTGTGTTGGTTGAAATGTCAGAACCACCTGCGGTAGCGGGTGGTTTAACGCAGCCTATCAATAACTCAGAGGATCTCAATGCCGATCTTCAACCACCCGCTACCGCAGGTGGTTCTGACACGATCCGTTTTCTATTTTCGGGCGATCTCGGCCATTACGATCAGCCGATAGTCAACGATCCGGCGGCGCCGCCGGATTGCGATTACCTGATGTGCGAATCAACATACGGCGATCGGCTGCACGGCGACGTTGATTCTGAAACGCAGATGGCGAACATCATAAACGAGGCCATCAAGCGAAACGGCCCGATCCTGATACCTGCATTTGCTGTCGGGCGCACACAAGAAGTGCTCTATATGATCCGCGAACTTGAGGAACAAAAACGCATTCCCGTCGTGCCGGTTATTGTTGATTCGCCGATGGCTTCGCAGGCGACGCAGGTTTATAACCGCTGGCACGAGGAACACGACCGCGAATACGCGTCGATACTTGCACACAAACGGCATCCGCTGCGAACGGCATCGATGATGACCACGTCTAGCCGCGACGAATCGAAAAGGCTGAACGATATGAAAGGTGCTCGTATCATCATCTCGGCGTCGGGAATGCTCACGGGCGGCCGCGTTTTGCATCACGCGATGCGTGTTTTGCCGAACGAGAACGCGACGGTAATTTTTGTCGGCTTTCAGGCAGCCGGAACCACCGGCCGCCGCATCCAGGACGGCGAACGGGAAGTGCGGATCATGAAAAATTGGGTGCCTGTCCGCTGCCACGTTGCAAAGGTCGAAGGCTTCTCGGCCCACGCCGATTGGAAAGCGGTTTTAAGATGGCTAAGCGGGCTTTCTCATGCACCGAAGATGGTTTTTACCACACACGGCGAACCGGACGCCGCCGAGGCGATGGCAGGGCATATTAGAGAACGGTTCGGGTGGAATGTGGTCGTTCCTCAATACGAGGAAACTATTAACCTTAGTTAAGTTTACGGTTAATCAGGCAGAGTTTGGGATACACAATACAGCCTAAAAAAAGCAGGTTCTGATTGCTCAGAACCTGCTTAGTCTAATTAGCTTTCGCTAAAGGTTATTCATCACCGGATGTAACGGGATTGGTCTTACCCGGCGAGGTGAAGAGAGGAGGCCCGGCCGGAAGATTATCCCAGAACATTCTATTGGCAATGGACCTGGCATATTGCGAATCTGCCGCAGTTCCGGGGGTAAATACGCCGCTGTCACCTGCTTCATTATACGCAGCAGCCTGACTCTTGGCCGTATTTATCGCCCCCTCGTTAGTACCGCAGAACGCTGCTTCCCACGCGGCGAACTGTCCAATTCCGCCCGAAGGCACGGTGTTGAAGGCAGAAAGGTTTAACTCGGCTGCCAGCAATTGCTGCAGGAGCGTCATTCGTGCCTTATCGAGATTGGGACGTTTGGCTCCGGTCGATTTCTTAGCAATGTCGCTCCAGAAGCCGCCCATCAGCTTGCCGAGGCCGGTCAGATCGGCCGGGCCGATATCCCTGCCGCAAAGCATTCTGTCGCCGATGCCCGGCCTAGCCGCCACACCCGGGAAATTATGTCCGAACGCCGTGCCGCCGAACCACGCAATATTCGCTAGCGGCGTATGCGTTGACCAGAAGCCCTGAGTTCTCGTAACACCGTTGTCTTTCGTATTCTCGAATGTGCAGGTAACGATATCGCCTATTTGTAAGGTGATAGCGATCTTCGCGGTCATCGCATTAGGCACTGCAGTGCTGGTTCCCAATCCGGTTCCGGTAATTGTGCAACTACCAACGCCGGAGAGAATCCACCCCGCAGGAACAAGTTCCGTCACCATATACGAACCCGCATCAAGCGACTGCATGTTCATCTGCCCGTCCGTCAACGAGAAGTCAGCATACTCAGGCAAACTGCCAGCACCGTCACCCATACCGTCAAAGTTGAAACTCGTCGGATCACCCGCCGGGTTAGTCAACTTCTTAATAACGATCTTGCCGGGCTGATCGTCGTTTGTGATAGTGCAGGTTGCTTCCTGAGCGTTCGTAAGAGTGATGTTGCTGCCAGTTTGGCTACCGCCAACACATACCCATGCCGACGCTGTGTAACCGGGCATCGTTGTCTCACTCAATGCAAACGTATCAGCTCTCAGCGTTGGACCCGAGTCAACCGGGCTTGTGCCCGAAATATCATTCGTTCCAGTTCCGTTTGCTAAAAGCGGGAAGTCTGCAATGGTCTTTGTTCCGCCGTTATCATTGATAACAACCTTCCGCAGATGAAGTATCGGAGCGATGTCATTGTTAGTGATCGTACAGGTGGCTTCCTGGGCGTTCATAAGAGTGATGTTGCTGCCGCTCTGCGTTCCGCCAACGCATACCCAAGCCGAAGCCGTGTATTTGCCTGCAGCGGCTGCACTGAGTGTTTCACTCAAAGCCCATGTGTCGGCTAGAAGTCCCGCACCGGAATCAACCGGGCTTGTGCCCGAAAGATCGTTCGATCCGGAGCCATTT
>JAYVFJ010000240.1:0-9431 GCA_043773225.1 Chloracidobacterium sp.
ATCGCCGAGGCACGCAAATATCTGACCCGCGACGAACAGGAAAGCCTCGTCGATATGGAGCAGATAACACACGCTTCGCTTGAAAGGCTCCAGTCATCGGGCATTATTTTCCTTGATGAATTAGACAAGGTCGCTGGCCGCGAATCCGGTTCGGGCAGTCCTGACGTTTCGCGCGAAGGCGTCCAACGCGACCTTCTACCGATAGTCGAGGGCACGAATGTCAACACCAAGCACGGCATGGTAAGTACAGACCACATTCTGTTTATCGCCGCCGGAGCGTTTCATGTTGCAAAGCCGTCCGACTTGATCCCTGAACTTCAAGGACGTTTCCCAATCCGCGTCGAACTCGAATCGCTGACTGTTGACGACCTAAAGCGGATACTCGTCCAGCCAAAAAATTCTCTGATAAAGCAGTATCAGGCGCTGCTTGAAACCGAAGGAATTAAATTAACTTTCACCGACGACGCGATAGACCGTCTCGCCGAAATGGCCGAGGAAATCAACAAAATAACCGAGAACATCGGAGCAAGACGTTTGCACACAATGGTTGAGAAACTGCTCGAAGAGATTAGTTTTCTCGGGGGCGAACTGGAACAAAAAAATCAAAAGATCGACGCCGCCTATGTCAACGAACGTCTGAGCGGACTGATTCAAGATCAAAATCTGCGTCAGTATATTTTATAAGTGCTCGACCTCGCTCGACCTGATTATTTGCTCTAGCTACTGGCTGCTAGCTGCAAGCCAGAGTTAGCCCACACAATTGTTGGCACAGGCTAGTAGCTAGAGAATTTTGTCCGAATTCAAAATGTTAAGCACTTCAAAAATTCAAAAATCTCTTATTAAACACGACCAGCTTAAGATTCTTATTCTTTTTATACTGTTTTTTCTTCTGACCGGCTGCGGTAAGCGAGGAATGCCTGTTCCGCCAAAAGAACGCGTATTACAGCGTGTTGAGATAGCCGGATTTCAGCGCGGCAATCAGGTCATTATTTCCTGGAAAATGCCGGCTCGCAATGCCAAAAAAGACAGTGTTTTGAATATTAGTCGCGCCGATATTTATCGGCTGGCCGAGCCGATCACTTCCCCGCTGCAGCTTTCCGAGGAAGAGTTCTCCAATCGCAGCACTCTTATTGCCGCATTGAAAATTACCGACGCAGATTTCGGTATGAAGACGCTCACTTATAAAGACACGCTTGAATTCGCCGGCCAGTCGGCACGCTTGCGCTATGCGATAAGGTTCGTCAACGCTGGCGGTCAAAAGGCCGGTTTCTCGAATGCACTGCTCATCGAACCGACATCAAAAGTCGCGGCAAATCCGACGGCTCTCACAGCCGAGTCGTCGCAGGACGCGATCCGTTTGAAATGGCTTCCCTCGCAGACAAACATTGACGGTTCGTCGCCAGTGAGCATTCTCGGCTACAACGTCTATCGTTCGACCTCGCCAAAGGAACCTGGAAAGTTGCTCAACAAATCGCCTGTCACGACAGCCAATTTTGACGATGAATTCTTTGATTTCGGAAAGGATTATTTTTATTTTGTCCGGGCGGTTTCCGTAGGAACGCAGGCCGAGCCGATCGAAAGCGCGGAATCAAATGTTCTGAAATACAAAGCTATCGATACGTTCGCACCCACTGCACCATCTGCCATAACGGTCGCGGCGGCGCCAACTACGATCTCGATATTTTTCGCTGTAAATGTGGAAAAGGATGTCGTCGGCTACAAGATCTACCGTTCCGAGGACAAAGACCTGCCAAAAGATAAATGGACTCTGCTCACGCCCGAACTCCTGAAAACTAATACGTTTCAAGACAAAAAAGTCGAATCGGGGAAAACATACTATTACTACCTGACCGCGACCGACAAATTCGGCAACGTAAGCGAACCGTCCGAAGTTGTGTCCGAGACTGTGCCCTGATGAAAATTGAGATCGGAAAAGATTTTGCCCCGTCGAAGGTCATCTGCGTTGGCCGCAATTATGCCGAGCACGCCGCAGAGCTAGGCAACGAAGTGCCGAGCGAGCCGCTGCTTTTTCTCAAAGCGCCGTCGGCCCTAATTCACAATGGAGATGCTATCGTCATTCCGCCGCAGTCACAGCAGGTTGAGCACGAAGGTGAGTTTGCGGTCGTCATCTCAAAGACCTGCAAGAATTTAACCGACGCAGACGACTGGCGTGAATATATTTTGGGATACACTTGTCTTAACGACGTGACAGCACGGGATTTACAGAAAAAGGACGGCCAGTTTGCGCGGGCAAAATCATTTGACACATTTTGTCCGATCGGGCCGCACATCGAGACAGAATTGGATGTGTCGGATATCCATCTCGAAACTCGTGTCAACGGCGTTGTCCGACAATCAGGCAGAACTTCCCAGATGGTCTTCCCGGTCGATTTTCTGATACGATATATCTCAAACATGATGACGCTGAATGCGGGCGACGTGATCGCTACGGGAACGCCGTCGGGCGTTTCGAAGATGGAAAGCTGCGATGTTTGCGAGATCGAGATCGAAGGGATCGGGATTTTGAAAAACCCGATCGAGTAATTCACCACAAAGACACAAAGGACACCAAGATGAAATTTTTTATTGATACTGCAAATTTGGATGAGATCAACGAAGCAAATGAGCTTGGCCTGATCGATGGCGTTACTACGAATCCCTCACTCGTTGCAAAAGAGGGCGACGTTGATTTTAAGGAACACCTGGCCAAGATATGCGCAATGGTAAAGGGCGACATTTCTGCCGAAGTGACCGCGCTCGACACAGACGGAATGCTCAAGGAAGGCCGCGAACTTGCCAAGGTCGCACCCAACGTCGTCATCAAAGTGCCCCTAACTCTCGACGGCCTCAAAGCATGTCGGACGTTCCGCGCCGAAGGCACGAAGGTCAATGTGACGCTTTGTTTCTCGGCGGCTCAAGCTCTGCTCGCCGCCAAGGCCGGAGCAAGTTATATTTCGCCCTTTATTGGACGCATCGACGATGTCGGGCAGGATGGCATGCAGCTCATTCGTGACATCGTCCAGATCTATGACAACTATGGCTTCGAGACCGAGGTGCTCGCCGCGTCGATCCGCCATCCGATGCACATTGTCGATTGCGCGCTGGCCGGTGCTGATGTTGCGACCATTCCATTCAAGGTAATCCAACAGCTAGTAAAACATCCGCTGACCGACAAGGGTTTGGAAGGGTTTTTATCTGACTGGAAGAAGAGCGGTAGAAAGTAGAGCCTAATAATTGTGCCCCGCCCCACCCGTAGTGGGGCAAGTGGGGCAAGCTCGTGTTCCGTTCCGGAACAGTGGAACAGGTGGAACATCCGTTATCAGACGCTATTCTTTGCCCAAAAGGGCTTTTAACTGGCTTTGCAAACCTGCGGCGTTTGCGTCACGCTGTATGGCAAACTGATATTTCGCTTTAAAATACTCATCCGGCTCCGTCATTTCGACCAGTTCCCTGACCTTTGCCAGATTCGCGTCAATCATCTCCGCCGGTATCGCTTCCTTTTGGGCAAACATCTCGTCAATCTCAACGATCAGCATTGAAAACTGCCGAAGCCAGGCAAAATCCTCATCTTCAAGCAAAAGGTTAAGGAATTCCGAGGAATTAAGCTTGCCGTGGATGCCCTCATACATTTCGCGCTCGAGATCGATCATCGATTTGTGCAGCTTAAGCAGGATATTGCGTGCATTTTTAAGCTTTTCGGCGTTTTCCATAAATTAATCTTAGCCCGCTTCTAAATTAAACCATACCGTGCTAACTTTTAATAATTAGCCCGCTAATGATATATTCTTAGCACGCTAATCATACATTAACAGCGGGCTAACTATTTCTAATGAGGGGCTAACGATTTAATTAAAGTATGACAACTAAAGCACTTATGGCGTCGCATATCAAATTTGAAGACACGGTCAGCTACCTTTTGGCGAAGGTGACGACGGCATTTCGCAATTCCCTCGAACGTCACATGGGAGCGATCGGGCTGCACGGCGGGCAAATTTTTGTACTGCTCGAACTGTGGAAGCAGGACGGCCTGCGTCAGATCGACATAGCCAACCGCCTGAGCCTCTCTGCCCCGACGGTCAATAAAATGCTCAAAGGGCTGATCGAAATAAATCTTGTCACGCGTTCCAGGATTGCCGACGACGGACGTTCGACACGGATATTTTTGACCGAACGCGGCTTTGCAATGCGGGAAGAGGTCGAATCGCAGTGGCTCGAACTCGAAGAAAGCTGTCTCGTGGGACTGACCGAAACCGAGCGGCTCGTCCTTTTTGAGCTTTTGGGCAAACTCCGCAACGCCTACACAGGCCGCGAAGAAGTTTCTGACGACGAGTAGATAATTCTAACAGGATAGACAGAGGTATGCAGGATAGGAGATTGCTTTTCATCATTGTTCTATCCTGTTAATCCTGTCAATCCTGTTTGAATTTTTGTTAAGATAGCGTTATGAAGATAATATTGGCGACAGACGGCACGAAATATGGTGACGCGGCGGCTGAAATGCTGGGTAATTTTAATCTCAACAAAGGCGATGAGATCAAAATACTGAGCGTCGTTGACATGGCAATGCCGCTCGGGATAGACATTTACGGCGGTTACCTTCCCGATACCAGCGAACTTGAGAAAGCCGGTAAAGAGAATGCCGCACGCGTTGTCGAAACCACCTCTAAAAATTTACGCGACCATTTCGGCGAGAATGTCGCGGTGTCAAGCGATGTGCTTTTCGGCTCGCCGGATAGTCGCATTGTCGAAACGGCTGAGGAAATGAATGCCGATCTCATCATTATCGGATCGCACGGTTACAAACGGTGGGAAAGGTTGCTGCTCGGTTCGGTATCAGATTCTGTAGTTCACCACGCGCCGTGTTCGGTGCTAGTTGTGCGCAGTCACGCGGCGAAAGATTAGGTCATGATGCACAATCCCGCGCGTTAGCAAGGGCGATACGCACATTGAATGTATCGCCCTTCCTAACGCGCGGGCTTGTGCACTTAAACGATGTCACTTCAAAAAGTAACCGTCAATTCACGCAAGTATGATTTGAGCATTCGGCGCACATGGACGTGTGATTTGATCGAGCAAAACAATTCGCTGATAGTGCTGGTTGGTGAATTTGACCGTGACGTCAAACATCCCGGACTTGGCTCGATTCTTCGCGGCACGATCTCTTACGAATACTACTGGCTCGATCGTTGGTATAACATTTTCCGATTTCACGAACCTGACGGCTCGCTCCGAAATTATTATTGCAACTTCGCCATGCGGCCGACATTTGCGGATGGCGTTCTCGATTATATTGACCTCGACATTGACGTAGTTGTGTGGCCGGATAGTAAATACGAAGTGGTTGATCGTGACGATTTTGAGCGCAATCGCATGAAATATGGTTATACAGAAGAAGTGCTGCGGCAAGCGGAAATCACCGTTGACGAAATTATACGATTGATACAGTCGGGCGAGCTTCCAAAAGGCGATTTTTAGAAAACCATTAGCCACGAATGCACGAATAAAACTTAAATATCGTTTTTCTTCATTCGTGAATTCGTGGCATTCTGATTTTGGTTTTTCAAATCCCGCCAGAAGTTAATTCGGCAGAATGCGCAGCATGTAGCTGCAAATATTAATTGGCACTCCGGCGGTTAAGGGCACACGCTGGCCGGCTGGCAGGTCGTAATTATTTATCTCGGCGGCGTTCTTTCCTTCGTTAACGGCCCAAAAATTTCCCTCCCCGTCAGTTATCAACATCAAATGCCGACGGCTGATCTCGACGTCTCCTGAGAGCGAAATATCAACCGGTTTAGTTTTTGAACCGCGCCCTATGACGATCTCCTTCTGAAAAACGGACACGACATTTTGGCGAGTGTTGTTGCGCCAGATTTCAAGACGATAAAGTTCGGCCATTCGTGACTTGACCTGCGTCATTTCATCGCCTTCCATGCCCGGAAGCGGTTCGGCCTGCTGAATATTTGGCTGTTGAAAATTTGCCGGCGTCGGGATCAAGGGCCGCAGATCTTTTGGTTTGGCGGTTAACGAATTAACATTCGAATCGGTCTGCGAAATGGCCTTTGCGACTGTTTCAACCGGCAGCGATTTTGTCCGCGACAAGACTCCCGTTTTATTCGCCGCCGCGTCTTCCCAGCTATGCTGAACCCGAACGTCGCCTTTCTCCAATGTTCCGTCAATACGCAGTTCAATTGTGAATGATTTGGTTTCCAGCTTTTTCCGTCCGGCGATCTCTTTCGCACGCTCGCCGAGAATGTGATACAGGCCCTGTTCCAAACCTTTTCGCTTAATTCCCTGCCATTCCTTGTCGTCGTCCTCGTTGAGAAAGATAGTGTATTCGCTCGGGATAATCGTCGTTCCCTGCGGCAACGGGACCATCTCAGCCTGCATCACGCTCTCAACCGCGCGGGCTATCTTGACGATAAATTCCTCGGCCTTGCTGCGCGGTTTGACCTGCGCATCGCGAGCGGCCTGTTCCAAAGCGCGCTCGGCGCTGTCGCCGTCTATCCACTGTCTGACTTTTTCTAATACGCTCAATTTTTTTCTAGTTGTCGATGTCGATATATTTTCCGTTCAGCCAGCCGCGAGTCGCGTTAAGGCGCGCGGGCGGATCGCTTTGCTGTTCCAGCACATCAACTTGATACCAATTATTCCTGGAATTTACAATTCGCACCTTAGAGTTTTTTGTGACCAGGCCGATCGGGTCGTTGTCGGTGTTCGGCGAAGGCCGCAGATAAATGTCGGTATTTGCAACGGCAGTTTGCTTACTGAACAGGTTGCGAAACTCCGGCAAAATGCCGCGCCCGCGCATATAACTGGCCGTGCCGTAAAGAATGCCCGTAAAAAGGCTGATGAATATCACGAACGCGGAAATGCGGCGAAATCTACTTCGCTTTCGCCGCTTTTTGTCTACAACCGATTTTTCGTTAAAGGTGGAGACTCGATTGTCAGAAAACGTGCCGTTGATTAGGTTGCCGTTTTCATTTTGAAATTCCATCTCCGCGAGTACACGCTCCTTCCCAGTCGCGTTTCCGCCCGCCTCGCGACGTTCAACAACTACTGGTGTTTCGGCTATCTCTTCAAAATGCGGCTTCGTCGGAGCAAGCGGGGTGTAATCGCTTGTAACGTGAGGCTGAGGAGGAATATTGCTTGCTAAAACCTGCGTGTCGGCGATCCTGCCCGCGACAGTAACGCGTTCGCTGACGACCGCCTCACCGGCGATCTCACGCACCGCTCCGAGATCGTTCCAAAATTCCTCGACATTCTGATGCCGTTCACGCGGATCGCGGTGCGTCGCTTTTCGCAGCACACGGGTCAGATCTTCAGCCCATTTTTCTTCTTTTACCGACTCTGGCAAATGCGACAGCGTATCGTTCGCAAAGCCTCGCGGCGATTCGCCGCTAACAATTGTATAAACCGTCTTTGCCAGCGAATAAATATCGGCGGCGGGCGTGAGCTGTGCAAAATCCAGCGTTCCGGTTTGACCCGCAAGCATTGGACTGTGCTCGGGCGGAGCGTAGATGTTTGTCCCCACACGCGTTATCGGCGAATCTGAAAGATGCACCCGTGCAACACCAAAGTCGGCGATCTTCACGGTCGAACGGTCCGCGGTCAACAGCAGATTCTGCGGCTTGATGTCGCGGTGAATGATACCGTTCCGATGTGCATGGCCGAGACCGGCACAGACCTGCTCGATATAGTTCAAAGCCTGCTTGAGCGCGATCTTTTCTTTTCGGACAAGCGTCTGCATATCGCCGCCCGAAAGGTATTCGACAACGAGATAATGAAAAACCGATCCGCGCAGATCGCGTGCAGTGCCGTGGCCAAGACGGCTGATGATGTTGGGATGACGAACGCGGTCGAGCGCGACAGCTTCGTTCTGAAAATTCTCGACCAGCGTACGTTCGAGATCGTCGTCGAGATCGTCCTGGAGAAATACGTTAAGGGCCTTTATTACGACCTCGCTGTGCGGCGCCCGATGTGACGCCAGAATATCGCGCGCCAAGTAGATCTGTGCGTAGCTGCCTCTCCCAAGCTGCTCGCGAATATCGTATCTCTTGTCGAGGCGGCAATTATTTAAGGCAAGCTCTTTCATCGGTTTAAGGCCAGCCAAAAGGCACAGTGGTCCTTAGTTATCAATACGATAACATAAACACAATGTTCAAAAAACGAATGGTTTCAAAACATATTATCCACAGATTCACACAGATAAACACAGATAATAAAACTAGAAATTCTTATCTGTGTCTATCTGTGTTTATCTGTGGACAAATTAAGTTCTGACTTAGTCGTTTGTTCGCTCAAAGCCGGTCGTCTGGACGTATTGGAAATACGGCGTGCCGGGCGGAAGGCGGTTTGTGTCGAGAAACGTCGCATCAAAAACCCAGTTGCGCGTTGGCGGGCTGTAAACATTGTTGCAGCATTTAAAAGGAGCGTTGTTGTTGCGCGAGTTAAAGAGATTTATGAGCGAACCGCTGTAATTCAGGCGAACGCCGCCCCAATCTTCTAGAAAGCGCTTGAAGTTGTGAACGCCGCCGGCCATCTTTGGATCGCTGCCGCCTTGATTTGGAGTGCCGTTCAAGGTCGTCAGCGTGTCGCCGGACAGCATTGCAAAACGGCATGTTGTCTCCGTAGCCAACCTCGCTCCCCGGTTGAAGGGTGAAATGAAGCTGGTGGAATCACGCCAGTTGTTAGAAAGTATAGTGACCGCGTCCGAAGCAATCGACGCCGGGATGTCGAACGCGCTGTTGCTCGACGGCATGTAATCCGTGTATGCGGTCGGGCTGCCGATTGAGGCAACGCCGGTGGCGTTGTAATTCCCCAAAACGTAAACGCCATTTTCCGACGCAACCGTAAAACCTTTGGAAAGCGCGGGCGCGGCCGTGTCGTATATGCCCGGAAGCGACTGAGCATTTATTAGACGAACGCCGCGTCGGTAAAATTTATGATCGAATACCGCAGCAATATCCGGCGAAATGCTGCTGTATGATCCTGTGTATCTTGGCGCTTCATTTGTAAAGTCCGTCTGAAGCGTGGTGTTTTTGTTGATGTCCTCGCCGAGCTGCATAAACCCGTCATTTGCGCCGTAAACGTCTTCCATGTCGTATTCGCCGTCGAAATCATAATCGCCGCGACGGTCGGAAAAATAGACGACCCAGCCGCCCGCTTTTGGCGCGGTGTTGGTCGGCTGAGGAATGTCGTTTCCGCGAAGAACATGGCCGGTTGCCGCAACGTAGGGTGTTCCGTTGGGCATGTTTGCATCCCAATCGCCATTTAGAAACTTCTTCAAATTACCGACGTCTATATCCACCATGCTCATGACGCCGGCCCACGGCACGTTGGTTCCGTAACTGGTCAGCGGATTGAAAACGGCGGCGGTGTCGTTATAGAGGCCCTCGCGTGTGTCGAACATTTTGATCGGGAACGGCACGACG